>JBGUPW010000225.1:0-11420 GCA_045130495.1 Ruminococcus sp. | reverse complement strand
GAGTCAGGAGCTGATGTACAACTACGACTCCAAGCACCCCGTCGAGCGCAAGGAGATAGAATTGGACGAAACATGGTTTTATATGATTTGATATTCAGGAGCGTGCAGATGATGAAATCTAGGCAACACCGCACAATTCGCGGCGCACGCCTTGCTTAAGGGAACCTCTAACAATTCCCTGGCGTGCATAAGCGCGGAATCTTCACGGCAAAATCTTGTCAAATCTACTTGAAATACGTCAGTATTCCGGCGGAGCTTAGACAATATTCTGCCATAAATCTTTCGCACTTCTGCACAACATTGAATTATTAGAGATTCCCTTGAATCTTGTTCCGTCAGACTGTACGAAAAATCTTACTTCGCAACCCGCATACCGTAATCATGCGGTATTGCCTTAATAGAGTTTCTGCTGTTTGTTGCAAAAACTGCGTGGATTTATATTGGATCAAGCTTATTTTGATGATTGATTTGAATTGATTACCGGTGCGACAATGTCTTTTTTATTTACTCCATCCATGCACTTTTCGGGATTTTATAACCTTCTTTTTTCTTAAGCAAATTGAATTTGTCGGAAAGTTATGCTACAATATATATAAAAATTGTATTCAATATACTAAGGGGGTTATAATTTATGGATGCATTTTTTAGAGGCGTTAATATGGCTGAAGCGCAATCGTATCTCGGGTTCTGCATATTTTTTATTGTGCTGGGCTTGGTTTCGACAGCGTTGGTTTCGGTTTCACGTTGGCGTATTTTCAAAAAGCTCGGTTTGCCGGGATGGCAGGGACTCATTCCGATCTACGGCGACTATAAGCTCTTTAAATCAAGATGGAGGAATTGCCTTTCTGGACGTTGATACTCTCAACTGTAGTGTATTACGGCGGCTTGATTTTGGCGGGCTTTGTTATGTCAAACAATTTGTCTGCTATCACTTCATTCGGTACTATAGAGGAAGTTAAGTCTTTCTTTATTCCGTACTTAGTGACCTACGGATTGTTAGTAGTCGCATATGATATTATTGGGTTCGTGATTACGTTCAACCTGAACTATCGTCTTGCAAAGTCTTTTGGTGACGGCATTGGCTTTGCTCTCGGTTTGACGATCCTTCCGTTTGCGTTTTATCCGCTTCTTGCTTTTGCTAACAAGCAAGAAACACGGAGGAAGAGACCGCTGCAATTCGTAAGCGCCGCGCTGACACTCGCGTTAGTGTTCAGTGTCGTAACAAGTGCGCCATTCGCTGCGGGCGCGGCGGGAACCGACAACGCTGATGTTGCGGCAGCGCATGACAGCGAGACTGTTGCAGAGGTATCTGACAGCGAGACTGTTGCGGCGGATTTTGTTGCAGCGGAGTCTGACAGCGGAACTGTTTCGGCTGCGGCTGATGCTCCGTTCGGCGAGCAAAGCGGGGCAGGTACACACTTACAAGTACAACCTATCAGTTGACGGCTGATTTCGCGGCTCAGGGATATTTGTATGTTCCCTCGGGCGTGGAAGCGACCATCGATCTGAACGGTCACAGCATCGACAGAGGTCTTACCGCAGCGTCGGAGAAAGGCTATGTTATTGAAAACAACGGTAAGCTGACGATCACCGACAGCAGCGGCAATGATTACGGTAAGATTACCGGCGGTTACGGACTGCGCGGCGGCGCTGTTTACAACACCGGCGACTTGACGGTCAGCGGCGGCACATTCTCCGGGAACGTCGCAAAAACAGATGGCGGCGGTATCTGGAATGGTCTCAGCGGTGTACTGACACTTACGGGCGGCACGATCAGCGGCAACCTTGCGTATGAGAACGGAAGCGGCGTCTTTGAGAGTGAGGACGGTACGCTCCGTGTGAGCGGTTCTCCTGTCGTCCGGGATAACATAAAGAATAATTTGTTCCTTGATCGGAACGCTGTGATCACTGTCAACGGTACGCTTGATAACAGCGCGAAACTCAACGTCGCAGGCACCAACCTGTCCGGCAGAGCGGTCACAAGCGGTCTGGGCAGCAACAGCGCGTCCGCGTTCACCTTTGCGAGCGGCGGCACACAGGCAAAAGTTAACAGCGGCGGCGAGATAGTTCCCAATGTGAACGCGACCGTTACAGTTAATACTTGGGCTGAACTACAGGAAGCAGTAAAAACCGATAATGCGGTCATCGCGCTGGGACAGGATATTACAAGCGGCGGTTCCGGCACAAACGGTCATATCAAGGTTGACAGCACAACGGTTACGATCGATCTTTGCGGTCATACGATCAACAGGAACCGTTCGAGTTCGGATACAGACGGTCACGCTTTTTGGTCGACCGGCACCTCTGTTCTGACCGTCAGGGACACCTATGGCGGCGGCGTCATCAAGGGCGGTAACGCGACAAACGGCGGCGCGGTGTATGTTAATAGAGATGCTGCTGCTTTCAGCGCGACAAACTCTCTCTTTACGGACAATAGAAGCACTGCTCACGCCGGCGGCGCGATCACTGCATACGCTGATACGTCGCTTGACGGCTGTACTGTCTCCGGCAATACCGCATATACAACAGGCGGCGGTATATGGAGCAGCAAGTCGCTGACTCTCGAAAACACCGTTATCGAGAACAATACCGCGAACGGTACATCAGACAGCAGAGGCGGCGCAGTATGCGTCATAAGCGGTACTGCAAATATGACCGACTGCACCGTTGGAAATAATACATCTAAAGACGGCGGCGCGGTGTATGTCAACGATGAAAGCACGGCTGTTTTCAATGCGACAAATACCGTCTTTATCGGCAACGAGAGCACCGAGCACGGCGGCGGTGCTGTTACGGCATTTGCCGAGGCAACGTTTGACGGCTGCACATTTACCGGCAACAAAGCATATAAAAGCGGAGGCGGTATCTGGACAGATACCACGATCACGATGACCGACTGTAATGTAAATAATAATATTGCCGAGAACAACTGCGGCGGCGGTATCTACGCAAGAAGCGTTTTGAACCTTACCGGATGCGTCGTCAGCTCAAACACCTGCGCAGAATGGGGCGGCGGCATTTATCTGCCCGACGATACCGGCTCGACCCTGAACATGACAAACGGCAGGATAGAGAACAACACCTGCGGCAACAACGGCGGCGTACAAGTTTCAGGTACAGCCGAGATGAACATTTCCGGCTATATCGTAATCAGTAACAATAAAAAGGCAGGAGAGGACAACAACCTTTGCCTTGCCGAGGGCAAATCCGTGACGGTTGCGGGAGCGCTTGATCCCGAAACAAGAATCGGTGTGCTGAAATCAAATCCCGCAGGTAATATCACTTCAGGTCTGAATGATAAAGGCGGCGCGGATAACTTCTCATCCGACGATTCGGACTATACCGTTGCCGTTGACGGAAGCGGAGAAGCATATCTTTCCAAAACAACCGCAGACTATACTGTAAATAGCTGGGCTTCGCTTCAAAGCGCGGTCAACGGTGCCTCCTACGGCGCTGTTATCGAGTTGTCGGACGACGTTATCAATACGAATAACAAGGAGCGTATCAGAGTCAACGGCGACAAGAATATCACGATCGATCTGAAAGGTAAAACTATCGACAGAAAGCGCAAAGACAAGGACAGAGACGGTCATGTGTTCGAGGTGTTCGGCAGACTGACCGTGCGCGACAGCGTCGGCGGCGGTAAGATCACCGGCGGATTTGCGAACAACGGCGGCGGCGTCAATGTCGGCGACGGCGGATGGTTCATACTGGCGGGCGGCACGATCTACTACAATAAAGGCGACAACGGCGGCGGCGTCCACGTCAAGGACGGCGGCAGGCTCACCGTGACCGGCGGCACCATCTCGCGTAACGAAGCAAGCGAACACGGCGGCGGTATCTATATTGCGTCAGGCGGCAGGGTAGACCTGAGCAACGCTGCGATCAAAATGAACAGTGCACAAAACGACGGCGGCGGAGTATATCTGCACTTGGGCTATAACGCGACATTTTCCAACTGTCAGATCACCGAAAACTACTCCTATGATTACGGCGGCGGCATCTATATGGATGAACGCGGCAAGACACTGACTATAAAGAATAATACGATCATCAACAATAACTTTTCCGACGATGACGGCGGCGGTATCTACCTGTACCGCGGCACGATCAATATGAACGGCGGCTCTGTCTCCGAAAACTCAACGAGATGTGACGGAGGCGGCGTCAGGGTAACGGGAGACACGACCTTCAGCGCGGAAAACGTCAAAATACAAAATAATACAGCACAAACAGAGGACGGCGGCGGATTAAAGAACCATGGCACTACCACCCTCAAAAGCTGCCTCATTACCGGCAACAAATCCGTGAAGGAGGGCGGCGGCGTTTACAATGATGCCGATTCAGACAGCGCCGGAGATCTGACGATCGACAGCTGCGTCATCGCCGGCAACAGTACTTCAGGCGGCGACGATAAGAGCAACGGCGGCGGTGTTTATAACCATGAAAAGCTCACCATCAAGGGCAACACCACCATAGGCGCATGCACGGTCGACGGCGTCAACTATCCCGGAAACCACGCGGATAAACACGGCGGCGGTCTCTATGCCAGCAAGGGCAAGGGCTCGCAGGACGTGAAGATCCAAGGAAAGCTGCTCATGGAAGGCAACACGGCAGGACTCGGCTATGACCTTTATCTCGCCGGCGATAAAAAGCTGGAGCTGACCGGACGGATCGACAATACGCGTATCGGCTTTGTTGACATGGCGGATCCCGGAGTTATGACGGTCAATTACAACAAATATCATAATGTTGAGGATCCGGCTAACTACTTTGCTACCGGTGAAGGAGCGATCCCCATTTCCTGGACATCTGATGGGAAGGAAGCCCGTATGCATTCCAACTGGAATGTACTGCAAAGAGATATCAATAACGCTGAGAGCGGCGATACGATCACACTTGGTCAGAACTACACCGCAAGCTCCGACGACGATCGCCTTAAGATCCCCAAAGGCAAGACGCTCACGATCGACCTGAAAGGCTATACCATCAACAGAAACCGCATCAAAAAGGATAGGGACGGTCATGTCATCGAGGTTTTCGGCAACCTGACCGTCAAAGATTCATCAAAGGATCACAGCGGTAAGATCACCGGCGGCTTTGCCAACAACGGCGGCGTCAATGTCAGCGAAGATAACGCGGTCTTCACGCTTGAGGGCGGCAGTATCTGCGGTAATAATGCCGATGACGGCGGCGTCTATGTCAGGGGCACCGGCTATTTTAACATGAAAGGCGGCTCCGTATCGAATAACACAGCGAGCAGCCAGGGCGGCGGAATCTATGTTTGCTCGGGCGGCAAGCTCGATATGAGCGATGCTGATGTCAGCGGAAATACTGCGTCAAACGACGGCGGCGGAATGTATCTGAAAATCGACGAAGATGCGACGTTTACAAACTGCACGATCAAAGATAATACTTCCTTCGACTACGGCGGCGGCATTTATATGGACGCAGGCGGTAAAACGCTGACGATCAACGGTAAAAATACTGCTATCGACAACAACAATGCGTCCGATGACGGCGGCGGCATCCATCTGAGAAACGGCACGATCAATATGACGGGCGGCTCCGTCTCAGGCAACATTACAAGATATGACAGCGGCGGCGTCAAGGTCTCGTCGTCCTGCACCTTTACGGCAGACGGCGTCACCATCAGTAACAACACGGCGTCTAACGAGGAAGGCGGCGGAATCAAAAATCTCGGAACGACCTCGCTCACAGACTGCACTATCAGCGGCAATAAAGCGAAGCTAAACGGCGGCGGTATTTACAATGACGCTTCCGGTGACAGCGCGGGCAAGCTGACGCTTAACAACTGTACCATCACCAAAAACAACACCTCCGACAACGGAGGCGGCGTCTACAACGACGAAAGCCTGACGATCATCGGCGGTACGATCTCATCCAACAAAGCGGACGACTACGGCGGAGGCGTTTTCGTCAACAACGGCGAAGGCGCAAAGGATGTGAAGATA
The DNA here is from genome assembly GCA_045130495.1 of Ruminococcus sp. Lineage (GTDB taxonomy): Bacteria > Bacillota > Clostridia > Oscillospirales > Acutalibacteraceae > Ruminococcoides. The sequence continues at coordinate 5,445 of JBGUPW010000225.1, read as the reverse complement.
CAGGGTAAGGTTATCATCAAGGAAAACAATGCGGGTATGTTCGCGGATGATCTGTATATTGAGAAAGATCGAGTGCTCACCGTGACAGGCGCATTGACCGGTTCTGAGATCCACGTGGATATGGAAGCCGGCACAGGTATCCTTACAAACGACTACGCGAAGCATAACTCCGTCGATCTCGTTACTGTTGAGCCCGCAAACTATTTCTTCTCCGCAAAGGGCTATGAAGTAGAGCTCAAGAACGGCGAGGCTGAGATCAGCTCCGGCTGGGCAGCCTTGAAGAAGCAGATCGAAGAATACACCGGCACCGATCCTATCAAGCTGACAAAGGATTATGCCGCAAAGCCCTCTGACGACAGGATCAAGATCCCGGCGGGAAAGGAAATCACGATCGACCTGAACGGTCATACGCTGAATCGAAATCGCGCGACCAAGACGAGCGACGGCCATGTCATCGAGGTGTTCGGTACACTTTTGCTGAAAGATACCGGTACAGCAAAGACAGGCGCACTCACGGGAGGCAGCTCTGCACACGGCGGCGGCGTCTATATCCACGACAAGGCAAGGTTAACCATGCTGGGCGGTTCTGTTACCGGCAACCACGCCGATACAGGCGGCGGTATTTACATCAACAACGGCGGCACGCTCGAGATGTTAGACGGTACCGTCGTCAAGGATAATACGTCATGGGGTTCTGCCGGCGGCGTATTTGTCAACACAAGCGGCACGTTCCGGTTATACGGCGGCAGCATCACCGGCAATACCGCTTCCGAAAACGGCGGAGGCGTGTTGGCGAACGGAGATTATTTTTCTGTTCATGGAAGACCCGTTGTAAAGAACAATAAAGCAAGTAAAACCGGCGGCGACATTTATCTGCCTTCCGGAAGAACGATCGACATTGACGGCATACTCTCGGACGGTGCGAGACTCGGCGTTTCCATAGCGGGTGACTTTGGCACATTCACAAACAGATACAGTAACTACAACTCCGCATATCCCTCCCGCTATTTCGTATCGACACAGGGATATACGGTCCTATTGGAGAACCGCGAAGCCGAGCTGGTGACCGACACCTTTGGCGAAACAGATTTTGAATCACCGTTCATCGGCAGAAAGGATCAGATGAATGCCGATCCCGATACACTGAGCAGCGTGAACTGGCTTTCCGGCGTCTCGGGTGAAAACTACCTCAACGAGATCAATATGCCCGGCTCGTATGATTCCAGCATGAACAAATTAGAAACTGTGGGCAACCCTGCAACGCCGAGTATACCCTTAGCATTATTTTTCGGCGGTAATATATTGTTCCCTTTGTCCTTGTTTACTTTGATTTACGCTGACTATACATCCTTTGTTCCCTTCATAGCGCCGACCATAGGCAGAAAATTTGCAAAGACGCAGATCGAGTATATCGATGAACAGCTTCAGGGAGGCGCCCGTCAGCTCGATCTGAGGCTGAATGACCGCTACAAGGATGGCAGCAGCGGAGGCTTCCACTATAACGACGACGGCGAAAACCTCTGGGTATGCCACGGCAAGTCAGGCGGCGGCACCTATTTCGCCGAGAATGACAACGGAAAGCGTCTGAGCTTAGATATGATCCTTACATGGTGCAAGGATTTCCTTAAGAATCATCCGACCGAAACCATCATCCTCGACCTCAGACCCGAAACAGAGGAGAAGGATCATACTAATAATATCTATCTGCGCGCAAGGAAGATCCTGGAAAAATCCTTGGTTGATGACGAAAACCCGACTATAGATGAGCCTTATCTCTACAAAGAGCCCGGCTCCGACGACTACTTTGCCCAGTACACCCATATGCCGCAGCTCAAGGACTGCCGCGGCAAGATCGTGATCCAGCCGGAGGATCCGCAGTTCATGGCAAAGATCGGCGGCTATATGTTGGACAGCTTCAGCGATCAATATGACGCTTACTTTGAAGGCCTTGATTTTACGCAGCAAGCCCACGAGATGGTAGAACAGGTGAAGCGTGAATACACCGGACTCAACGGCAGCGGCAGCGTTAAGCTCCCCACAGACAGCGATACACGCTGCAATAACCTCTGGTACTGGGAGCTCAACTGTACCGGACAAAACCAGGGCACTCCAAAGAATTATACCTTCTGGGGAGAAGCGCCTTATGTAATGGCAGAAGATGTGAATCCAGAGGTTGCCGCAGACGGAAAGTTGTTCGGACCTCAAAAGGCGGGACAGTACATCGGATGGGTGCGCTTTGACTCCTTTGAAGCACAGTATGCCGAGGCTGTCTGGCAAACCAACTTCTCAGACGCTCTGCAATACTGTACCGTCACTGTTGAATCGGGGCTGGACGAGAGCATCTATCCCGCTCAGACCTTTAAGGTTTTGAAGGGAACGAATATCACGATCCCGGGCAACATCTATAAAAATCTTTCGACAGGCAAAAACATCGGCGGCTGGACGGCTAAAGGAGCAACTGTGGATACGGTTTGTGCCATGGGCGATGATTTCAAGATCAGCGAGGACGTCACCTTTACGGCAAAGTGGCTCGAAAAGGGACAGGTTCCCGTCCGTATCGAATGGAAGGACGGCGAAAACGCCGACCAACTCAGAGGCGGCAGCGTTAAGCTGAATGTCAACGCGGAAGGCGGAACAAAAGAACTGACCTTATCCGCAAACGGAAGTTGGCAGGGTATCGTGAGCGTGGAAGGCGACGTTACGGGTATCGTTCCCGACTGGAATAAGATCGTTATTACCGATGAAAATCCGCTCGGACAGGATATAGAAGGGCAGTACCGTTATGGATCGATGTATGAAGCAGGAAACGGTTTTGTTCTCACCTTCACCCATACGCCTCTGACAAAGACCTCAGTTGCGGGCATGATCGTCTGGGATGATGAAGGTTACGAGAATAAACGTCCGTCGAGCGTTACGGTTCATCTGCTGAAAAACGGCGCAGATACGGGTACTTCCGCAACCGTGACCGCCGAAAATGACTGGCAGTTTGATTTCACCGATCTTGCTCAGTACGAAAACGGTGAAGAAATCAAGTACAGCATCACTGAGGACGATGTGGTAGGCTACACCGCGATTATCGACGGATATACCGTTACCAACAGCTATGTGATCAATGATAATGATACACTTGAAGCAATAGGTTTAATTGCATGGGATGACAGCGATAATGCAGGAGGTATCAGACCTGAAAGCGTTACCGTCCACCTGATGAACAACGGTGAGGAAGTGGCTTCTAAGGAGGTCGAAGCCGGAGAATTAGGTATTTGGAGCTTTATCTTAGGTAAGATCCCGATCAACGACATAGAAAACTATACCCTCACGGTCGACGAAGTGGATGGCTATACAGCGACCGTAGATAATTCCGCTTCTCCTGCGTTCAGTGTCACCTATACGCTGCTTGTTGAAGAAAGCGAAAAGGATCCTGCAGAATTGATTGAGGTTCCGGCGGCACTTGATCTGACCTATACAGGAGAGGCTCAGACGCTTATTGAAGAAGGAAAAGCATCGGGAGGTTGGCCGGTGTACGCGCTCGGTACGAATGATACTACCGCGCCGGATGCGGCAGAATACAATGCGTTGCTGCCTGCCGGCATCGATGTGGGAACATATTATGTCTGGTATTATGTCAAGGGCGACGCGCTGCATACAGACACAGAGCCTCAGTGCCTGACTGCAAGCATCAAGAGAAAATTCTTTACAGGTCATTCACTCACGCTCGAAGGCGACATAGGCGTGAACTTCTTTGTAAATCTCACGGAAGAAGAAGTACAAAACGCGACAGTGAGATTTACATGGTTTGACAAAACGTTGAATAATGTTCCGTTGAATACGCAGCTTTGCGACAACGGCTATTACAAGGTCAGCTGTCCCGTAGCGGTTGCCGAAATGACCTATGAGATCACCGCAACGCTGAAAATAAACGGCGAGGAAGCTGCAACCGATACTTGTTCGGTTGTGGAATACGCGAATAAAATCCTCTCCGAGGATTACGAGGAAACTTACACCGGCACGGGCGCCAAGAGCTACACGAACCTGAAAGCACTTGTACAGTCTATGCTCGACTACGGTTCGAGAGCGCAGACGCGATTTGACCGCAACACGGAAAATCTTGCAAACGGCGGGAATTACTTCTTTGATAATGAAGTGGTGATCGACTCTGTCGCGAGCGATATGTCTGCCGATTTGGAGAATTACGGTCTGCGCTATGAATTCACCTCGGTTCTATTCCTAAGCAAAACCTCGCTCAGACATTACTACACTGTTACGGACAAAGACAAGTTCGCAAGTTTCAGCGGCTTGGTTACCATCAACGGCGTAATAGCAGAGCCTGTCGAGAAGTACGGCAAAATTTATTTTGAAAAGACAAATATTGCCGCAAGTGAGCTCGACTTGCAGTTTGCACTGAAAATCGGGAACAGCACATATGATTACTCTGTTATAGACTATGTGAAGTTATTTGTCGGCTCCGACCTTGAGGAAGCGAGCATTGAGCTTGGCAAGGCGACCTATCGCTACAATCAGGCGGCAAAAGCCTATTTCGCCGAATAAAGATGTTAGCACAATGACGGAAGAAAAAATGAAGAAAAAATGAGCAAACAGAGCCGAAGATTTTTCGTTTTCAGGAAAAAGTGATCCCCACCTCCGACGGGCCGGGATGAATACAAAAAACAAGGCTTGCCGCAGAACTAAAATCCGTGATTAAATTCCTTATGCTTAATGCAAATCATTAAATAACAACTAAAAGAGCCTCGGATAACATTGCGTTTATCCGAGGTTTCTGTTTGTACCCTTTATTATTTCTTCTTAGGCGCGTAATCCTTCATACCGGGTATCGCGCCGCCTGCGACTGCCCAGAAGTATAGGCTTGCCGTGCTGCAATACGGTGAAAGTCGTCTGCGATATTTTTCAAAGAGAGTGCGGTCGATTTTTCGGTGGTGGTAAACCATGCGCATTCCTCTTATTATCGCCAGATCGCCGTAGCTGAGAATATTCTGCCGTTGCAGGCAAAAGAGCAAGATCATCTCTGCCGTCCATACGCCTATGCCCTTTAATCCGACGAGCGCTTCAACGGCGTCGCTGTCGGACATATTTTTCACGGCTTCCAAGTCAAATTCGCCGCTTTGCAGCTTTTCACAGAAATCTGTGATATATCCCGCTTTCCGCGCCGATATCCCTGCTGCTCTCAGCGCTTCCGTATCGGCGTTGAGAATGTTGTCGGGCGTGATTTCGCCGATATTATTTTGGAGCCTTTGCCAGATGGTGCTCAAAGCCTTGTTGGAAATCTGCTGACCGATGATCTGATGTACAACGGAAGAGAACAAGTCGGTGTCAACTTCTCTGTAAATGTGACCGAGCTTATCAATCACTTCCGCGAGTTTAATGTCCTTAGCTCTTAAATATTCGATTTCCTTTTCTCCGTATTCAAAATACATTGATACACCCTTT
>JBGUPW010000224.1:0-6821 GCA_045130495.1 Ruminococcus sp. | reverse complement strand
AATTTTTAGAAAGAAGGATATTCCAATGAAAAAAGTTCTCGCCATTATTTTGGCAGGCATGGTAACAGCAACCGCGTTCGCAGGCTGTGGCGGCAGCTCTTCCGGCAGCGATTCAAAGGCTTCCGGCGGTGATGCAAAGGCTTCCGGCACGGAGTCGAAGGCTGACAGCGGTGCGACGATTGACGCTAACTGGCCTGACGCTTCCCTGTTCGGTGATGAAAAAGACATCGACCTCAAGGTTTGGGCTCCCGACGCTGCTGTTGAACTGGTTAAGAAGCAGGTTGAGGAATTCAAGAATCACTATTCCGATGTTAAGATCAAGAACATCGAAGTTCGTGCTCAGGGTGAGTCGGATGCCGCGACCAATATGATCAAAGACCCTGACAAGGGCGCTGACGTATTCGGTTTCCCGAGTGACCAGCTTGACAAATTGATGGCTGCTCAGGTTCTTTCCCCTGTTGCTAAGGGATTTGTAAGCACGATCGAAGCTAACAACGCAGAAAAGCCCGTTAAGGCGGCTGAGGAAGGTGACAGCCTTTACGCTTATCCCGAGACAAACGACAACGGCTACTATCTCGTATATGATAAGACCGTTGTTTCGGAAGACGATGCCAAGACTTTTGAAGGCGTTCTTGAAGCGTGCAAGAAGGGCGGCAAGCAGTTCGTTATGGACGCCGGCAACGGCTTCTACTCCTGCACATTCGCTTTCACCGGCGGCGCTTTGATCGACGGCTTTGAATCAGACGGTGCAACACAGAAATTCGTTGATTACGACGAGGATACAGTTGTTAAGACCCTCATGGCTTTTGCTAAGCTTATGAAGACCTACAAGGGCACATTCTCCTCACAGGATGTTGCAAACATCTCCGCTGGTTTTAAGAACGGCAAGGTTGCCGCAGGCGTTGACGGAACATGGGATTCAGCAGGCAACAAAGAAGCTCTCGGCGACAAGTTCGGTGCTGCCAAGCTGCCCACTATCAAGGTAGGCAACGAAGACAAGCAGCTTATTTCCCTGTTCGGTTACAAGTACATCGGCGTTAACTCTCACACAAAGTTCCAGAGATCTGCTCAGATCCTTGCTTACTATCTGACCGGTCAGGATTGCCAGACTCAGAGAGCTCAGACTCTCGGCTGGGGTCCCTCCAACAAGAAGGCTATGGAAGCTGTAAGCAACGATCCCATTATCCAGGCTGTATCTGCTCAGTCCGAGAACGCTGTTCCTCAGGTTAAGATCGCCGGAACATTCTGGACCTCCATGGGTACTCTCGGCAGCGAGATGTACAAGGACGGCTGGAATCCCGATGACGAGGCAGCAACAAAGACTCTGTGGGAAAAGGTTGTAGCTCAGATCAAAGACGAATAATCTCTGACGCAAGCTGACTGTTAAGCAAAACACAATAAAGGGCGCCCCTCTTCGGGGCGCCCCGGAAAGTTCCTGATTTACGTTTTCTGTACACCAAACGAATAATGTTTTTTATTATATGGGAAACGTAAAAGGCATTATTAGTTTGGTGTAAAGCGCTTGCCGGCTCCGATTGCACAAACACGCCGCAAGGCAATACATCGGCAAACGCTATATAATAAAGAGAGATATCAGACTTTTTTAAAGGAGAGCTATATGACATACGTTGAATACAAACAGCTCAGTCCGTTACAAAGGTTCGCTCACAGGTTTAAAAACGCTATGAAAAACCTGCCCCGCGCGATCGGCAGATTTTTCAAGCTGATAGGAAGGGCAATTGTCCGTTTCTTTGTCGGAATAGGCAAAGGCTTTAAGAACTACGGCACTACCTTTGTCAAGGGTGATTGGGCAACAAAACTTTCTTATGTTATTTTCGGCTTCGGCGATTTGCATAAGGGTAAAACCTATAAGGGTATTCTTTACCTGCTCGTAGAGATTCTGTACTTTGCATTTATGATTGTATTCGGCTTTGACAAGCTGTACTGGCTGCCGACTCTCGGTACCCAGGAGCGTCAGGTTGTATACGATGAAATGGGATTCCCGCATGATACACCCGGTCAGAATTCGATGCTGCTTCTGCTTTACGGCACGCTTACGGTGGTTGTAACAGTTGTTGTTTTCGCGATATATATCTCCAATATCAAAGACGCCTACCGTCATCAGGTTATGAGAGAAAACGGCGAGAAACCCACGACACTGAAAGAGGATGCTCACGATTATCTCGACGGAAAGTATCATATCACACTTCTTTCTTTCCCGATTTTGATGATCAGCGTTTTCAACATTCTCCCGCTGATTTTCATGATTCTTATCGCGTTCACCAACTACGACGGCGGAAAGCACAACGTTCTGTTCGACTGGGTCGGACTTGAAAATTTCAGCAATCTGTTCAACGTCGTAAACAGCGCTGCAAAGGCTAAGACCTTCTTCGGCGTTGCAGGCTGGACATTGGTTTGGGCTATTGCCGCAACCTTCTCCAACTACATTCTCGGTATGATTGTTGCTTTGATGATCAACAAAAAGGGTATCAAGCTCAAGAGCGTTTTCAGAACCCTGTTTGTTATCACGATCGCCGTTCCCCAGTTCGTATCCTTGCTCCTCATGAGCCAGATGCTCACTCAGGAAGGCGCGTTCAACATTTTCCTCGGATTGATCACCGGGACAAATCCAAAAATCGACTTCCTGGGCAGCAGCGCGCTGACGGCAAGACTTACGGTAATCATTATCAACTGCTGGGTAGGTATCCCGTACACGATCCTGTCTATGTCGGGTATTTTGATGAATATTCCTGAAGACTTGTATGAATCGGCTCGTATCGACGGCGCTTCGCCGTTCAAGACGTTTACAAAGATCACTCTTCCTTATATGATCTTTGTTACCACTCCGCAGCTCATCACCCAGTTCGTCGGCAATATCAACAACTTCAACGTTATCTTCCTGTTGACAGGCGGCAGACCTTCCAACCCCGAATACTTCGGAGCGGGCGACACCGATATCCTTGTTACATGGCTGTACAACCTGTCGATGGGCGACAAGAAGGACTACGGTTTAGCGTCGGCAATAGGTATTTTGGTATTTATCATCTGCGCTACCCTGTCGTTGATCGTTTACAACAATTCTAAATCTATGAAGGATGAGGAGGCGTTCTCATGATTAAAAGCTATAAGATGAGACGGCACATTTCCAACGCCCTCATTTATTTGATTCTCGGAGTAATGTGTATTATTTGGGTCGCACCGTTCGTTTACTTGCTGCTGCACTCGCTGCGCGCCGACGGCGCTGCCGTAAGTAACGGTGAGCTTCTTCCCGAATGGTACACCTTCCAGAACTATATCGACCTTTTCTCGGGAGCCGGTTCTTCAACCCTGAACTTCCCGAAGTGGTTCCTTAACACATTTATAGTTGCTTGCTTTAGCTGCGTTATCTCGACCATTTCGGTTTTGGCGGTTTCCTATTCTTTCAGCCGTCTGCGTTTCGGTATGCGTAAAAAGCTGATGAACATTGCGATGATTCTCGGTATGTTCCCCGGATTCATGACCATGATCGCTATGTACTATCTGCTCAAAATCATGGGTCTCGACGGCAACCTCATAGCGCTCGTTCTTTGCTACAGCTGCGGTGCCGGCTTGGGATTCCAGATTTCAAAGGGATTCTTCGACACGATCCCGCGTGCGCTCGACGAGGCTGCGACCATCGACGGCGCGACCAAGAACCAGATTTTCTGGAAAATCATTCTTCCGATGTCAAAGCCGATCGTTGTTTACACAGTTTTGACAGCTTTCATCGGACCTTGGACAGACTTTATTCTTGCTAAGATCATCATGGGCGACATTCAGGAAAATTATACTGTTGCCATCGGTCTCCAGCTCATGATCGACTTGGACCACAAGACAACATGGTTCCAGGAGTTCTTGGCAGGCTCGGTTGTTGTTGCTGTTCCGATCACTCTTCTCTTCCTCAAGATGCAGAAGTACTATGTCGGCGGCGTTACAGCCGGTGGTGTTAAGGGTTAATGCCCGTTTCACACACAAATTTATAAGCTCAATCCGGGGCGGCAGTCTGTGGCTGCCGCCCCTATTGAATAAAACAGTGCGCAAGCACGATTCCTATAGGGAAATGTTATGAAAAAATTATTATCCTTTATTTTGTGCGCAGCGCTTTTGGGGAGCTGTGTTCTGGCAGGCTGCGGTTCCGACAACTCAAAAACCGAAAGCTCTGATAATTCGGCATCAGGCTCGGCTGCTACTGCCGACAGCGGCGAAAAAGTTGACGACCCCATAGCGGGCGGCAAGGCGGTTGCGTCAACCGACAAATACCGCAACGTCTATCAGATATTCACGCAGTCTTTCTGTGACTCCGACAAGGACGGCATAGGCGACTTCAAGGGAATTATTTCTCAGCTCGGTTATCTGAACGACGGCAAGCCCGGCGAAGGCAGCGACCTCGGCGTGGACGCACTTTGGATGACTCCCATCAATCCGTCCGAATCCTATCACAAGTACAGTGTTGAGGATTACTACAATGTAGACAAGAGCTTCGGCACTCTCGATGATTTCGACAAGCTGGTTGAGGAATGTCACAGCAGAGGTATCAACGTTATACTCGATTTGGTGCTGAACCACATTTCCAACAAAAACCCGCTCTTTGTCGAGGCGTGCGAGGAAGTCAAGCAGGGCAAGCTCGACGGCAAGGCTCAGTATTTTGAGTTCCATGAGGAAGGCTACTACGGCGACGACGTACAGACCATCAAGGTAGGCAACTATGTTTGCGAGGCTAACTTCTCCGACACCATGCCCGAGTGGAACCTGACCTCGGAAAAAACCAAGGAAGAGTTCACAAAGATCTCCAAATTCTGGCTTGACCGCGGAGTGGATGGCTTCCGCCTTGACGCTGTCAAGTATTTCAATAACAAGCACACCGACGGCGTGGAGTTTTTGAAGTGGTTTGTTGACACTTGCAGAGGAATCAAATCCGACGTTTACCTCGTAGGCGAGGAATGGTCGGACGACACCGATATCGTTGATATGTACAAGAGCGGTATCGACAGCCTGTTCGCGTTCCGCTTTGCGCAGAGCTCGGGAGATATCGTTCAGAATATGGCGATGGGCAACGGCGAGACTCTTATCAAGAAGTTAGCTTCCTACGATAAGAAGATGACCGCAGCGAATCCCGCCTACATCAACGCGATGTTCCTCTCGAACCACGACCAGGCGAGAATCGCAAATTCACTCCAGGGCAAGGGGCTTGCGACAGAGAAATTTGCCGCGAATATCTATATGCTTGTTCCCGGCAACTCTTTCACCTACTACGGCGAGGAAATCGGCATGGAGGCTCCCGACACGGACAGCGACAAATGGTATCGTCTTCCCATGGTTTTCGACAGCGATAAACCGCAGTCTATCACGGTTGACGGAGCATCGGCTCCGGAGCAGCCCAAAAACGGCGGCGTAAAGCAGCAGCTTTTCGACGAGGACTCGCTTCTCAACCACTACCGCAGGATTATCAATGTCAAGCTGCAAATTCCGGAGATCGCAAGGGGCAGGATCACTTCTCAGCAGACCTTCGGCGATAAGGAAGTCGGCGCTTACTACATTGAAAAGGACGGAGTTAAGCTTCTTGTTATCCACAATTTCAGCCCGAGTGATTCAAAAACCCTTGAAATAACCTCCGATATGCTTCCCAACGCGAAGGTTCGCGCGGACTTCCTCGGTTCGGTCAAGGATAATCACCTGACTGTAAAGGACGGAAAAATCACAATGCCCGCGTTGTCGTCGGTCGTACTCGGCTCCGGCGATTGATAAGCGGCAAAAATATACAAAAGCGCTCCCTGATAAAATAGCGTAAAGCAACAAATTTATTGCATATTTAGTTAGTTATTGATAAAAATTACCTAAAAATATCTTGACACAGCATATTATTTATGGTATCATCATCAATAGAGGGATTACGCTTTTGCGGCAATTCAAATGTATATTTATGAGGTGTGTTATGGACATTAAAATGCTATCAAAAAGATACAGTACTCCGATGTATGTTAAGGTAATCGGAACAATTCTTTTCCCCGCCACGGTAATTTTGATGATGATTCTGCCCGTTTTTGAGCTGATCCCGCAGGAACAGTACATCAACGTGTTTAATCTCCAGGGCGTTGCAAACGGTCCGTATGACGCGACAAAGTACACCATGTTTACCATGATGGAAAATGACTACGGCTCGGGTCTTGCCATGGGCATCATGCTTACTCAGTGCATCCTTGCTGTAATTGCAGGCGTTCTTCTTCTCTACGTCAACAGACCCAAGATCGCTGCCGTTCCCGCTGCTCTTATTTTCTGGACGATTATTTTCTCGATATTCAGAGCACGCAGTACCTCCACCAATAATGTTCCCGCAAAGCTCTACACAGGTACAGAGTTCTGGACAGCGGTTGCCAAGAGCGGTCATCCGGTGGACGGAGATCCCGAGAGCGCGACGGGATTTGTGCAACAGTATACCCGCGGCGGAGATAATTTTATTTTCCGTTATCTCAGTGATTACTGGATTCTCTGGGTTTGCGGCGCTGTTCTCATTGCGTTCACTATCTTCGCTATCGTTAAGACAAAGACTCTCATTGAGAAAGATAAATAAGATTGACCCCGAAGCACCGTCGAAAGGCGGTGCTTTTTTGGCGTTAAGTCAATAAATAATGGCTCTGTGTCAATAGTTGTAGTAAACCCGAATACAACAGAAAAAAGTGAGTCAAAAAGCAAAGCCAAAATATTTAAAATTATTTTCACGCAAATTGCAATAGCAAGTTGAAACAATTTTTAAGTCTGTAGTAGATTGCCGCGAGTTTTTCGAGGGAGGAGCGTAGCGACGAGCG
>JBGUPW010000223.1:0-4212 GCA_045130495.1 Ruminococcus sp. | reverse complement strand
GAATCTTGTTCCGTCAGACTGTCCAAAAAATCTCGGCAAGGCGTCAACCTTCCGAGGACAACAACACAGTAATGCGGAATTTTACGCGACAGATGTTAAATGATTTCATTTGATATATAGTACAAGTCGGTTAATAATACAATCCAAAAAAAGCACCGCCCTCACGAATAGCCGGAGCGGCTTTGAACATTCTGTTTTTCACAGAAGCTTTTAACGGAGCTATTGACTTTAAGAAATAGTTCTGCAAAATTTTTAACCACCCGAAACGGCTAAAGCAGTCGTTTCCGGGTTTAAACTTTTATAATTTAAAATCCGTCTTGCTATTTCGGTGCAAGGCGGATTTACTTTATTTTCAGAGTGATAAAAATAATTGTCGCGTAAATAATAATGGGAACCCCTAATAATTCCCTGCCGCACATATGCACGACATTGAATTTTTAGAGGCTCCCTAATGAAAAATCCCTTAGAATGAATATCCCAAAGCGTTTTGAGAATTAATAATGAAGGACTTTTATTTTCTGAAAGGAGCGCAAAGCAATGAACCGAGATTACGAGCCGCGCCGAGGGAGATTAAAAACAAATAACACAATATCGGCTTTTATACTGTTCTTTTCCGCAAGCTCAATTTTGTACGCGGTACTGTCAAATCCGAATCAAAACTACTTTTTTGAGTTTCGTTACATGACCGTGAGCGGCACCGTTTTCACCGCTCTGGTAACACTGATTTCACTTATAACCGCTCTGCTGCGCGCCAAATCGCAAAAAGCTCCGTTCTCGCGGCAGATTTATTATTTCAAGCTCTGCTCTGCCGTAACCGAATGTATAATAGCCGTTGTGATCCTGCTGTCGTTCTTTCCGTTCGTGCCCGACACCCCAAGCCTGCTCAGCTACGATTCGTTTTGTATGCACGTGATAATCCCAATCTTGGCGGTGGTTTCGTTTTTGCTTACTCCGCCGCCGCCCGCGCTTGTCAGCCCGCTTATGAGGCTGACCTGTACGTGGCTGATAACCCTTTACGCTGTGGTGGTGATCACTCTTATCGTTACGGGTTTAATTCCGCAAGAGAAAATTCCCTATTCATTTCTCGATTTCAACACCCGACCGCTCAACTACAGCATTTACTTCGGCTGCTTTATCTACAGCTTCACCTATCTGGTATCTGTGATGCTGACACACTTAAATGTTAGGATGGCGGATTGACGCCGCCTTTTATTTCGGCAGCTTGACTATAATGACCTCAAACGGGCGCAGACCGTAGCCTAACCTGAACGGTCTCCCGTCGCACCACACGTTTTCCGCCGTCATCATCGGGTTGCCGCCGAGCTCGGCGGGACCGCCCTCGCCGGGGATATTGTCATAGGTGCTGAAAAGTCTCTCGTACTCTCCGCCCTTAGGCACGCCGCAATAAAAGCCGTTATGATACCAGGGTGAGAAGTTGCAAACCACCAACACGGCTCCGTCATAATCCTTAGGGTTCTTCCTTATGTAGCTGATAACATTGGCGTCGGCAAAGTCCTTTTTGACCCATTCAAACCTTCTGCTGTCCTTTGAATCGGAATGCAGCGCAGGGATCTCGCGGTATAATGAAAGCAAATTTTTGACTGTCAGCACAACATCGTGGTGATCGAAGTTTTCCGTGAGACTCCAATCCAAGCTCTTGCTGAAATCCCAATCATTTTTCTGAGCAAAATCCTGACCCATAAACATCAGTTTTTTGCCCGGGAAGGTGAACTGAAAAGCATAGAGCGCCTTGACGCCGCCCAACTGATCCTTATAACTGCCGGGCATTCTTGCGAGGATCGAACCCTTGCCCACATTTACCTCGTCGTGCGAAAGAACAAGAATAAAATTCTCGCTGAAAGCGTAATCGGGAATGTGCGTAAGCTCTCCGTGATGATAACGTCTCTCGTAAAAATCGTATGACAAATATTTCAGCGTATCAAACATCCAGCCCATGTTCCACTTTAGCGTAAAGCCCAAGCCTCCGCTCTTAACGTCGCTTGTGATACCCTGCTCGACCGACGAATCCTCAGCCATAAGATAACCGGTCGTTTTTTCAATAACCTCACTGTTAAGCTGCTTTAAAAACGCTACGCTTTCAAGATTTATACGGTCGCCGTTAATATTCGGACGCCATTCGGTACGGCTGAAATCAGCGTACAGCATAGCCGCCACTGCATCAACGCGCAGCGCGTCGATATGAAACTCTTCGATCCAGTAAAACGCGCTTGAAATCAGGAAAGAACGCACCTCGGGCTTGCCGTGGTCAAAGGCGTAGGTTCCCCAGATCGGGAACTCGGCTCTGAGCGGGTCGGCGGACTCATAAAGCGGCGTTCCGTCAAAGCGTCCGAGCGCGAAATCGTCCTTCGGGAAATGGGCAGGTACCCAGTCGAGAATAACTCCCACTCCGCTTTGGTGCAGACGGTCAATAAGATAGCGGAAATCGTCGGGCGTGCCGTAGCGCGAGGTCGGCGCGAAATAACCGGTCACCTGATAGCCCCATGACGGGTCAAAGGGATATTCGGTTATGCCCATCAGCTCAACATGGGTATATCCCATTGAGGTCACATATTCGGCGATCTGATCGCCTAAATCGCGGTAATTGAGAAAACCGTCTGCATCGTCTTCATCGCGGTAATCCTTTTTCCACGAGCCGAGATGCACCTCATAAATCGCCATGGGCTTTTCGAGGACGGCGGTGTTGTCACGTCGGCTCTGATAGTCTTCGTCATTCCAAGCGTAACCTGTCAGCGAACAAACCACTGATGAATTGTCGGGACGAAGCTCGTATTGGAAAGAGTACGGGTCGCTCTTACGGCGCAGCTCGCCGTCGGAGCCGGTGACAGCATAACGGTAAGAAGCTCCGCTCTTGATTCCGGGAACAAAGCATTCCCAAATGCCGTCTTCGCTTTTCTCCATTTCGTACTCACATTCATCGTCCGCAGAACCGCAGACAACGCAGACGTTCAGAGCGTTCGGCGCCCAAACCGCAAAGCGGACGCCTTCTTCACCGTCCTCTGTTACAATGTGTGCTCCCATCTTTTTATACATCTTGTATTCGGTACCTTTGTGAAAAAGTTTCATTTCTGTTTCTGAAAAAATACTCATTTTTCCTCCGTTGACCGGAGCCGTCACAATTATGTGAGTGACCGACCCGGTTTCAAGTTTTTTATTCCGATTGAATATCACGCTCTGTTCTCGGTGATTTTTTCAACCGTTTTCCTTTTGATATAATTATCTGAAAGATAATTCACTGTCATTATAACATATATCCATCAGTTTTTCAAATATTTTTGTGTATTATTTGAGATTTTTTTACTCAAAATTATTAAAATATATCATATTTAACAAATTATTCGGCTCAACTACCTTTTTTCGTGAGATTTTTCGTAGGATTTTCATTTTCTATTCACGTTTTTTTCAAAAATATATCGTATACTGTTCAACGGAATTATAATCATAAAAAAGAAAAAGGTGAATAACAATGAATACAACCTCAGAAAAATCAAAGACCTCATCCGTTGTACTTGCATTTGCCAAACCTATGCTTTTCGCAATACTTGCGATTATTTTTATGACTGTCAGCGGATTTCATGTGGTGACAGTTAACGGCGCCTCAATGGACACCACGCTCGAATCGGGCGAAAAAATCATTACAACTAATTTTTTGTACAGTCCTCAATGCGGCGATATTGTCGTAATTGACAAGAAATCAACGTTAAACATGGACATTATCAAGCGTGTGATAGCAGTTGAGGGACAAAGCATCAAGCTTGATTACGATAACGATAAAATATATGTTGACGGCAAAGAGCTTAACGAGCCGTATTTGAAGTGCTCTACCTTTGAAGGCAAACGCGGCAATTATGAAATCCCGACTGTAGTTCCCGAGGGAAAGATATTTGTACTGGGCGATAACCGCGGAATATCACTGGACAGCCGAAGCTCGGACGTCGGTATGGTCGATGTTAAGGATATCATAGGAAAAGCACATTTCGCCGTATTTCCGTTTAACCGCATTGGCGGATTTGATGCCAATTAAATATCGATAAAAAACATAGAGATATCCAAGCAAAAAAGTAAACTCGAAAACGGCTTTTCTAAGCCATTTTCGAGTTTCTTAGGTTTGGCGGAGGACAAGGGATTTGAACCCTCGCGCCGCGTTAGCGACCTACTCCCTTAGCAGGGGAGCCTCTTCACCACTTGAGTAAT
>JBGUPW010000222.1:0-3471 GCA_045130495.1 Ruminococcus sp. | reverse complement strand
TCGTCAAGCTTAAGGTCGTCAAAATCCTCGACTATTTCGATACCCTGAGCCTCAATCATGTCATACAGCTTTTCAAGCTTTTCGGGGTCAAAGTCCTGCTCGCCTATAGCGTCTAAAATATCTTGGTTTGTAAGCTGTCCCTTTTGTTTTCCCAGTTCAACAAGCTCTTTGAAAAGCGATCTTTTTTCTTGTGCCATAGTATCTTTCCTTTCACTTTTTGGAATTCCTTATCTTTTCAAGGTAGGCGTTAAGCTCATCGCCCGACATTTTTCCGACGTCGTCGCGCTTAAGCTTGGCGCTTTCCTCACGGATGACTTTTATATATTCGTCGAGAGTCTGCTTTGTTTGGGCTACTCCGGCGTATTTTGCGAGCATTTTGTAAATGCGATTGTTTTCTTCCCGCGAAAAGTCGGCGGTCGTATTATTCAGAGGATCCTTGCCGTCTTTAATTCTTTCAAGGAAATATTCATAATAGCGCCGCATCAGAGAGTTTTTAAACTGCTCGGGCGATATTTCCGAGGAAATATATTCGCATGAGTCGGGATTGTTTACTAAATAAACGACAAGAGCTTCCTCAGCAGAGGAGCTTCGTCGCTCCTTTGCCCTGTCGGTGTCAAAGCGGTCGGCTGTGCCGCTCAATTCGGCGCGGATTTTTTGCTGCTGCCTGCGGTTCTCCTCGCGAGAGCGGCTTTTGTCGAGCTTTTTCAGCTGCGCGTCAAAGGCGTTTTTGTCTATCTCAAACTCCTTGCACAGCTTTGAAGCGTATACATCCCTCTCTATGGGGCTGCCGACGGAAGCGATGATTTTTGAAGCCGCTTCAAGATAGGCAACCTTGCCGTCCGAGGTGTCGAGGTTATAATCACCGCGAAGCTTTTGCAGACGATAATCAATGTCGTTGCCGCTGCGCTCGATGACGGCGGCAAATGCCGCGGGACCGTCGGCTCCCTTGGAACGGATAAATTCGTCGGGATCCTTGCCGTTCGGAATAGTCAGTACACGGACGACAAGCCCCGCCTCGCGCAAAATCGGAATGGCACGGGCGGTAGCCTTCTGCCCTGCCTCGTCCGCGTCGTAGCAAATTATCACCTCGTCGGCGTACCGCTTCATCAGCATAGCCTGCTCGCTCGTAAGCGAGGTGCCGAGCGTCGCCACCGCGTTTGAGAACCCCGCCTGATTCACTGCGATGACGTCCATGTAGCCCTCGCAAAGAAGCAGGGTTCGGCTGCCCGAGTTCTTAGCGTTATTCAGCGAGAACAGATTTTCGCTCTTTTTAAAAACAGGCGTGTCGGAGGTGTTCAGATATTTCGGCTTTTGGTCTGTCATGATCCTGCCGCCAAAGGCTATCACGTTGCCGCGAGGATCGATGATCGGGAACATAACGCGGTTCGTGAACCGGTCGTAAACGCCGTTTCCGCTGCGCCTCGGCACGGCTAAATTAGCCGCGACAAGCTCGTTTTCGGAAAAGCCGAGCGATTTCAGGTGAGCTGTGAGAGAAGTCCAGTCGTCGTCCGCAAATCCCAGACCGAAATGCCTGATCGTTCTGTCACTGAGCATTCTGCGGTGGAAGTAGTCGAGCCCTTCCCTGCCGACCGGCAGATAAAGCGACTTGTAATAGAAATGCGCCGCCTCGCGGTTTGCTTCAAAAACGCGCTTGCGGAGCCGCGACATACTGTCGTCGTAGGAGTTTTCGGGCAGCTCCATTCCCGCACGCTGCGCCAGATATTTTACCGCCTCGACATAATCGAGGTTTTCAATGCGCATTATAAAGGAGATCACATCGCCGCCCGCGCCGCAGCCGAAGCAGTAAAAGTGATTGTCCTCGGTATAGATGTTGAAGGACGGGGTCTTTTCGCCGTGAAACGGACAGAGCCCCAGCAGGTTTCTGCCCCTTCGTTTAAGGCTGACATAAGAAGCGGCAACATCAGCGAGCTCATTGCGCATTTTAAGTTCTTGTAAAAAGCTTTCGTTGAATTTCATTTGACGCTCCGTATGAAAATAGATTGTTAGATGAATCCGCGTTCGCCGTCTGCATCGACGTTATATTCCCGTCCGATTGAAGCAGCGAACGTTTCTATCTATAATATTCGCAGTTATTCGCAAAATTCCTCTTAAAATTTTTAAATTATTTGAAAAATATGGAAACAATCTCAAAAATCCAATCAGAGGTTCATCAAGCTTTTGGAGAACAAGGGAAAAAGCCCTCGGATTCCGAGGTAATTGTCACTTCTCCCGAGGTTGCGTCGGCAAGCTTTTTTGAAAGCAGCGGAAGCTTATCGGGTTTTATGTGAAATTTAAGCACCACGTCCGCCTCGTATATCGTGTCGTCCAAGCCCGAGGAATGCTCGGCAACTATGGCGGACACTTTGCCGTAACGGTTATAGGAGCAGCTCAGAGAGCAGAGCGCGCACTTTTCCATGAGCACGATCTCCCCCGCTTCAACGGCAAGCTTTGCCGCCTGAGAGTAGGCGCGCACCAGGCCGCCCGTTCCTAAAAGTATTCCGCCGAAATAGCGCGTTACAACAACGCAGACGTCGGTCAGCCCGTTTTTCAGAATAACGTCAAGCACCGGCATTCCGGCAGTCCCCGACGGTTCACCGTCGTCGCTGTACCGCTTTTGGTTGCCCTCGCGCAGAGCGTAGGCGTAGACGTTGTGACGCGCATCCCAATGCTTTGAGCGTTTTTCGTTTATAAACGACGTCGCTTCCTCCTCGGTTTTAACGGGCTTACAATAGCCTATAAAGCGCGAACGTTTCTCGGTGAATTCGTCCGCCGCCTCGGTTTTTACGGTTTTATAATCATCTGACATACTAAGTCACCCCTATGCAACGTTACGTTTACACGTTTAAAAAAATAAAGCAGCACGGCGTGCTGCTTTATAAGTTGCAAAAGATTATTTTGTGATGTTGAAACGCTTTTTAAATCTGTCAACACGTCCGCCGGTATCAACAAGCTTCTGCTTTCCTGTGTAGAAAGGATGGCACTTGGAACAAATTTCAACACGGATATCTTTTCTGGTTGAACCTGTTTCGATAACATTACCGCAAGCACAAGTAATTGTTGTCTGCCCATACTTAGGATGGATTTTCTCTTTCATTCTTTTCACCTACCTGTTTACACAATTAACATATCGATTATACTACACTTCTTCCAAAAATGCAAGCATTTTTTTAAATTTATTAATATTTATCGAAATTAATTGAAATCAATCACTTTTTCGGCTCGCCGAGAGCTTTCCTGAAAATCATGGCGGACTTCTTCATCATGCGTTCAACCGCGTGCTCGCCGCATTTCTTTGTTATATTTTCTATAGCCTCGTTGTAAACCGAGGGAGGGCTGTGCGTCAGCGAATGAGAGTCGCTGCCGATTATATCAATAAGCCCTTTGCTGATGAATTTAAGCAGCTTGCGCCTTTTGAAAGCGGGCACGTTGTTGGCGTACCTTGAAATATTTGTTTGAATCATAACCCCGATT
>JBGUPW010000221.1:0-11161 GCA_045130495.1 Ruminococcus sp. | reverse complement strand
GAGGCGTTTATAGAGGACGACAGCCCCCGCTCCATATTCCTGATTGAGGGCGCGAAAAAGTGCGCCATAGAGCTCTGCTCGCTCTCCAAGACTGCGGGCTTCACAGGCACGCGCTGCGGCTATACAGTCGTTCCCAAGGAGCTTGAGCGCGACGGTCATAATCTCCACTCGCTCTGGTACCGCCGTCAAGCGACAAAGTTCAACGGCGTTTCGTGGCCTGTTCAGTGCGCCGCCGCCGAGGTTTTCAGCCAAGAGGGTCTGCGCCAGATAAGCGAGAACCTGCAATACTACAAGGCGAACGCTAAAATAATCGCCGACGCGCTGAGCGGTCTGGGCATTTACTACACGGGCGGCAAAAACTCCCCGTACATCTGGCTCCAATGCCCCAACGGAATGGGAAGCTGGGAGTTCTTCGACCTCCTGCTCGAAAAAGCCGCGGTCGTAGGCACGCCCGGAGAGGGCTTCGGCAAAAACGGCAAGGGCTACTTCCGCCTGACCTCGTTCAATTCAAGAGAAAAAACCGAGGAAGCCGTTGAGAGAATCAAAGCTCTGTTCTGACTGTAAGCAAGAACAAACAGTTATACCCCCGTCGTTTTTGACGGGGGCGTTTTTTCAAGATAGTATCAGCTTAGGTCACAAAAATACCGCCCTCAAACCTCAAATTTGGGTTTGGTAAATCTACAATAGTTTTATTTTCGGTAAAACCTCACCAAAAAGGGACAGCCGAAGCTGTCCCGAAAAAATCTTATTAAATTAAGCTCCGAGGGCGTCCTCGTTGTCGCCCGTGAAGTACACCTTTTTGATATCTGCTCCGATCGCCTTGAACTTGTCTACGATATCCTCATAGCCGCGCTCGATATACTGAATACTTGAAATTTCGGTGGTGCCGCTCACCTGCAATGCCGCTATGATCATAGCCGCGCCTGCGCGCAGGTCGGTAGCCTTTACGGGAGCCGCAGTGAGCGGAGTGCCGCCCTCGATGATCGCGAGTCTGCCCTCAACCGAAATGTGAGCGCCCATGCGGATAAGCTCGCTGATATACTGATAGCGGTTGTCCCACACGTTTTCGTTTACAATGCTTGTGCCGGGAACGCCCATGAGCAACGCAGTAAACTGCGGCTGGCAGTCGGTGGGAAAGCCCGGGTGAGGCATTGTCTTGATATTGCAGCGCTTGAGCGGTTTTACGGTCGCGTCGATCGTGAGCGCTTCGTCATATTCTGTGATTTTGCAGCCCATTTCGCGGAACTTCGCGGTCATAGACTCCAAATGCTTGGGCGTGATGTTTGTAATGGTGACGCAGCCGCGTGTAGCCGCCGCCGCGCACATATAGGTTCCCGCCTCGATCTGGTCGGGGATGATCGAATAGGTTATGCCGTGCATATAGGTAACGCCGCGAACCTTGATAACGTCGGTTCCCGCGCCGCGGATATCGGCACCCATCGAGTTGAGGAAGTTGGCAAGGTCAACGATGTGCGGTTCCTTAGCCGCGTTCTCGATGATAGTCAAGCCTTCCGCTCTGCACGCCGCCAACATGATATTCATGGTCGCTCCAACAGACACCACGTCAAGATAAACGTGGCTGCCCATAAGACCGTCGGGACAGTCGGCTTCGATGATAGCGCCGTCCACCAGTCTTGTTTCGGCTCCCAAAGCCTCAAAGCCCTTGAGGTGCTGGTCGATCGGACGGACGCCGAAATTGCATCCGCCGGGCAGGGCAACCTTAGCCTTGCCGTATTTTCCGAGCAAAGCGCCCAACAGATAATATGAAGCGCGCATACCTCTCACCGCATCTGTCACCGCGCTGTAGGTGGCGATTTTTGTGGGGTCGATGTAAAGTGTTGATTTATTGATTCTTTTGACCTTGGCGCCCATCTGCTGCAAAATCTTGCTGATAAGCGTTACGTCGCTGATGTTGGGAATATTCTCGATCTGGCACGGCTCGTCGCAAAGGATCACCGCGGGAATAATTGCCACTGCGGCATTTTTGGCGCCGCTGATATTAACCTCTCCAAACAGGGGCTTTCCGCCCGTAACTACAAATTTTTCCAATTGGTGTACACTCCAATACAGCTTAATGCAAATACAAATAATCGAAAACAATATGTAGTGGTTCAAAGAATACAACCACAATATATATTACATTTTAGTTAAAACACACGCCCGACTGTGGTTACATATACGTAACGTTACAGTAGCTCTGGATAAAATGATACTACAAACTTGTAGTAAAGTCAACGGATTATTAAAATTGTAACCGAATTTTGGCAAACTTGTACTCAAATTGTTAAAAAGTTGTTATAATTGTTTTTAATATTAACAACCGCCCAGCCGCTTTGTTATTTTTTCCTCACAGGAAATAAAAAACGCGGTTATTTCTGTTCGAGAATTATTCGATTTTTAACAAAACGTTAACAGTTTTGTTAATTAGGTCAACAAAATTCGGTCTTTAGTGAGTGTTTTTTTGAGTCGAATAAGCGGTGATAAAGAGATTTTTTATATTTTTTTCCGCCAAACGGCCGATTTGTCACTATTTTGTCACGGTTTGTGTGGTACAATCCTGTCGTACACGAAAACAAACACACCCAAAATGCAAATACACAAAATTTTGCAAAAACATTTTAAGGCAACGCCGCACAATTCGCGGCGCACGCCTTGTTTGAATCTTGTTCCGTCAGACTTTCCAAAAAATCTCGGCAAGGCGTCAGCCTTACCTCAATTTATTTGTACAGTCTGACGAACAATCTCACTTCGCAATCCGCACACCGAAATTATGCGGTATTGCCTTAAACAGCTTTCCGGATTTTCAATTTGATTATCTCCACATAACAACGCGGCGTTATTATGCGCCGCGTTGTTTCCATTTGGAAATTTGAAGATTCAAATTGTTTAGGGAGCCTTTAAAATGCTTATGCGCGGCAGGGATTTATCGGAGGTTCCCTTTATTTGTCCGCCTGAAGCGTGATCTCAATCTCGTATTCTTTGCCGTTGTCTTGACGGTAGAATTTCAGCTTAACCTTGTCGCCTTCCTTGTGCCCCTCAAGAGCCTCGTAGATATCGGCGAATGAGGTTATCTGTTTGCCGTCGAACTCGGTGATGATGTCGTTTTCGCGGAGATCGGTATTGTCGCAGGGGCCGCCCTCGGTGATCCCGTAAACTATAATGCCCTTGGGAAGATTATACATCTGTGCCTCGGACTCGCCGACAGCGTTGCCCGAAACGCCGATTTTAACTCTGCCGTCAACATAGCCGTTCCTGATGAGGCTGTCAACTATCTGCTTTACCTGAGCCGACGGGATGCAGAAGCCCATTCCCTCGTACTTTTCATCGGCTATTTTAGCGGAAGCCACTCCGATCACCTGACCGCAGCTGTTTACGGCGGGACCGCCCGAGTTGCCGGGATTTATTGCTGCGTCGGTCTGGATGTATTTTACGATGTTCTTGCTTGAAGCGTCGCGGTTTATCGCCGAAACGATGCCCTTTGTCATTGAGTTCTGATATTCGATTCCGCCGGGGTTGCCGATGACGATCAGATCCTCGCCCAGTTCGATCTTATCGGAATCGCCGAACACCGCAGGCTTTAAGCCCTTGGCGTCAACGAGCTTCAGAACCGCCAAATCGGTGCGCGCGTCAAAGCCCACAACGCCCGCCTTGTACTCTTTGCCGTCGGCGGTGACTACCTTGATGAGATATGCCGTTTTGCTGTTGCCGACGACGTGAGCGTTTGTTATGATGAATCCGTCCTCGGAAATCACGATACCGCTGCCCTGAGAGGTCGCGTCGGAGTTTTTGTCGGTTTCTTCATCAAAGCAGAGAACCGAAACGACCGAATCAGCAGCCGCCTTGAAAGCGTACTCGGCGTTGTATTCGGGATTTGTATTTACATCCTCGGGCTTGTCGGCGATCTGCAAGCCTGCGTAGTCCTTGATCGCCTTGTCGGAAAAATCGCTTTCCTTGTGCTCGGGTGCAACCGTGGTCGAGGGTATCTTTAAGCCGCCCCCGCCGTTATCATCGTTGTCTCCGTTGCCGTAGCCGGGAATGGTGAAGCCCGGAATTTCGGTGATCGGTGAATCTTTCTTATCGGAGTCGGAGCTTGTGCTGCTGCTCGATTTATAAACCGAATAGGCGACAATTCCGCAAAGGCTCGCCGCCAGCATCGCTCCGAGCACGATTATAACAACCATTAAAGCGGTGTTCATTCCCCGCTTCTTTTCCGGCGGTGCAGGCGCGGCGGAAGGCGAGTCATATAAGGGCTGAGCCGCACCGTCGTTTCCGTAATAACGGCTATCGGGCTGTGCGGGATAATAAGTCTGTCCCTGCCCTGTCTGCTGCGGTTCCGTGTCCCCGACAAAACGGTTGTCGGCATAAACAGCCGTGTGCCTTATCGGATTAAATCCCTGCTCAGCCGACGGAGGCTCGTAGGAATCGGGGTGAAGCAGCGGCTTCTGCGGCTGAAAGCCCTCGGTATCCAAAGCCTCACTGACCTGATCCATGCTGTAGCTTTTTTCGGTCATGGGCTTTTGAGGCTCATATCCGTAAAAATCATTTTCAAAGCTGTTATCCGTGTTATTTTCCGAGTCATTGTCAAAGTCATTGTCAAAGTTATTATCCAAGTTATTGTCCATATTATCACTCCCATTTTTTCGGTATCAGGAACATGAGCACAGACGCGCTCGATTCATGCCGCAGAGCGGCTATTCACGGCAAAGTCTATTCACGTCCGAAGGTCAATTCATTTCCGCCGCCGACGGTTGATAAAATCTCAAACGCAGGATAAAAGCGGAAATAATGATACAGGAATCAACAGTTGCCTGCGCAACATGAATTTACTGTGTGATTAATTGCGCTTGCAGGGCGTGAATTGCAGCAAAGCTGCATTGTCCGATGTCCGTTGTCAACTGACCGCTGTTTTTATTATACCCCCAAAACGGCTTAAAAGCAACCAAAAAAATGCTCTTTATGTGACGGTTTACTGAAAATTTTTTCATAACCGTTCCGTCGGGCGCTCTCGCCCGCTTTCGGAAATGTTAACGCTTCAAGTCGCTCGTCAACGGCATAAAAAAGCTTTTCGTGAAACAAAATTTGATTTTACGGAAGATTTTATCAAAATAATTCCCGAAAAGTCTTTTCATTCGCAAGATTTTATTGTATAATAAAGACAACTCGACAGAGGGGGACGCTTTTCTGTTGAAATATTTTTGATAAAGGAAGATGAATATGCCATTAGTAAACGCTAAAGAAATGCTTACCAAAGCAAAGGCAGGTCACTACGCAGTAGGTCAGTTCAACATCAACAACCTTGAATGGACTAAGTCGATCCTGCTCACCGCTCAGGAGCTCAACTCTCCCGTAATTCTCGGCGTGTCGGAAGGCGCAGGTAAATATATGTGCGGCTACAAGACCGTTGTAGGAATGGTCACCGCCATGCTTGAGGAGCTCAACATCACAGTTCCCGTTGCCCTGCACCTTGACCACGGCTCATACGAAGGCGCCAAAAAGTGCATCGAGGCGGGCTTCAGCTCGATCATGTTCGACGGCTCCCACTATCCCATAGACGAGAACGTTGCAAAGACAAAAGAGCTTGTTGCGACCTGCAACGAGTTGGGACTGTCCATCGAGGCGGAAGTCGGCTCGATCGGCGGCGAAGAAGACGGCGTTATCGGCGCAGGCGAATGTGCGGATCCTCAGGAATGCAAAATGGTTGCCGACCTCGGCGTAACCATGCTTGCGGCGGGCATCGGAAACATTCACGGCAAATATCCCGAAAACTGGCAGGGTCTCAGCTTTGAAACCCTCGACGCTATCCAGCAGCTCACAGGCGATATGCCTCTCGTTCTGCACGGCGGCACAGGAATCCCCGCAGACATGATCAAGAAAGCTATCGAGCTCGGCGTTTCCAAAATCAACGTTAACACCGAATGTCAGCTCGCTTTTGCTGCGGCTACAAGAAAGTACATCGAAGAGGGCAAGGATCTCCAAGGCAAGGGCTTCGATCCCAGAAAGCTTCTCGCTCCCGGCGCCGAGGCTATCAAGGCTACCGTAAAAGAGAAGATGGAGCTGTTCGGCTCTGTTGACAAGGCGTAATTTCGCAAAAGACAAGGCGTAATTTCGCAAAAGACAAGGCGTAATCTTGCAAAAGACAAGATGTAATTTTGCAAAACAGAAATAATTGAACCTCTAAAAACAACAGGCGTGCAAAAACTGCGCGCCTGCTTTTTTGTATATATAACTTTTGCTTTTTGTTTCCGTCGGCGGACAAGAGCGCCCGCCGACGTTATTTTGCCACTCTTGTAAACATATAAGAGGTCGTTTGGTCGTTATAGTTGAGATTGAGCGTGATGATTCCCCGTTCATAACTGAGCCGCTGGCTTTTTCCTCCGTACCGGATATCTACCGAGGTTTCGTTAAAGGTGTATGTGCCCTCGTTTGAGATACCCCCGATTATTATTTTGCACTTGCCGTCGGAATAGAAATTAAATGAAAACTCTTTGCCGTTGGTGTCCAGCTTGCTGTAGGGTATTGTTGAGCCGTGTATCGACACGGTGCTTGGAGTCCACTCGCCCACTATGGCTTCGTTGCCGCCCTCCGAGCAGCCGGAAAGCATGACTGCGGTAAACGCCAGAACAACTGCAAGCAAAAGCACCGCCGTTTTTTTCATTACCGAATCCCTCCGATTCATATTCTGTCACAAAGCTCCCTGCGAGCTTCATTTTGAGCAAGCAACGATCCATTCCTGCACCAAGCCTTCCGTCATCGGCAGCATCCGAAATATCATCAACCGTCGGCGACGGAAATGAATTATCCCTCTGAAACAAGTCGGCTTTGCCGTAGACAGCCGTTCTGCGGCATGAATCGAGCTTTTTCGCTCCTGTATAAAGGCAACACCGCACAATTCGCGGCGTTCACCTTGCTTATTTCGCAATCCGCACACCGTAATTATGCGGTATTGCCTAAAGAATGTAGCTATTATAACATTTTTCGCACGGGCTTTCAATATTAAAAATGTCCGAATCGAATTGACGCGTCAGTGCGACTTTGGATAAATCCTACATTTAAGGCGACACCGCACAATTCGCGGCGCACGCCGCCGGAAGCGTTGTCCTCTTTATTCCGTGCCGCCCGCGCCGAAAAACGGGAAAATAGTCGAAACGTGGGGAATTTTTATTTTCTTGCAATTATTCTATTGCAAAAGAGAAAATCATATGATATAATATATAAAACTGTAGTTAACGGTTAATAAATTTTAGGAGGAAAGAACAAATATGGGATTTTCTAAGATGAGACAGCGACTCGGATACGGCGCCGCCGATATGGCGAGTAATCTTGTGTGGCCAATGATCACAACATATCTGACGGTATACTATTCGGACGCTCTGTTAATGGACGCGGTCGCAGTAAGTATCATTACTCTGGCTTCCAAATTCATCGACGCCATAACCGACGTTTTGATGGGAATTATCGTCGACAAATCCAACTACAAGAGCGGAAAATGCCGCCCCTATCTCATTATCGGCGCGGTACCGCTTGCTCTGTTTGCGGTTCTCACATTCTGGGTACCTTCAATGGTATCGAACGGCACGGTTTTGCAGATCGTGCTCGCGTTTATCACCTTTAACCTTGTAAGCACCGCTTACACTGTAGTCAACACTCCGCTTTCAGCCATTCTCCCGAGCCTTTCGGCAGACGGAAGAGAGCGCAACATTCTCGTAACCTTCCGCATGGTAATGGCGGCTGTGGGAAGCTTCAGCGTAACCTTCTTCGCGCCTTTGCTGATCAACAAGTTCAGCGATATGTTCGGCAACGGAAAGGGCAAGGCAGATCCCGCTTCATATCCGTGGGTGATCGGATTGTTCGCTATCGTGGCGATCGCCCTACTGATCTTCTCCTTTAAGAACACCCGCGAGGTAGTCAAGCCCCATAATCAGGAAAAAATCAGCGTCAAGGACGGTCTGAAAGCCGTAAACGGACAGTATATCCTGTTCGTAGTTACCATGTTCATCTATCTGCTCGGCTTCGCCGTAAAGCAGGCGGGCGTAGTTTATTACTACACATACTATGTCGGCGATATCGGAGAGTTGAAGCCCGAGGCTGTTATTTCGATACAGGCTATCGTCACCTCTCTGAGCATGGTTGTCGGTCAGCTCACCATTCCGTTCTTCTGCAAGCTGTTGGGCAAGAAGAAGTCCTCTATCCTGATGAATATCATCGCTTTGGCGGGCAATGTGATTTTCCTCTTCTGCGGAGCAAATCTTGTATGGCTCTGCTTCGGCACGCTGCTTGTATGGTTCCCGCTCGGCTACCTGATGGGAATGAGATTCGCTTTCCTCGCCGACGTTGTAGAATACTGTGAGCTTAAATCCGGCATCCGCGCCGCGGGTATTCTGTCATCTCTCGACAGCTTCCTCGCAAAGCTCGCCTTCGGTCTTAACGTCACCGTTATGCTTGCTCTTATGACAATGGGCGGCTACGTTCCCAACAAGCCCCAGACCGATACCGCAAAGGTGTTTATCCAGCTCGGCTTCGTAGGAGTACCGATCGCCTGCATTATTCTGACAATCATTCTCTTCATGTTCTTCAAATTCGACAAAGAGCTTCCGAAGATGAAAGAGGAATATGCCGCCAAAGAAGCACAGGGTCAAAAGGCATAATAATAAACCGCTCTCCTTACCCGATAACTTACCCGATCAAAATAAAACAATATAATCAAACAAGCGGCAGTCGAAAGGCTGTCGCTTGCAGCTTTTGGGAGCCTCTGAAAATACAATGCCGTGCTTATGCGCGGCAGGAAACAATCAGCGGTTCCCTTATTATACGATTCACAGAACGGCTTTTACGTGATTATTTCCACACTGCTGCCGCCCGAGCGGTTCTTTTTTATGATGATCTGCCTGTCTATTTTCTCTTTAAGCTCGCTGACGTGCGAGATTATCCCGACCAGACGGCTGCCCTCGCTCAGCTTTGCAAGCGCTCTGAGGGCGTTTTTCAGGGATTCGTCGTCGAGCGTGCCGAAGCCCTCATCGACGAACATGGTGTCGAGCCTTACGCCGCCCGCGCTCGACTGAACCTCGTCGGAAAGCCCCAGAGCGAGCGACAGCGACGCCTTGAAGGTTTCGCCGCCCGACAGCGTGTTTACGCTGCGCTCGGTGCCGTTGTAGTGGTCGATTATGTCGATATCCAGACCGCTTTGACTCTGCTTGTTTGAAGCCTCGGTGCGGCGTTTCATCTCGTACTGACCGCCCGACATCACCATAAGACGGGTGTTCGCCTTGGCTATGATCCTGTCAAAATAAGTCGTTTGAATGTACGCTTCGAGCGTCAGCTTGTCCTTGCCGTACACCTTGCCGTTTGCGGTATCCGACAGCTTCTTTGTGAGCTGATATCTCTTTTCGAGCAGCTCGGTCTCTTCAAGCTTTGCCGCGATATTTTTCTGCGTTCTTTCGTTCGACGTAACGCGGTTTCCTATCTCTTCCCGTTCAGCCGAAATTTTTGATTTTTCGGCTGTCAGATCGTTCATGCGCTGCGTCAGAGCTTCTCCGTCGATATTACCTGCGTTTTCAAGCTGAGCGGCAAGCTGCTCCCTTTGTCCGTTCAGATTGTCGATTTTTTTGTTGCGCTCGTTAAGCTGCGCTCTCGCGTTTTCGAGCGCCTTTTTCAACTCCGAGATTTTCTTCTCCGACGCTTTCCGCTTTCTTTCTGCGGCTGATCTGCTCTCAAAGCTCAGTCCCGCTTTCAGTTCTTCGCACTGTCTTTTCAGCTCCGTCAAAGTAGCGGCTTTGGCTGAAACGGTTTTTTCGGTTTCTGAAACGTCGGATTTGAGGCTCTCCAAGGTCTGCTCGCGCTCGGGAATGATTTTATCAAGCTCGGATTTGCGGTCGAGCTTTTGTTGTTCGCGCCGTATCAAAACGGACAACTCCGCTGTGCGCGCGTCGAACTCGTTTATGCGGTTTTTGATGAGTTCACCTGCGCCGCTCAGCTCCGCATTGATCTCATTTTCCGTCAGCCCGGTTTTCAGAGATTCCTCGGTCTTTTCAAGCTTGCCCTTTTGCGCTCCGCAGGATTTGCTGAGCTTATCCGCCTTTTTACGCGCCTTGTCAGCCTCTTTCTTGGCGGCGTTCAGCTCCTTTTCAGTGGGCGCCTTGTCGGATTTCCGTGCGCGGTTCGGGTGGTCAAGCGAGCCGCAAACGGGACACGGCTGACCTTCCTCTAACTCCTCTGCAATTATGCCCGCCTTATCGCGCAAAAACGCGTTGTAAAGAGAGCTGTGCTTTTCCTCCGCCTGTCCCGATAGGATTATCGCCTCGTCGCAGCTTTTCAGCTCCGCCTTGAACGCTTCAAGCGATTTGAAATACGCCGAAAGCGACGCTTTAAGCTTTTCAAGAGCGGCTTTTTTCTTTTTCAGCTCGTCAAGCTCAAACTCGCATTTTAATTTTGTCTCGGCTGAGTCGTCAAGCGTTTTGCGCTCCGCTTTCAGAGCTTCGAGCGCTGCATCGGTTTCTTTAATCTTTTTGTTAAGCGCTTCAAGCCTTACACGCGCTGTTTTCAATGCTGCTTCGGCGTCGGCAAGCTCCTTGGCGCGGCTCTCAAATTCTTTATATTTCGGAAGCTCCGCCTTGATTTTCGCGATTTCGTCTGTCAGCCCGGAGGTCTGTCCGTGATTTTTTTCTGCGGCGGCAAACGCTTCCTCGGCTTTTTCCAGGCTCTCCTTTTCAGCCGCAAGCTGCTTTTCAACGCTTTCGGCGGTCTCCTTTGCTTTTTTGTATTCCTCAAACTTGCGCAGCTCGGTCTTTACGCCGTCAAGCTGCTTCTCGATTTCGGCGAGCTGTCCGTCAAGCCCGTCCTTTTTCTTTGTGTCGGCTTCAATTATCGACTCCAGCGCCGCAATGGTTTCCGCGATCGGCAGCTCGTTGTTCTTGGCGCGCCGGATGTAAGGTGCTTCGTCGCAGTCGTCGTCACAGAGGATACCCTTTATATATTGCAGAATGCTTTTGTTCGCGTCGTCAACCTCGCGATTTGCCTTGGAAAACTCGGCGCTCAGCCTTTCCTGCAATACCTTATAATTATCCGTCTTGAAAATCTGTCTGAAAATCGCCTTTCTATCGTCTGTTGAGGCTAAAAGAAGGTCTCTGAATTTTCCCTGCGCGATCATCGCGATATTCATAAACTG
>JBGUPW010000220.1:0-4287 GCA_045130495.1 Ruminococcus sp. | reverse complement strand
TAAGGTAAATCCACCTGCCGATGTGATATCCGAATTCGTAATAAATCCGCCGCTGAGCGTCGTCGCCGCCTTCAAGAGCGAGCACCGTACCAAGCATTACGGCGGTGGGGTGCGCCGAGGGGTCTACTCCCGCGCTTTTGTCGCGCTCTACCTCGCGCTGCATTTCCATCATTTTGAAAACGGGCGCTTCAAGCGAGGGAAAAATCTTCGCGGCTTTTTTGTGCCACCTGCCGAAAAATGGCTTGACAAGGCGCACTGCGAGCCGTTTGAAAAAACCTCCGTCGGTCAGGTCGTCCGCTAACTTGTAATAAACCGAAATGACCGAGAGCGCCGCAGCCTTGCTGTAAGCGTCGTCTCCGCAGCGGGCAAAGCTGCACTTTTTAAGGGGATTGCATTTGCACCTTCCCTTGTAAAAGCCATTGCAGGAGCGGCTGAGCGACATGAGCAGCATGGCGTAAAAGGTGCAGTCGTAGCTTAGAATAAGGCGCGTCAAAAAAGAATAATCTTTTCCCAATTGACGGCAAAGTCCGCAGTAAACCGACTTGTAAGCTTCAAACTCGCGGACAAGCAGCTCGCTTTTTTTAACCCGCAAATAACCGAACATATGCTACCCCTTTTAGACATATTTATAGCATTATACTATATTTTATCGTAATAATCAATAGAAAGATGACAGATTTTTTCCAATCTCGAATTATTTCTATGGCTTTTTATGATAACATAATAATGTGAACATTTTGTGATAAAAAGGACAGGTAATTTTATGAACGCCTATGATTTTGATAAAACAATATATGACGGTGACTCCACGGCTGATTTTTATTTATTTTGTCTAAAACGGCACAAAAAGATAATTTTTAAGTGTTCCCCGTCGCTTTTGGGAGCGACTCTGCGGTTTTACGCGGCGAAGAAAGGAACAAAGACACAATTCAAAGAGGTCATGTACCGTTTTCTGCGCTATTGCGACTGTGAGCGCGATGTGCCCGATTTTTGGGAAAAGAACCGCACAAAAATCAAACGGTTTTATTTGGAACAAAAGCGCCCCGACGACGTTATAATCTCAGCCTCCCCCGTCTTTTTGCTCCGCCCGATTTGCGGCGAGCTCGGAGTCGGCACGCTGATAGCCTCAAACGTTGACCCGAAAACGGGTATATACAGCGGAGAGAACTGCCACGGCGAGGAAAAGGTGCGCCGTTTCAGGGAGATTTTCGGAGAAAACGCCGTCGTTGATGAATTTTACTCCGACAGCCACAGCGACGAGCCGATGGCTAAAACAGCCCGAAAAGCATTTTTGGTGAAGGGCGAAAGGCTGACGGAGTGGGATTGTTAACGGACAACGGTGCGCTCCGATTTGTGATACTGCGGATAATGCGGATCCTGCGGGCTGCGGGATAAAGAGGTTGACTTGTGCGCAAAACAGCTTTTTCAAAAAAATCAATGTAAGTTATGTAGGTGATGTAGGTTGAAAAAAAGTGTCTGCCATGCCAAAAACGGCTTGTTTATGCGGTTTTTCGGCTCTGTGAATAATATGTAGGTAATCCCCTGTATACCCCCCTATGTAAATAATAAAAAAATAATATTATTAGTCTATGCTAACTTTTTTATTGTTTTTTTAAATTTTACCTTTGCTCGTTAAGAAACGACCTACATAACCTACATAAAATCAAAAACAGCTTATCTATGCGGTTTTGCTATGTAGGTTGCGCAGTCTGAGCCTACACAACCTACATTGCTGCGTATTATTTCCTACTTTTGTCACTTCATCGGCTCTCACGCCCTTGGACAGCGTCGCTTAACTTGGATAGCATTGCTTAATCGGACAGCGTTGCTTTATCTGACAGAGTAGCTTAATCGGATAGCGCTGTGTCTAAGGAATGATTCCTGCCGGAACGCGGGAATATGAGTTTAGTTGTAAACCGTCACCCGCACCGGCAGTCAAAAACTCCTCCGCTCTCGCTGTCCTGCGCTGCGGGCGGGAAAAACGAATCCGCGGGGAACTCTATTTTTCCGAACGCCTCGCACGGGTCGTCTTCTCTGCCCTCGCACTCCTTGCGCGGCATACAAAAATCATAGGACGGAAGCGTGAGCTGCACGTCGCGCGACAATGTTGTTACCGAGAAAACTCCGATCGTTGTGCTGACCTGCTGGGCAGCGGGAGCGACAAGACTTCCGCCGATGAACTCGGTCACGCTTTCGGGCACAAAGGGCACGATAGGTGCTGTTGCAACAGGGCTGAGCGAAGCCGCCAAAGCCATAGGACTTGACACCTGAACTGTCGCCACGGGCAGAGAGCCGCCGTAAGCCGCGCAGCAGTCGAGCTCCGCCGCGTCTATCACTGCGGGAGCCGCGCTCGAAAAGCGCTTTACACAGCCCTCGCTGCCGTAGAGCACCGCGCGCTTTGAAGCCGTGGCAATACCCGTGACCGTCGAGGGCAGCGCGCCCGCCGCAGTGTAAACCTCGCAGCAGCACAGGAAATAAAAGGTTTCGTCAACCGAATAATAGCCTCTGTTGAACGCCACTGCGTCAACGTCAACGGTTGCGGTGATAACGCTGACTCTCGTCACTCTGACCGAGGTGGCGGTGTCGATAAGGTCTTGGTTCTCCTGGGTGAAAAACACCGTAAGACCGCGCAGGCAATCCTTCGCCCCGCAGCTGTCATATATTCTCGGTACGTCCAAACAAACGGGCTCAAACAACGTTTCGCCGCTGTCGGGCGTTTGTTCGGCATCGGGTTTTGTTTCCGACATAATAATAACCTCCGTAAACTTAAGTATCGTACATACGCTGTACATTACCAGTTTATGGAGGTTTTCTCTTTTAGTTCCTGTATTTGACCAGATAATTGCGCGCCTGAGCTTGAAGCTTGTCGGGGTCGGAGTCCGAGTAGTTTGAAACCGCCGCGAATATCAGGCTTTTATCCGAGGTGAAGCTCAGCTTAGCGCTGTAGGCGTCTATCCTGTCCTCGCATGAATAGCGGCTGCCGTTGATGAACACCCCGTAGCCGAATCCGTCGCCGCCGTCTGTCAGCATTTCCCGAGCGGATTCCTTTCCGATGATTTGATTCGCCGTCAGAGCGTCCACGAATTTCAGCATATCCGACACATTTGTGATAACTCCCAAAGCGGAATAGCCCACCCCTTCATACAGCAGCGGAGCGGTCTCCTTTTTGCTTTCATACGGGCTCGCGGTCGATTCGTCGGGTTCAAAGCCCGTTTTTGTCATAAAAGAGGGCTTGAATACCGCCTCGCTCATATAGGCTTCGTACTGCTCTCCCGAAACGGAGCCTATGATTTCACCGAGAAGATAATAATTGCTGTCGCTGAAATCAAACTTTCCATATTTTTCCTTTTGAAGCGGCTGAGAAAGAATCCAGCTGAGGATAGTAGCCTTGTTCTTTTCGTAGGCGCTGCCGCCGTTCAGCTTGCCTTGAAGGTCTTTGTTAAGCGTAACGATTTTTTTGTCGCGGCTCACATAGTTGGGTATTCCCGAAGTCATTGCGAGAAGCTGACGCACCGTCACCTCTTTGCCGTAGACGCAGCCTTTAAAGTATTTGTCGAGCGTGTCGTCAAGGCTCAGCTTGTTTTCCTCAGCCAACTTCATAACTGCGGTCGCGGTAAAAAGCTTTGTCACCGAGCCCGCGTAGCAGCCGCGGTAAATCGAGTTGTCGATATGAGCGCCCTGATTCGCGAAGCCCTTTGTCTTTACGTACTCAAAATCGTTTCCGATTTTCATGTAAGCCGCGCCCGAAAAGCCCAGAGCTTCAACAATGCTGTCAAGATTTGCCTCTATCTCGTTTATATTCTTTTTTATGCTCAGACTGTTGTATGAAACGTCGCCCTCGGACAGCTCCGCCGAATCGGGCGAAGCGGACGCGTCGTCAACCGTCGCTATCTTGGGCTGAGTGGGAGCCGTTGAGGGCGCGGGAGCGGAGGACTGAGCGCTCCGTGAAGAAGCTTCGCTCTCTTTTTCCGACGAACAGCCTGTTATGACCGCCGCCGTAATGACGGCGCAGAGCATTGCGGATAAAAACCTTTTCATATCGTTATCCTTTTTTTATATCGTTATTCTTTTAATTTTGTTTTCCTTTTAATATCGTTATCATTCTTTTGTTCAGCTTATTGTTTAGCTTATTGTTCAGCTTATTTTTTCCATTCTGCAAAAGTTGGCCATGAGCTTTTTGGTTCCCGCCTTGTCAAAGGCGATTTCAAGCAGGGTGTCGTTGCCCATTCTCTCGGCGGACATTATAAGCCCCTTGCCGAACACCTTATGCAGCACGGTGTCGCCCAC
>JBGUPW010000219.1:0-21426 GCA_045130495.1 Ruminococcus sp. | reverse complement strand
AAACGATATCCGATACTCCGAAAAGCGAATTGAGGCTTGCTCGGGCTTTGCAAACAAGCTGTGGAACGCCTCGCGCTTTGTTCACATGAACATCGACGACCACGACGTCAAGAACGAGCTTCCCAAGGAGCTTAAAACCGAGGACAAGTGGATACTCTCCGCTTTCAACACGGTTGCCAGGGAGGTCAACGAAAACCTCGAAAAATTTGAGCTCGGCATCGCGGTTCAGAAGGTTTACGAGTTCATTTGGGACTGCTACTGCGACTGGTATATCGAGCTTGTAAAGGCGCGCTTGTTCAACACGAGCGATGATTCTTATGAGGCTGCCGAGCAGGTACTGCTTTATGTTCTTGACCAAATCCTGAGACTTCTGCATCCGTTTATGCCGTACATCACCGAGGAGATCTGGCAGACTATCCCGCACGAGGGCGAGACCGTTATGCTTGCGAAATATCCGCAGTACGACCCCTCGCTTGAATTTCCCGAGGCTGAGACGGAAATGCGCAGGATAATGGAAGCTATCCGCGCGATACGCAACCGCAGAAGCGAAATGAACGTTCCGCCCTCGCGCAAGGCAAAGGTTTATGTCGCAGCAAAATTCCCGCAGACCTTTGAGAACGGCAAGGCGTTTTTGATGAAGCTTGCCGGAGCAAGTGCGGTCGAGGTAGCCGAGAGCTTTGAGATCGAGGATGCGGTGACGGTAGTTACCGCCGACGCGAAAATCTACATTCCGCTCGATGAGTTGGTAGACAAAAAGGCAGAGCTTGAAAGACTGCATAAGGAGCTTGAGCAGGTCAAAAAGTTCCTCGCTCAGTCCGAGGGCAAGCTCAAAAATCAAAACTTCGTGTCAAAGGCTCCTGCCGCGGTAGTTGACAAGGTTCGCGAGCAGGCGGAAAAGGAAAGAGAAAAAATAGCGTTGATAGAAGCCGCGATAGCCGCGCTGTAACGCTGTAAATAAAGATAAAATAAAAAAATAACCCCGCCTGACAAATCAAAGGTCAGGCGGGGCTTGTTTCTGCTTTTTAAGAATCGAATGGGTACGCAATTCACTTGAATATTTCAGTCAGCATACTCAGTCAGCATACTAAATATATAATCTTTCGGCGCGATTTACGCACCCGAATTGATCGGTGGTTCCTTGATATATAAACCGATATTACCGTTTGGTGATTGGATTTGCAGTTGTGTTCAGACCGACAGGTTTTTTAAATGCTCGACTATTCTCTCGAAGTGCATCGAGTGGGACGCCTTGACAAGCACCGTGTCGCCCTTTTTAAGATGAACGGGCAGCTCGTCAATAAGCTCCTCAACGGTTTCGTACCAAATTCCGTGCGCTCCCCTTACAAGCTCCTTTGCGAGAGGACCTGCGCCGATAACAAGATCTATACCTATTTCCGAGGCGTAGGCTCCCGTGTCAAAGTGGAGCGCGAGCTCATTTGCGCCGAGCTCCTTCATATCTCCGAGGACAGCTACGGTTCTGCCGGAGAAGTTTTTCAGTGTGTCGAGCGACGCCTTTACCGAGGTGGGGTTTGCATTGTAGCAGTCGTCGATTATTCTCAGGCTTTCCGTGTTGATAACATTGGCGCGGCTTCCTACGGTTTTGTAGGCTTCAACGCCGTTTTTGAGCTGTTCGTCGCTGAGTCCGAGCAGCTTGCCCGCCGCAACAGCCGCAAGCGCGTTTGAAACCATATAGCTTCCGATAGCGGGGATCGTCACGTCAAGGCGCGTCCCGTCAAAGCAAAGGGTGCAGCTTACGCCGCCCTCGCCGTTGTTTTCGATGTTTTCCGCGTGATAGCGGAAGCGCGGGTCAAGGCCGTAGAAAATCGGCTCCGTGCCGCGAACCTCGCTGATTTGCGACAGCTTGTCGTCGTCGCCGTTGAGTATATACTGTGCACCCTCGCGGGCGTTTGCGAACATTTCGGTTTTGGCTTTCAGAACGCCGTCGCGGTCTCCGAGATTTTCAAGGTGGCAGCAGCCGATAACGGTCAGCACGCAGATCGTCGGCTGAGCCATTTCGGAAAGACGCGTCATTTCGCCGAAGCCCGAGATCCCCATTTCGATGACCGCAGCCTCGGCGTCCTCCGGCATACTGAGCAAAGTGAGCGGAACGCCCAGCTCGTTGTTCAGGTTGCCTTGAGTTTTGTGTGTCTTGTATTTTTGAGACAGCACCGCGTACAGCATTTCCTTTGTTGAGGTTTTGCCGACGCTGCCCGACACTCCTACAACGGGAATGTCGAACTTCTCGCGGTAAGCCCTGCCGATTTTCTTGACCGCTTCAAGGGTTGACGGAACAAGAATATAGGGCTTTGCCGGATTTTCGGGCGCTCTTTCGCAAATCGCGCAGACGGCGCCGCTGTCGTAGCATTTTTGGATAAAATCGTGGCCGTCAACGCGTTCGCCCGGAATGGCGAGGAACAGCGAGCCGGCTTTTATTTGCCTGCTGTCGCGCTCAACGGAGGTTATAACGGTCGATCTCATTTCCTCGCTGCCGACATATTCTCCGCCGCACGCCGCGGCAATTTCCGATAAAGTGAACAGTTTCATAAATAATACCTTATTTGTTGTATTTTTCAAGTGAGCTGTCTACGATAAGTTGACACAGATCCGCGTAGCTCAATCCCTCTACCGCCGCTTCCTGGGGAAGAAGGCTTGTGGGGGTCATGCCCGGGAGAGTGTTTGCCTCAAGACAGTAGGCGTTGTTTCCTTTGTCAAGGATAAAGTCCACTCTGCCGTAGCTTTCAAGATGAAGCGCCTCATAAGCGGCTTCGGCGGCTTTGCGCATTACAGCATCCTGCTCAGGTGTGATGTCGGCAGGACATTTTTCATCTGCCGCTCCTGCCTGATACTTGGTTTTGTAGTCGTAAAAGCCTTCTTTGGGAATGATCTCGATGGGAGGCAGCGCCTTTCCGTTCAGAACGCCGACCGAAAACTCTCTGCCCTTTACATACTGCTCCACGACGATCTCCTTTTCGCCGTAGGAAAACGCCTCTTTTACGGAGTTTTTAAAATCCGCTTTGTTCTCAACGATCGTGATTCCCACGCTGGAGCCGCCCGAGCAGGGCTTTACAACGCAGGGGAAGATCTTCCAGCCTTCGGCTTCCTCTAAGCTTTTGAAAACCTCGCCGCGCGGGGTGAGGATCTTATTTTGAATTAGAACGCTCTTGGTAAGACCCTTGTTCATCGCAAGCGCAGAGCCGAGATAGCCAGTGCCCGTGTATTTGAGCCCGAGAAGATCAAAGGTCGCCTGAATCTGACCGTTTTCTCCCTCGCCGCCGTGAAGCGCGAAAAATGTGATGTCGGCAAAGGAGCAGATGTCTATAACATTCTCTCCTATATATCTGTTTGACTTGTCGCGGCGGTTCTCGCGAATTTCGTCGATATCCGAAATGGTGTCTCCCACCACAATATCCTTAACGAAGCTGTAATTCTGCTTGAACAGCGCGTAAACGTCCAAAATATCCTTTTCATAGCCGGTGAAAACATCGAGCAGCACAACCTCATGACCCTTTTGTCTTAAGGCGTCCGCAACAAGCAGTCCCGATGAAATCGAAACATCGCGCTCGGTGCTTGTTCCTCCGGCAAGAACAACAATTCTCATATATGAATCCCCTTTTGCGTTAATCAGAACATAAAGCCGTTGTAGCCCCAGTATTTGACTTCCTCAAACTTGACGTAGCAGTTTTGACCTTCAATGCCTGCGACGTCGCCGAGAATACGGCAGATCTCGCCCGTCAGACGGCCGTATGCGTCCTTTGTCGAGCTTCCGAATATTTTAACCTCTACCATAGCCATTGCGGATTCGCTGTCGCGGTGGAACGCCATGCTTATTCCGTCCTCGACCGCTGTCATAAGATAACGGTCGCTTTTGCCGGGAATTGCGCTTATGCTGTCGAACAGACCGCTCTTGACAGCCTCCTTTTTCTCATCGGATAAATTTACGTTGGTTTTTACGTTTATAAATGGCATTAGCTTTTAAACTCCTGTTAAATATATATTTATGTTTTATTATAATATTAATGCTTCGCGTTGTCAATTGTAAAGCGTGCGGAAATTACGGACTGTCTTCCGCTCGATTATATAAATAACGCAAGAAAACGTCTGTTAATCGTTCCTGTTATATACGTTGTTACCTTTGCAGTCGATCGCGACAACACAGGGGAAGTCCTTTACCGTGTAGCGGCGCACAGCCTCGGTGCCGAGATCCTCATAGCACAAAAGCTCCTCTTGTTTTATGCTTTTAGCGATAAGCGCCGCCGCTCCGCCTATAGCCGCGAAATAAACCGCCTTGTTTTTTACGATCGAGTCGATGACCTCTTGTGAGCGCGCTCCCTTGCCTATCATTCCCTTTAGTCCCAAATCGAGCAGGGCGGGGGTGTATTTGTCCATGCGGTAGCTTGAGGTGGGACCTGCGGGTCCCACGGCGTAGCCGGGCTTGGCGGGTGCGGGTCCCACGTAGTAAATGACCTCGCCGCGCAGGTCTACGGGCAGGGGCTTGCCCTGTTCAAGCAGCTCAAAAAGCCGCTTGTGAGCCGCGTCGCGTCCCGTGATGATCGTTCCCGTGAGCAGCACGCTGTCGCCCGCTTTCAGATTTTTTATGTCTTTGTCCGTGATGGGCAGAGTGATTTTTTTAGTCATGGCTTCCTCCTAAATCTCAACGTCGGCGTGCCGCGCGGCGTGGCAGCAGATGTTCACCGCCACGGGCATTCCGGCTATGTGTGTGGGCGAGGTTTCGATGTTCACGCCGAGCGCGGTCGTTTTTCCGCCGAGTCCCGCGGGACCGAAGCCCATTTCGTTTATTTTTTCAAGCAGTTCATTTTCCATTGCGGCGTAACGCCCGTCGGGGTTGCAGGTGTCTATGCTGCGGAAGGTCGCCTTCTTTGCAAGCTGTGCCGCGCGCTCAAAGGTGCCGCCTATGCCCACTCCGACAACTATCGGCGGACAGGGATTCGGTCCCGCCGCTCTTACCGTGTCAAGCACAAACTGCTTCACGCCCTCGGCTCCGTAGGCGGGGGTCAGCATTTTAATCGCGGACATATTTTCGCTGCCGAAGCCCTTTCCGCCCGCCGTTATGCGCAGCTTATCGCCGCTTACGATCTTGGTGTGGATTATCGCCGGGGTATTGTCGCGGGTGTTCACGCGGTCAAATACGGGGTCGCTCACCACGCTCTTGCGCAGATAGCCTTCCTCGTAAGCCTCGCGCACGCCCTGCTGAACCGCGCCTTCAAAGTCGCCGTCAACCGCTACCTTGTCGCCGTATTCGACAAAGAGCACCGCCATTCCCGTATCCTGACAAATCGGTATCTCCTCAGCGGCGGCTATTTTGTCGTTTTCTATGATTTGGCTTAGTACGCTTTTTGCAACGGGCGAGTCTTCAAGCCCGCGCGCCCGTTCGAGTGAATCAATTATATCTTTTCCTATAAAGTAGTTGCAGTCCATAAAGAGTTTTTTTACAGCCGCCGTGATTTCGGCGGCGTCGATTACGCGTATATCCATAAGAGTTCCTTTCTGTTAAAGCGGAGTTAATTTGCAATTGACAATTGACAGTTGACAATTAAGGGGCGCAAAGCGCCGGATTTATAATTCTGTGGGTTATAGAGGTTGCCTTTGGCTTCCTTACAATAAATCGATGTTTTCCTTGGGCGTGTAGGGACAGGGCTTGCCGCTGTCAAAACGTTTCCCATAAATCAACATAAAACGCGTGAATAAAACCCATAAATAAATCAACGGTATGAGGCGCGGATTGATTGTCGGCTCAGCTGACCGCGCCGTTTATGGAAGCTATAATAAATATTAACCTATCCAAAGGCGCCTAAAGCACCCACCGGTGCCTATTATAAAACTTTTTTTTGGGTATTTCAATATTTTTTATTGTGTGTTATAATAAAAAAAACTTTGTGCTTTTTTGAAAGGGTTTGATAAAATGAGTAAGATACTGGTTGTTGACGACGAATTCCGCATTCGTCAGATCATTCGCAAATACGCGGAGTTTGAAGGCTACGAGGTGGAGGAAGCCACCGACGGAATGCAGGCTATCCAAATTTGCCGCCAAAAAGAGTTTGACCTTATTATAATGGATGTGATGATGCCCGAGCTCGACGGCTTTTCAGCCTGCCGCGAGATCCGCAAGTTCCGCGACACGCCGATCATCATGCTTTCGGCGCGCGGCGAGGAATACGACAAGATTCACGGCTTTGAGCTTGGCAGCGACGACTACGTTGTAAAGCCGTTTTCTCCCAAGGAGCTTATGATGCGCGTGGGCGCGGTCATAAAGCGTTCTGGCAAGGGCGACGACTCCGCCAAAAATGATGTTTTCACCTATAAGGGTCTGGTCGTCGATTTCTCCGCGAGAACGGTTACGATTGACGGCAAACGCGTTGAGATGACTCCGAAGGAGTACGACTTGTTCTTCTACATGGTGCGCAACAAGGGTCTTGCGCTCACGCGTGAAAGCCTGATAAGCGAGGTTTGGGGCTACGACTTTTTCGGCGACGAGCGCACGCTTGACACTCACATCAAGCTGCTGCGCAAAAGCCTTGGTGAATACAGCAAGTGCATTGTAACGCTGAGAGGAGTTGGTTACAGATTTGAAACGGTTTGACCTGAAAAAGCTGCCGCTTCATATAAAGCTGCTGGCATATTTTTTGGTTTTCGGCGCGATCATCCTGATAGTGCTTTGGGTTTTCCAGTCGTTTTTCATAAAGCCGCTTTACACAATGTCAAAGTCTATGAGCGTCGAAAAGGGCGCTACAAGCATTTCAAAAGCGGTTCAGCACAATAAAAACGTTTGGGCGACGATCGACAGCGTCGCGCTCAATTACACTCTGTCGGTTTATCTTTACGACGTCGGCGGCGGCGCTCCGTCATTCTCGCGTGAGTGCTCTTATGAGAATCCCGCCGTTAAGCTCAACATGGAATACCCCGACGTTCTCAAATACTACGAAAGAACCGTTGACAACGGCCGCAAGTGCAGCTTTGTCGCGTCAAACGATGTTGATGATGTGGTCAGCAAGAGGGTTGAGATCCTCAAAAAGTCGGGCGCGA
Organism: Ruminococcus sp.; assembly: GCA_045130495.1. Classification (GTDB taxonomy): domain Bacteria; phylum Bacillota; class Clostridia; order Oscillospirales; family Acutalibacteraceae; genus Ruminococcoides. The sequence goes on along the minus strand of JBGUPW010000219.1, from coordinate 14,385 downwards.
GCATTGACAGCATTGACGCGAAGGTTCACCTCACGAGCGTCAGCGAAAACGAGAGCCTTGTTTACACCTACATAATAGACCGCACCGACGGCAGGCAGACCTTTTTGATAATAACATCTTCGATAACGCCGCTCAACATCACTCTTGATGTTATAAAAAATCAGATGATTCTGGTATCGGTGGTATTCGTGCTGCTTTCGCTGTTCTTCTCGCTTTACGCCAGCCGCAGGATAGCCAGACCGATCGCCGAAACAAACAATGCGGCAAAGGAGTTAGCTAAGAAAAATTACTCGATAGAATTCAAGGCGAGGGGCTACCGCGAGGTCGAAGAGCTGAACGACACGCTCAACTACGCCAAAACCGAGCTTGCCGCAACCGAAAAATTACAGCAGGAGCTTATCGCGAACATTTCGCACGACCTGCGCACGCCGCTGACTATGATAACGGGCTACGGCGAGGTTATGCGCGATCTGCCCGGCGAGAACACGCCCGAAAATATTCAAATAATTATTGACGAGGCGACGCGGCTCTCTACGCTTGTAAACGATTTGCTCGACCTGTCAAAGCTGCAATCGGGCGCGCTTCAGGCGCAGAAAAAGGTGTTTAACCTGACCGACAGCGTTCAGGCGATTCTCGAACGCTATTCAAAGCTTGTCGAGCAGGACGGCTTTGATATAACGTTTGAAAACAACGAGGATGTTTATATCAACGCCGACGAGCTGCGTATTTCTCAGGTCATTTACAACCTTGTGAACAACGCAGTGAACCACGCCGGCGAGGACAAGACCGTTATAATTACGCAGAGCGTCAAGGACAGGCGCGTGAGGATAGAAGTCACCGACCACGGCGAGGGTATCCCCGCCGACAAGCTGCCGTACATTTGGGACAGATACTACAAGGTGGACAAGGAGCACAAGCGCGGAGTTATCGGCTCGGGTCTGGGACTTTCGATCGTAAAGAGCATTCTCGACGCACATAACGCGCGGTACGGCGTGAGAAGCGCCCCCGGCAAGGGCAGCACCTTCTGGTTCGAGATCACCTACGAAAGCATCAAACGCCACAAAAAATAATGCCGGTGGGCATTTTTGGCGCCTATTAAAAACGATGATATTATAAAAACCTTCCTTCAACGGCGCGGTCGTTGTCACGACGGGGCAAGGCGCCTATTGAATAGCTGATATTAATAAAACCTTCCTTCAACGGCGCGTTTTAGCGCGTGCGAAAAAGGAAGGTCTTTTTATGCTACGTCAGAAGCGCGGACTGATTGTCGGCTCAGCCGACCGCAGATTGGGTCGAGCGTCACGCTCGCGGCTCAGCCGACCTGCGCGGTCGTTGCCACGACGGGGCAGGGCGCCTATTGAACAGTTGATATAAATAAAACCTTACTTCAACGGCGCGGTCAAACGCGTGCTTAGAAGGAAGGTTTTTTATGTTGTTTTGATGCGCGGAATGATTGTCGGCTGAGCCGACCGCGGATTGGGTGCAGCTTCAAGCTGCATACCAGTATGTGTGGTCTTTGCTCATAAAGCACTTTGCGCCCTTGGGCATTTGAGTCACGGCGTTGATCACGTTTATATAATCTCCCGCGCCTGCGCCGAGACAAACCGCTCCGAAGAAGCCGAGCCAAATCTGAGACGGAAAAATAAAGAACAGAATATACGGAACAACGCCGAAAACTATATTCGGCAACAGACACATGAAAACAAAATGTGCCTTTGACATTGACTCCGTTCCAACAACGAACATCAAGCCCTTTGGCAGATAGGTGTAGAACTCCACTTCTTCGCGAAAGCAAATCGCGTGCAGCAGCTCGTGAACGGGAAACGCCGCCAACAGACACACAAGGAAAGAAATTAGCATTAACAAATTGTCCAAAAAACCGCTATATACCGCTTTAAAGCCTCCCGATACTATCACAACGGGCACGCACGCCGCCGCCATAATAAACAGGCTTATGATATTGGCTAACAAGCTGAACTTTTTTATGGACTGCGGCTCCTTGAACGGTACCGCTCCTTTGACCTCGCGCGATGGAAGCTTGCTTAAATCTCCGTCAAAGCCTTTTTTGAATTTTAGCTTCATGGAACAGCTCTCCTTTTTTTGCAATATAAGAAACATTCGAGAAACATTATATCACACGCGGGTTTTGTTTTCAATATATAGTCAAGCCGGTTGGTGAAATTTTGTAAAAAGTCTAAAAAGCTTGAATTTTGTCGCAGGTTTTAGTATAATCTATTTTGAGTGCATATGTTTGATACGGTTAATAATTTAACAAAGTGCTTTTTGCGGCGTTAAAACCGTTACTTAACCAAATAAACGGAACGGATCGTGTATGGAAGAAAAAGATTTAGGATTGGGACAATTTAACGATATAGATTCATTTGTAGAGTCAAAGCTGAAAAGGCTCGACGAATCGGAATCGGGTTTTGAATTGCTTTTTGAGCTGATGTTCAGTGAGCGGGAAAACCTGATGTACGAAAAAAGCGAGGGCTACCGCATAAGACAGACCACCTACGGCGAGGCGCGCGAGGATATTCTCCGCTTGGCAAATACGCTTAAAAGCACGCTCGCTTTGCCCTTCGGCTCGGTCGTCGGGCTGAGCATGAACAACAGCCTGCTCTGGATAGAGATGTTCTGGGCTATCTTGATTTCGGGTTACAGACCGCTGCTGATGAATTTGAGGCTGAGCGACAGCTCTCTCGAAAAGGCTCTGAGCGACTGCGGAGCGGCGGCTGTGATTTCGGACGGCAGAGAATATTCCGTCAGAACCGTTTCGGCGGAATCTATCAAAAAGGCTGACAAAGAGCTTGTTCCCGGTGCGTTCGGCGAAGAGCTTATGGTCATGTCGTCGGGAACCTCCGAGCACATTAAGATCTGCGCGTACTCGGCGGAGGAGTTCCGCTATCAAATGCATGACACCTATCAGATAATAAAGGAGTGTGCCGTCGCGAAGCGCCATTACGACGGCTACATAAAGCAGCTCTGTTTTTTGCCGTTTTATCACGTGTTCGGGCTGTTTGCGATGTATATTTGGTTCGCGTTCTTCTCGCGTGCGTTTGTGGAGCTGCGCGATATGCAGCCGCAGACGATCGTTAATACGATTAAACGGCACAAGGTAACTCATATTTTTGCGGTGCCGCTGTTTTGGGAAACGGTGTACGACCAAGCGATAAAAACGATCAAAAACAGGGGCGAAAAAACCTATAACAAGTTTCTCAAGGGAATGAAAATATCCGGGAAGCTGAGCAAAACGCCCGCTCTCGGCCGCGCTTTTTCAAAGAAGGCTTTCAAAGAGGTCAGAGAGAACCTGTTCGGCGAAAGCATTTGCTTTTTGATAACGGGCGGCAGCGCTATACGCCCCGAGGTCATAGAGTTCTTCAACGCGATCGGCTATCACCTTGCCGACGGCTACGGTATGACGGAGATCGGCATAACCTCGGTGGAGCTTTCCGAGGACGCGAGGGTGCTTAACTCCTGCTCTGTGGGCAGACCGATGACCTACGCCGAATACAAAATAAATGACAGCGGAGAGCTGCTGGTGCGAGGCAAGGTTATCGCGAAATATATTATAGAGGACGGCAAAAAGACCGTAACCGATAAAAACGAGTGGTTCAACACTCACGACTTGGCGGTCTGCGAAAACGGCAGGTACCGCATTTTGGGCAGAACCGACGATTTGATCGTTTCGGCGAACGGGGAAAACCTCAACCCGAATCTCGTTGAGCCTCAGCTCAGGCTCCCGGGAACGAACGGGGTGTGCCTGACGACAGACGGCAAAACGCCGACGCTGCTTGTGTCGGTCAACCGTTACACGACCGCGCAGAGGTTTGAAACGCTCGACAGGGAGCTTAAAGAAAAAATCGCCGCTTTGAACCTGAGGGGACAGATTGGCAGGATAGTATATATTTACGACCCGCTTATGACGGGCGACGAATTCAAGCTCAACCGCAGGCGGCTCGCCTCCGACCTCAGAGAGGGCAGGCTGAACGTCGCCGACCCGTCCTCCGCGGGCGGCGAGGGAGAGCAGGACGAGCTTATGCTGCACCTGCGTCAGGTCATTGCCGCCGCGCTCGACAGGGATCTGAGCGAGGTTGCGCCGCAGTCGGATTTCTTTGCCGATTTGGGCGGAACCAGTTTGGACTACTTCGCGGTTATAGCGAAGCTTCAGGAGGATTTTTCAGTCGCATTTCCGCAGAGCGACGGCAAAAGCCTGAGCACCGTGCAGGAGCTGTATGATTTTATAAAGGATGAGCAAAACAATGCCTGTTAAGCTTTGGAATGCCTTTGTGAAAATCACGGGTTATTTTGTGCAGCTTCCCGTGTTCCGCACAAAGGTGTATTACGAGGACAAAAGCGTTCAGAGCCGTCGGATAAAGGGCGCGGCGATCATCTATTCAAACCACACCTCGGTTTGGGACTACGGCGTTTATCTGTTTGTGTTTTTCTTTCGCACGCTCCGCGCTCAAATGGCGGAGGTGCTGTTTCAAAAGCAGCCGCTCGGACTGTTTCTGAAAATGATGGGCGGAATAAAGGTTGACCGCACGGGCTTCAACTTCGGCTTTATTTCGCGCTCCCAGGAGATTTTAGAGAAGGGCGGAGTCGTTTTGATTTTCCCCGAAAGCCGCCTTCCGCTGAAAAACGAGGAACGTCCGCTTCCGTTCAAGCCGAGCGCGGCTTATTTGGGACTGCTTAGCGGAGCGCCGATGATACCCGTGTTCACCAACGGGGAATATTTCAGCCTTAAACGCGCGAGGGTCATCATCGGAAAACCGATCCACGCGCGCGACCTTGTTGACCCGGAGCTGTCCGAAAAGGAGAATATCGAGCGGATATCCGACGCTATGAGAGAAAAAATTATCGGTTTGGAGCGGGAGCTGTATGAGCGAATCAAAAAAAGCTAAGCTTTTTGCCTTTAAATACTTTTTTTACGATTTTATGCGCGTAACGGGCGCATTTCCGGGTGTGATATGGCTGCGGCCGAAAATCCGTTACGCTTCAAAGGCGGCAAAAAAACGCATACGCGGCGGCGCGCTGGTCATTTCAAACCACACAAGCTTTGTAGACCCGGCATTCACAATGTTTGTTATCTGGTACCGCCGCCAGTTTTTTGTGTGCCATCAGGCGTTTTTAGAAACAAAGGCGGGTCCGTTTTTCCGCGCGGCGGGCTGCCTTATCCCGATAGACGCTGAAAATTTCAATATGAATTCGTTCCGCGTCATAACCGACAGCATGAAGGAGGGCAAGGTCGTGACTCTTTTCCCCGAGGGTCATGTAAACGTCGAGGGCGGAGATATGACAGAGTTCAAGTCGGGCATGGTGCTGCTCTCTATGCAGAGCAAGTGCCCCGTGGTGCCTGTTTATATGAAGCCGAGGGCGCACTGGTACAGCCGCCTTAAAGCAGTTATCGGCGAGCCGGTGGATGTAGCCGCCATGTGCGCGGACGGTCCGGCGTTCAAAAAAATAAAAGAGGCGACCGAGCTTCTCAGACAGCGCGAGGAGCAGCTTGAGGAGATAGCGAGGAATTTATAATATACAATAGAGAGGAAATAAAAAATGATTGCAGACACATTGGAACTTTACCGCGCTTACACGGGCGAGGAGACCTTCAGCCGCATCAAGCCTTATGAAACTTTGGCTCAGATGTGGGAGGAACGCTCGGCGGAATACGCCGGTTTGACCGCCGTTTCGGACGACGGCAAAGCATACACCTTCGCGGCTCTCGCGGACGACGTCGCGGATTTCCGCGCCGTTTTGAGATCCCGCGTCGCGGAAAAATCGCGCGTGGCTATTCTCCTTCCCAATTCATATGATTTTGTAAAGGCGTTTTTAGCCGTTGTGACCCTGGGCTGCACTGCGGCGGTTCTGCCCGCACATCTTGACGGGAAAGCCGTTGCGGGCACCCGTCTAATGTTCGGCTATGACGCTTTGATAACCCTTGACGCTCAAAAGGCGAGCCTTTGCCCCGACCTTACGGTCATCTCTCCGTCGGAGACCTCGGGAGAGAAATGCCCCGCCGCCGAGTGCGAGGGCAAGGACGGCTGCACAATTATAATGACAGGCGGCACCACGGGCAGACCGAAGGGCGCTCTGCTGTCGAACACCGCCGTAATGCAGGGCATCATCAACAGTTGTTTAGGCGTGCCCGGCACGTTTGAACAGCGTTATATGCTCGTTCTTCCGCTGTCGCATGTTTTCGGTCTTATCCGCAATATGCTCGCCTCGCTTTATACCGGAAGCACGCTTCACATCTGCCGCGACAACAGAAATATGTTCCGCGACGCTGCGATGTTCAAGCCGACGATCATGGTGCTCGTTCCCGCGCTTGCGGACATGGCGCTTTCGCTCTCAAAAAAATTCGGCAAAAATATGTTCGGCGACAGCCTTAAAACCATCATCTGCGGCGCTGCGAACGTTCCTCAATATCTCGTTGAGGAATATAACAAGGCGGGCGTCGCGCTTTATCCCGGCTACGGTCTTACCGAGTCCGCCAACCTTGTTTCGGGCAACCCCGAATACCTCAATAAGCCCGGTTCGGTCGGACTTATTTTCCCCGAAATGGAATATAAGATCGTTGACGGCGAGCTTTGGCTCAAGGGCAAAAACATGATGGACGGCTACGTAGGCTGCGTCGAGCCCGACGCCTATGAGGACGGCTGGTTAAAAACAGGCGATCTGGTGAGGATCGACGACGACGGCTTCCTGTACATCACGGGCAGGATCAAAGAGGTCATCGTGCTGCCCACGGGCGAAAACGTTTCTCCTGCCGAGCTTGAGGCTGAGTTCAACAGCCTGCCCTTCATTCAGGATTCGCAGGTGTTCGAGGACGAGGACGAAAACGGAAAGCGCTTTTTGTCGCTTGAAATAGTGCCCCGTGCCGCCGAGATTCAAAAGCTTGACGCCGACGACGTAAACGCCTATATCACCGAGGCGCTCCAAAAAATCAATGAAAGCCTTCCCACCTTTGAGCGCGTAAGCAAAATCGTGATAAGAACCTCCGACTTTGAACGCACTCCGAGCATGAAGATTGTGAGATATAAAAAATGTCAGTAAATAAAACAGAAATAACCGAAAAACTTAAAGAGATACTTCTTTCCGCCGGCGACGGCAACTTTGAAAGCATCGACTCCGTAAACGAACAGACCCGCCTTCAGGCTGATTTGGGGCTGACCTCGGTAAATATGCTCTATTTGATCATAGCCACCGAGGAGGAATTCGGCATCCGCTTTGACGACGTCGGCATGAACGAGTTTAAGACCGTCGGCGACGTCGTGGAATATATAGGAGAAAGATTGCCATGAAATGGGAGCCTGTTCAGTGCAGAGCGGGCGATATGATCCGCATCCGTTTGGGTTCGCTGTATCACTACGGCATTTTTGTCAGCGAGGACGAGGTGATCCAGTTCGGGCTTCCGCCGACAGCGGAAAACCGCGCCAAGGAGGGCGAGCCTCTGGTGCTCGCGACGGATATAGACGTGTTTGCCTGCGGCTGCATCGTCGAAACCGCCGTTCTCAACCGTTCCGAGTCAAAGCGCAGGCTTCCGGCAGAGGAAACCGTTTCACGCGCCAGAGCAGCGATAGGAAAAGGCGGATACAATATAATCCATAACAACTGCGAGCATTTTGTAAATGAATGTGTATTCGGCGAGTCCCGCTGCTCACAGGCAGAGGACGTCCGCCGCCGCTGGCTCAGCCGACCGGTCTGCGATGTCTATATAGCCGTGATCCCCGAAAACGTCAGCGACGAGGGGATTTTTCCCGAAAGGCGCAGAACAGAGATCAATAATATTGCTTCTCCCGCTGAGCGGAACGCCGCGAGGTTTTTGTGGAAGCTTTTGGACTATGCCGCAGGGCGTTCCTTCAACACCGATTTGAAAAGCGCGGGCTTAAAAAGGCAGCTTATGGGCAAATGGGTCTGCGGCTCGTTCAGCTTCTCTCTGTCCGAGTGCGACGGCACAGCCGCCGTTGCGGTTTCTAACGCCGACGTCAGTCTGCGTTTGGGCGAGGCTGTCCGAAATAAGGGCGTCTGCCGCACATTAAAAGATCCGCATTTGCACGTTGAGGTGAGCGGAAAAAACAGCTCTGCAGTGAAATACTTTTGGGTCAAGGACGGCTCTTCTTTCCTCATGGGAGGAAAATATTTTGAATAAGGGAGTGGTTTGATGGATCTCCCGGCGATAATATTGATCGCTGTTTCTGCGGCATTTGTAATTTTTGTTCTGATTCCCGCGCTGCTGATCTTTTTCGCGGTTTTCGGAAGAAAAAAAGCGGTGCCGTTTGAAGAATATGATATGGAAAAATTTAAGAACCACTACTATATCCCGTACCTCGGAAGAATAGCCGAGGCGCGCGAGTGGCTCAAAGCCAAGCCGCACACCGAGGTCGATGTTCTGTCTTATGACGGGCTGACCCTTCGCGGTGATTATTACGACCAAGGCAAAAGCCGCACGGCGATACTTTTTCACGGGATCGGCGCCGAGCTTTACACCAATCTTTCGGCTCACGCGCGGTTCCTGTACAAGAGCGGCTTCAATGTATTGCTCGCCTGTCACCGCTCTCACGGAAGGAGCGACGGCAGGTGGACGACGATCGGTCTGCGCGAACAGTACGACGTGTTGAGCTGGATAAACCGTGCGCAGGAACTGGGTGCGGAGGAGATCCTGCTTTACGGCGTTTCTATGGGCGGCGCCTCGGTGTCTTATGCGAGCGACAAGCTTGACGGAACGGCGGTAAAGGCGATGGTCATTGACAGCGGATTTTACTCCATACACGAACAAATGCGGCGCGACTCGCGCAAAAATCACATTCCGGGTATTATGGTTCCCGCCCAGCGAATCCTTGCGAGGCTGTTTTTGCGAGTCGATATAAAGAGCGCGACGACCGAAACACTGGCGCACACGTGCGTTCCCGCTTTCTTTCTGCACGGCACCGGCGACGAAACCGTGGAGCACCGCTGGGCTCTGGCGAATTACAACGCCTGTTCTTCACCCAAAAAGCTGCTGCTCGTAGATGACGCGCCGCACACGCTGTCCATCTTAAAGAACCCGGAAAAAACGGAAAAAGAGCTTACCGAATTTATAGATTTATATTTTAAATAAGCAAAGGAATAAATAAGCAAAGGAATGAAATACAATGAAGAAATTTATCCTTATCACGGACGGAACCAGTGACATCAACGAGGAGATGCAGAAGGAGTTTGATATAGTACCGGTGCTGGGACACCTCCACCTGCCCGACGGCGGCGAGATTTCCCAGTTTCTGAGCTGGAAGGATATGGACAGGGAGGATTATTACAGCAAGCTCAAGAAAAATCCCAACGACTACTCGACCTCTCCCCCAAACCCCGATATGTTCGCTGCTGTGTATGAAAAATACGTTTCGCAGGGAAACGATGTCATGGTCATCACAATGTCCTCCGGAATGAGCGGAACTTATGACTTTGCGGTAAAAGGCCGTGATCAGGTTTTGGAAAAATACAGCGACGCGAAAATAAATGTTATAGATTCGCTGCGCTTCGGTCCCGGCTTCGGGCTGATGGTCGTCAAGGCGGCTCAGCTCCGCGACGAGGGCAAGTCGCTTGATGAGGTGACGGCTTGGATCGAGGAAAACAAATGCCGTTATCACCAGGCGGGCTGGCTCGACGACCTTTCGTTTGTCGCGAAAAAGGGCAGATTGAACCACGCCGCCGCATTTATGGGTACAATTGTTGGCATCAAGCCGATAGGCGAATTTGACTACAACGGCATGACGACCCCTATAGGCAAGGCAAAGGGTGCAAAAAAGGCATATTCCGTGCTGCTGAAATATATCGCCGCTACGATCGAAAAGCCCGAGGAGCAGATGATTTTTGTAGCGCAGTCAAACCGTCTGGCGCAGGCGGAAAAATATAAGCAGATGATCGAAGAAACCATCAAGCCCAAGGAAGTGCGAATTGTAGACGTATTTCCCGCCACGGGAATAAATGTAGGCCCCGGACTTATGGCGGCTTATTACATCGGCAAGCCGATCTCAAAGGATCTTGAGGAAGAAAAGGCGCTGATTGTCGAATTTTTAAACTCCGCGGAGTAAAAGGTTTTTATGAGCACAAAACGTATAAACGGCTTTCAGCTTGAACAAATGATGAAAAACGGGCTTGCAAATCTGCAAACCCAAGAGAAAACGATAAACAGGCTCAACGTGTTCCCCGTTTCGGACGGCGACACGGGCACAAATATGCGCCTGACGCTTGAAAACGGCATCCGCTACGCAAAGACAAAAATGAACGCCGGTGAATACCTTAAACGGCTCAGCGGCGGAATGCTTCTCGGTGCGAGGGGAAATTCGGGCGTTATCCTTTCTCAGTTTTTCAAGGGCTATTACACCGAGCTTTCGCGCTGTGCACAGGTGGGCGTGGGTGAGCTCCGCAACGCCCTTATAAGGGGCTACCGCACCGCCTACAGCGCAGTGGTTAAGCCCGCCGAGGGAACGATCCTCACGGTGACACGCGAGGGTATCGAGCATATACGCGGACAGATCAACCGCTCCACAACGATCGAGCAGCTTTTGTCTATGTATGTTGCCGAAATGAAAAAGTCGCTTGCCATGACCCCCGAGCTTCTTCCCGTGTTGAAGGAGGCGGGTGTGGTTGACAGCGGCGCGCTGGGCTTCATAGCCATAGCCGAGGGTATGCTCAAATATCTCTACGGTGACGTCATGCTCCCGTCCGACCCCGTTGCCGAAAAACCGCCGAAGCAGATAAATTTTGATTTGTTCAACGAGAACAGCGCGTTTGAGGACGGTTACTGCATGGAATTTATTTTGCAGCTTATGAACGCCCCAAAATATAACCGCCACTTCAGAATCAGCTCTTATATAGAGGACTTGAAGCTGTACGGAAATTCGATCGTCGCGGTTCAGGACGGCAAGCGCGTCAAGGTTCATATCCACACGCTTATCCCCGCGAAAATAATCATTCTCAGCCAGGAATACGGCGAGTTTTTGACCTTCAAGCTTGAAAATATGCAGGTTCAGCACAACGAGCACGACAAGGAGCTGAACAAAACCCGCAAGCACAAAAGGCTGGCTTCGGTCGCGGTGGTGAACGGCGAGGGCATGAAAAAGCTTTTCTCCGATTTGGGCTGCGACGCGGTCATCGACGGCGGTTCAACGATGAATACATCTTCTCAGGAGTTTATCGACGCTTTCGCGCAGCTTGACGCCGACGCGGTCGTTGTGCTGCCGAACAATCCCAACGTCATTTTGGCGGCGGAGCAGGCGGTTGAGCTTTACGGCGCGGACAATATTACGGTGCTTCCATCACGCAGCGTTGCCGAGGGATATTTTGCAATAGCGATGGACATTCCCAACAGCGATGACATTGATTTCCGGCTCCGCGAAATGCGCGGTGGTCTTGAAAATACCGTGACGCTCTGTGAAACGACCGCCTCGCGCGACTACGCTTATCACGAGATAAGCTGCAAAAAGGGCGAGGAGATCTTGCTGATAGACAATAAGATCGTTTGCGTTAACAACGACCGCCTCCGGGCTATCATGGACGGACTCGGCACCGTGGAGGACATAGACGACAGGGAAACCTGCATCATTTTCAGAGGAGCCGACTCATCCCCCGACTGCGAGGATGTGCTGAGAGAGGCAATAGAGGAACGCTGGCCGATGCTTGAAATAGAGTTTGTGGACGGCGGTCAAAGCGTGTACCACTGGATCATCGGACTGGCATAATAAAACTATGAGGAAAATATGAGTTTTTGGATTTGGTTACTTATCGGCGTCGCTGCGTTTTTTCTGGTTTTGGCGCCACTGGTCATTATTCCCGCGGGAATATACGTAATTCTTCTGGTTCGCACTCGCAAAAGCAAGTGGCGGCGAAAATGCAGCCTGCCCAAGGACAGGGAAATAACCGAAATGTTTAACATCGGCATGGAGTGGGCAGACAAATACGCCGACAAAAAACGCGAGGTAGATGTTTACAGCGGAAAATATCACCTGTTCGGCGAGTATTTTGACTTCGGCTGTGACAAGGCGGCAATAATTATCGCGGGACGCACCGAGTCGCTGCTTTACTCTTACTACTTTGCCGAGCCTTACCGCGCGGCGGGATATAACGTCTTGGTGATAGATAACCGTTCGCACGGCAAATCGGACGGCAGACTGAATTCTTTGGGCTACAACGAGTACCTCGACATTCTGCGCTGGGCGCAAATGCTGCACGACGATTTCGGAAACCGCCTTGTGTTCATGCACGGTATCTGCATAGGCGCTTCAAACGCCCTTTTCGCGCTGACCGCCGACGACTGCCCCGAGTATCTCCAAGGCATGACCTCCGAGGGAATGTTCACCTGCTTCTACGAGAGCCTGTATTATCATATCAAAGAGGCAAAGCAGCCCGTCTATCCCGCGCTGCCGGAGGTTCGCGGCTATATTAAGCTGTTCACGGGCTACGACATCAAAAACGACGGTCCGATTTTCCGTATACACAAGCTAAAAAAGCCCATACTTATGCTGCAAAGCAAGGAGGACAAATACTCCCTGCCGGAACGCGCAAAGGATTTGTACGAACGTTGCAATGCGCCTAAGAGGTTGGTTTACTTTGAAAAGGGAGCACATTCACACATAAAAATTAACGCTCCCGAAAAATATGACAAAATAATTGTTGATTTTTTGCAAGAAATATGCGACAATAATAATATACCCGACGGAATAGTCGGAGAGTAAATCAGCGGTCATTCCGCGGAAAGGAGATTATTATGGATAATAACGTTCGCACACAACAGCCTGCCGGCAATCCTTCAAAGGTTCTGGTGTTCGGTATTCTCGGACTTGCATTCGGCTTATCAACCGGTATTCTCGGTCTGATCTTCTCAATTATCGGTCTTAACATGGCCAATAGCTATATCGCAACCTACGGCGATATTTCCAATCAGGTAAGAATCGGTAAGCGCCTTTCGATCGCAGGTCTGATAATCAGCATTTGCATACTTATTGTTTGGGTTGTTTGCATCATTGTTTTTGTCATTGCTGCTGCCAATGATCCCCAGGGTCTTGAGTCTGCGCTCAGCAAGGCAATAAGCGATACTGCAAGTGCCAGCCGGATCAGCTAAATCAGCTAAATATGAATCATACAAACGCGCCGGATGCAACTTCGGCGCGTTTGTATAATACCCGAAAACCGGTCAATCATAAAAAGGAGAGCATATATGCAGACGTTATTAAAAAACAAACGCCGCATAAAGAGGGTGTGCATTATTCTTATCGCGACAGTGCTTTCCTATGTGATTTTTTCAATGGCGGGCTCGGCTATCGTGTTCCGCTTCATATTCGCGCGCACAAACACCGTAAACGCGTTTGAACTGACCTATAATGATATAGACGCCGAAAAATATCCCCGCGCCGAAGTCAGATTTTATTCGGGAGACAACAGGCTGTGCGGATTTGTATACCGTCCGCCGAAAGAAAGCGCGGGACTTGTGCTTGTGGCGAACGGTATCAATTCCTGCGCCGACCGTCACCTGCCCGAGATCCTCCGCTTTGTGGACAGCGGATTTTCGGTGCTGACCTTTGATAACACCGGAGTAGGCCGCAGCGAGGGCGGAGGTACCGTGGGCATTCCGCAGGCAAGGTTAGATACCGTGGCGGCGATCGAGTATATCAAGTCCGAAAAGGATCTTGCCGCGCTTCCGCTTTTGCTTTACGGGCACAGTCTGGGCGGCTATGCGGTCACGACCGCGCTCATGGACGAGGACAATATCCGCGCCGTGGTTTGCGTGTCGGGCTTTGACTCGCCGAATGAGAATATGCTCAGCAGCGCGAAAAAATATGTAGGTATACTTGCCGACGTGCAATATCCGTTCATGTGCCTGCAAAATTTTTTTCTGTTCGGCGATAAATCCGACTTGTCCGCCGTAAGCGCGATAAACAGCACCGACACGCCCGTGATGATCGTGGGCAGCGACAGGGACGAAAGGATCCCGTATGAAATCAGTATTCTTAACAGGGCGGACAGGATAACAAATCCGAACGCGGTCGTGGTCGAAATTGACGATCGATACCGCTCGGCGCACAGCTCGGCGTGGCTGAGCCGCGACGCGGCAAGGTATCTCGCCGAAACCGAGAACCCCGACGACAAAGCCCGTGCAAATGTTTTGGACGAGGAGTTTATGAATATGGTCATAAGCTTCTACAGAAACGCGTCGGGGAAAAACAAATAGTCAAAAACAGCCTTCCTTTGGCAGTCCGTTATAATGCGGAAGTCAAAGGAAGGCTGTTGTTATATTGCACAAAAAATAATATGTGAAATTGTGCAATGTATCTAAGGCTCTGAATCGAAAAAAAGTGAAGAAAAAGTGTTGACTTTGTGAAAGTTAGGGTGTATTATAGTCACGTACTCAGATGA
>JBGUPW010000218.1:0-8887 GCA_045130495.1 Ruminococcus sp. | reverse complement strand
CAAGTCTCCCGACTTCTATATCAAAGACATATAAAATGACAGGAAACACTAAGGTATCTTGACAAAGGCACTGTGAAAAAATACACAATCGAGCAGGGGGCAGCCCATTAGTTAAGCAGCCTCCTACTCGATTTTTATATACCTCCGTCAGGCGTGAAATAATAAGTGGTTCCTTATGTTTTATCATCTTTCAAAGCACTATCAATTGCGGGATAAAAATATCCTACAGAAAAAATTCATCTTGACAGCCGATGAAAAATATGCTATACTCAAATCATTAAATGAACATCTATTCATATGTTCAAATATATAACTCAGGTGATCGCTTATGAATACACATGACATACCCGACATTGAATATCTGTTTGAGCTTGCCGATCTGTTCAAGGTGTTCGGAGACTCCACACGGCTCAGGATAATGGTGCTTATCTCCGACAGCGAGCTTGCGGTCAACGACATTGCCGAGGCTTTGAGCATGGAGCAGAGCACAATTTCACATCAGCTCCGCGTGCTGCGTCAGAACAAGTTGGTTCGTGCGCGTCGCGACGGCAAGCAGATGTACTATTCCCTTGACGACGACCATGTGAAGAAAATCATAGAAATGGGCATGGATCACATTTTGGAGTGATATTATGAAACAGACATATATTCTTGAAAACCTAAACTGCGCTCACTGCGCATCCAAAATCGAGTCGAAAATCGCGCAGACCGAGGGCTACAGCGAAGTGAGCTTCAATTTTGCAACCAAGCGGCTGCGCTTTGAAAGTGACAGAGAAAACACTCTCGAAGAAATTCAGGCGATTTGCGACAGCATTGAAGAAGGCGTGCGCGTCACGGTTGAGGATGATCCGCACGGCGGCAACGATCACCGCGAGCACAATCACGAGGCGCACGGAGAACACTGTCACGATGGCTGCTGCGGAGAACATGAACATGGGCACGACCACGGACATGAGCACGGCGAGGGCGGCACGGCGAAGAAGATTTTCCTTGCGATTTCAATCGTTTTAGGTATAGCGGCGGCAGCGGTTCATCTGTTTGCACATTGGGAGCATAACGATTGGATAGTGTTCTCACTTAGTCTGGCGGCTACGCTCTGCGCAGGCTATGACGTGTTCCTAAAGGGCTTTAAAAACGCATTCAGGCTGCGCATTGAGGAAACCGTGCTGATAACCATAGCGGTTATAGCGGCGTTTATCCTCGGCGAATATGTCGAGGCGGCAGCGGTTACGATACTGTTTTCGGTGGGTGAATTCATCGAGGATCTGGCAGTCGGCAAGAGCCGCCGTGACATCGAAAAGCTTAGTCAGATTCGTCCCGACACCGCGACAATAATGGAGAACGGCGAGGAGCGTCAGGTTCCCGCCGAAAGCGTAAAAGCAGGCTCGATAATTATTGTTAAACCGCATGAGCGCGTTCCTCTCGACGGCGTTGTGCTCAGCGGAGAATCGACGCTCGACACCTCCGCACTCACGGGCGAAAGTCTGCCCCGTCGAATCACAGAGGGCGGCGAAGCTCTCAGCGGCTCTATCAACGGCGACGGTCTGCTGACGCTCAAAACGACGGGCGAATTCGGTGACAGTACCGCCACGCGTATTCTCCGAATGGTTGAGGACGCCGCGGCGCAGAAGGGCACACGCGAAAAGCTTATCACTCGCTTTGCTAACATCTATACCCCTGTTGTGGTGTCGCTCGCGGTGATCACAGCCATCCTGCCTCCCCTGCTCGGCTTCGGCAGCTTCACCGAATGGATTTACAAGGCGCTTATCGTGCTTGTGGCAAGCTGTCCCTGTGCGATCGTCATTTCGGTTCCGCTGTCCTATTATTCGGGAATCGGCGCAGGCTCGCGCATGGGCGTACTTATCAAGGGCGGAAAATATCTTGAAGCCCTTGCAAAAGCGGACTGCATGGCGTTTGACAAAACGGGCACTCTCACAACCGGCAAAATCCGAGTTAAAAAAGTATACGCCTACAACGGCATGAGCGAGAATGAGGTTTTGGAGCTTGCCGCCGCGTGCGAGCAATACTCCTCTCACCCTATCGCGCAGGCGATCAAAGAGTTCGCTCCTGAGCCGAACGTCAGGCTCAGCGATTACCGCGAGATCGCAGGCTGCGGAACCTCAGCGCTTTACAAGGGCAAGACGGTTTCCTGCGGCAACTCAAAGCTTCTCAAAAATCCCGCTCCCGATGAGCTTAAAGATAAAAATTTGGTATACCTTATTTATGACGGCAAACTGACGGGAGCGCTTGAAATCGGCGATACTATCCGCCCCGAGGCAAAGGACATACTTCGCAGTCTGAAAGAGAACGGCGTGAAAAGGCTTCTCATGCTGACGGGCGACACAAGGCGCGGCGCGGAGCAGATTCGGGACGAGTTAGGCGATATCGAGTACCGCGCGGAGCTTATGCCGCAGGATAAGCTTAACATCATCGGAGAGATACAGGAAAGCGGCGACACGGTCTGCTTTGTGGGAGACGGCATAAACGACGCTCCGGTGCTGAGCAAGAGCGACTGCGGCATCGCAATGGGACTGGGTGCGGAAGCCGCGATAGAAGCAGCCGACGCGGTGCTTGCGTCGGGAGATTTGACCGCCCTGCCGAAAGCCGTGCGCCTCGCAAAAAGAACGATGCGCACCGTCAGGGGGAACATCACCTTTGCCCTCGCGGTAAAGGCGGCTGTGATAGTGCTCGCGTTCTTCGGGATCGCGCAAATGTGGATGTCCGTTTTAGCCGACACGGGCGTTTGCGTGATCTGCGTGCTCAATGCAGCAAGGCTGCTAAAGCAGCGTCGTTGCC
Source organism: Ruminococcus sp. (assembly GCA_045130495.1). GTDB lineage: Bacteria > Bacillota > Clostridia > Oscillospirales > Acutalibacteraceae > Ruminococcoides. The sequence continues at coordinate 6,091 of JBGUPW010000218.1, read as the reverse complement.
ACGACGGGGCAGGGCGCCTATTAAAAAATCGCTAAAAAGAAAACCTTCCTTCAACGGCGCGCGCCGGTGGGCGCTTTCGGCGCCTATTAGTAAATAGCTATAAAATAAACCTTCCTTCAACGGCGCGGTCAAACGCGGGAGTTGGAGGAAGGATTTTTATGTTATTTAGATGCGCGAATTGGGTGCAGCGTCACGCTGCCGCGGACTGATTGTCGGCTCAGCCGACCGCAGGAATTGGAGGAAGGCGCATTTAATTATAATCAGCCCAGCTCAACATCAAACTCAGCCAAGTACATTTGAAGTCTTGTCGCGTCGGCTACGGTGACAGTGCCGTTGCCGTCAACGTCTGCGGCGGCGATCTGTTCGTTGGTCAGGGGTTTGAACTCCGCGAGGGCTTGCTGAATGATCGTAACATCAGCAACGGTTATTGCTCCGTCCATGCTGACATCTCCCACCAAAATAGGCAAAGGCACATCACCGGTTGCAAAGTTGCCGCTTACGCCGCCCATCTTTTCATTCAGCTCCTTCGTAGGCCATGAGCCGTACTCACCGCCGCCGTAATAGAAGAAAAAGTTACCGTCAAAACCGATTAAGCCGGTAGGGTCGGGAATCATCTTATCAGGATCAAAGTTGACAACGAATACCATGTTGTCGTAGGTAAAGCTCAGCCCGTAGTACTGAGGCTCCTCGGCAGGATATATTTCATCAATATAGTCTTCGTTAAAGAAGTTATCCGCATAGTCGCCGAATTCAGATAAATCAAATCCGCCGTTGTCTTGAATTTCGTCAAGAACATCGAGAGACTGACACTCTTTTTCATCCGCAGAGAGCTTACCCCAATCGTTACCGAGATATACGGCTGAAATTTTATTGATGTCTACCCAAAATGTATTAGAGTTAAGATTCAGATCCTCTGCGCCGTCAATGCCCGCATCAGTAAAAATTTTCTTGTAAGCGTATCTGAATACAGGGTCATAAATCTTGCTTTTATCGAATCTTGAAAGAGGCGCAGCCAGATAGTCACGGGTCTGACGGGCAGCCGAATAGAAGGGGTTCCGGGTAGTGTCTGTTTCGGTACCGCTATTGATGTAGTTGTTCCAAATAATCATGTTGGCGTTGCCCGCGTCACCGTTTCCGTAGGTCGGAACATCAACGGCAAACAGGTTGCCGACGCCGGTTTCATTAACTTTTTGAGCCTTGTAGCCCGGCCAGCCGTGACCGTCGGCAACAGCGTCAGGAGTGTCATATCCCATCCACCAGTAAATGCCCGCCGCGCCGCCGCACCTTGGGTCTTTTGTAATATCGTTCTGCCATGAGTCCGGCATGGCAAACATCAGCCGCTGAGTGTTAATGTTGGGGCTGGAAGGCGTGTACTCTCCCAATGCAGCATATCCGCCGACTGTTTTTTCATAAGCTCCGACAGAAAACGTGCCAAACGGAAAGAGCGTTGCAACAAAAACCAACGTCATTAACAAGCATAATAATTTTTTCATAACTAATCACCTCATATAGCAATTTTAATATAATACATTGTACCTTAATATATATAAGAAATCAATATGTTATTATATCTTTGTTATGATTTTTTATCACCTTCGTTTAAACAGTTAACATGCGACGAAATACGCGAACGTCGCAAAGCTTATTCCGGAATCGGGTTGTTTGTGTTCGGAACTATGACGCCTCGGCGGTACAAATCGAGCAGCAGGCACAGGTCGGCTATTTCGTTTTGTATCAGCTCGCCCGTGTCGGTCGCAAAGACCATAACGCGGCGCTGTTCGGTTTCGACTATCTCGGAGCTTGAATGTATGTCGCGGTTCTCGCTGAGCGCTTTTTCAATCGTTTCAAACGGGCGGTGCGCCTTCAGCCGCAGTCCGTGAGAGTTGAAAATGAGCGTGTAGCCCGCAATTCCCGTTTTGGCGTGGTAATTCCTGCAAAAGCCGCCGTCTATCACAAGCAGCTTGCCGTCGGCGCGTATGGGCAGCTCGCCCTTGACGGTGCGCACCGGGGTGTGACCGTTTATGATGTGCGACATCGGTGATTCAAGCCCGAATTCCGCCAAGATCGCGGTGCAGATTTCCTTTTCATAATAATAGCGGTAGTAGGGGTTTTTGTTCTCGTGCCACGCGCGGCTGTCCGCTATGTAGGCGCGCTCAAACGTCTTTGTCTTTCTTCCGCAGAGCGGAGAGCTTTCGCCACAGTGCAGGAACCACATGAAATCGAGCTCGGAGCGGTCTTTCTCCTTTTTGAAGAACGCGCCGCGCGCCCTCGACTCAGCCATGTCAAACAGCTCCTTGCCGCTCCACAGCCCGCCGAACAATTTTATTTGCTCAAAGCCGCCGTCCTCATTCAACGGGACGCAGCCGTGATAGAGCAGATTTCCGTTGTAAACGCAATACATTCCGCCGTTGTCATACAAAAATGCAACGTGCTCTTTAAGCTTGCCGCTTCCTGTGAAGGATTCGGTGAGCTCCGCGATAACTTCCTTTTCGCCGTCGGAAAGCTCATAGGGATCATCTCTGTCAACGGTCGGGAAATCGGTTTCGGTGAGAGGATAGACCACGCCGTCAAGCTCGATGGTGCCGTCGTCAAAATTGACCCTGTGAAGCAGCAGACGGTCGTCCATGTTGAAGTCGGGATTGCGCCTGATAAGCTGACCCTCTAATTTGAACCGCATAACGGTTATCGCCGCAAGAGCCGCCTTCATTGGGGCACGGTCGGGATAGAGCTTTTGGGCAAAGAGAGTGAGAGGTCGCAGGCTGACGCCGTAGCCGCTTTCGAGCGTGTTAACGGCGTTGTAGTGAATACAGTTGCGAACAACGCCCGCCGCGCAGACCTCGCTTCCGCAGGCGGCTCCCATCCACAGAATATCATGGTTGCCCCACTCGATATCGAGAGAGTGATAGCCGAGAAGAAGATCCATGATTTTTTCTGCTCCCGCTCCTCTGTCGAAAATATCACCGACGATGTGCAGTCGGTCAACCGCAAGGCGCTTTATAAGCTGCGCCAGCGCGATCACAAAATCGTCCGCGTCAATGCTGATTATCGTATCTAATATAACATTGTGATAGTGAACCTGATTGTTGTCCTCGTCCTTTTGGGCGTGAAGAAGCTCGTCGATTATGTAGGCATAGTCCTCGGGCATAGCTTTTCTCGCCTTTGAACGCGTGTATTTTGAGGAAAGCACGCGGGCTACCTCAAGCATATGCTCAAGCGTTGCGCGGTACCATTCTTCGTCAAGCTCGCGCTCACGCTTTAGCAGCCTCAGCTTTTCGGCGGGGTAATAGATCAGGGTACAAAGCTCCTTTATCTCGTCGTGGCTCAAAGTATCCGCAAAGCAGATCTCCACCTTTTCGCGCACTACTCCCGAGCAGTTGTTTAAGATGTGATAAAATGCCTCGTACTCGCCGTGTAAATCGCTCATAAAGTGCTCGGTGCCCTTCGGCAGATTTAAGATGGCGTTGAGGTTGATTATCTCGCGCGTCAAGGCGCGCTCCGAGGGATACTTCTCCGAAAGCAGCCTCATATAGCGTATCATTTCGTCACTTATGTTCATTCCGTTCATTGCACAGCCTCCCGTCATTGTTATATATTTATTTTAACAAAAATAAAACAATTTGTAAATAGTTTTGCAGCTTGAAGTGCACCCCTGCCCGCTTTTGGAGACATTCATCTACCAAATGTTCATCAACGGCCGGAGAGAAAAGTTTCCGTAAAAAACACCGTCCGGCTGTTGCCGAACGGTGTTGATGTTTTTAAGTTGTCAAAATTTAGCTGAAAACCTTACTGTAAATATTTTCCTTGTTGCTGTCTACAACCGCGAAAACCAGTACCGCGTTCTCGCATTTGCTCTCGCTTCTTATGCTTGAAAGAGCCGAGCCATAGGATGTGATAGACTGATCCATATACTGTTTGAAAGCGTCCTTCTGCGAACTGTCAAGCGCTTGATTGACGTTTATCTCGAACACAACAGCGTTTCCTTTTGCAAAGATCGTTGTGGTTCCGGCGCCGTTCATCTCGCTGTTGATTTCCTGCTCGGTAACAGACTTTCTGTTCTCGGAATTCAAAAAAGCGTTCAGCTTGCTCTCAGCATCGCTGTCATTTGTATTAATGGCTTCATTTTCGGCTAAAACTACTCCCGTTGTCGCGCTTACGATTTGGTGAGAGTTGGCTGCACAGCCCCTTACACCGAAAACAATGCCCAAAACAATTCCCGCGACCACAAGCACGGCGGCAATAACGATTATCAATATCTTGGGATTAAAGCCCTTTTTCTGTGTCGTCGTCATTGTATTGTAGCCGTAGCCGTTATTATATTCGGGCTGAGAGCTTGCATACTGCGACGGCTGCTGATACTGCCGATACTGCTGTGAAAAGTCGTGACGTGACTGTGCGGGGCCGTACCGGGACGGCTGCTGCCATGCCGAGGGCTGTTGAGGCTGCTGAGGCTGTTGATAAGCCTGTTGCTGTGCGGGCTGCTGCCACGGTGATTGCTGCTGCTCGGGCTGCTGCCACGGTGAAGCCTGCTGTTGTTCGGGTTGCTGCTCGGGCTGTTGCCACGGCGAAGCCTGCTGTTGTTCGGGTTGCTGCTGCTCTGGCTGTTGCCATGGTGAAGCCTGCTGTTGTTCGGGTTGCTGCTGCTCGGGCTGTTGCCATGGTGAAGCCTGCTGCTGTTCGGGTTGCTGCTCGGGCTGCTGCCACGGCGAGGGCTGCTGAGGCTCCTGAGCCGTCTGCGGCTGTTCGGGGATATCGTATGGATCTGCCGCTACGGTTCTATCTACATCCATTTCGGCAGCGCCGACTTTCGTTCCGCAAACCTCGCAGAATTTTTGGTTAGGCTGCAAGGGATTGAAACATTTTGGACAATTCATTTTTTACCTCCAAATAATTATATTTCAGACGAAAAGTATTGCCTTAAATTTGTGATCAAAGCAACATTTCTTAATCAACTATGCGGCTGTAGAACTGGACCCCGTTGCGATCGACGGCAACAACGTGCAAGGTCGCATTTGAAACTCCGGTGTTTGTTCTCATTTCATAAACAGCTCTGTCAAGATTTGTACAAAGCGTATCATAATAAGTTGTTAATTGCTTGAAGTACTCCGTGTAGCCTTCATCGGTGCAATCCGCATTTACCTTATATGATGCTATGACGATGCACTGCTCAACGGTGACATTTACCGTCATATTTTCATCGGCTGTTGATTTGAGCGCGTCTATGATTCCCGATTTTTGCGCATATTCCTGAACCTTTTCGTTATCGGTTCTGGTATCGATCGTCGTGGGAGGATTGGTTACAGGCGGCGTTGTTACGGGCGGTGCAGCTGTGGGCGGCACTGTAGTGGGCTGCTCTGTTGTGGGTGATTCTGTTGTAACAGACTGCGTGGTCGTAGGCTCAGTCGTCTTACGTGGCTTGACAGTCGCCACAGGCACTGTCGTTTCGATAAGCGTGCCGGGGACATACGGCTTCGTAGTGGACTTGTCGGCTTGGTTTATCACGAAATAAACAATAATTGCCGCGACAATAATCAATACCGCCGCCGCTATCGGCAGGATCAGCCTCCATGGAATCTGACGATATACCACATCGTAATTATTGGCAAAAACTATTTCGTCATCAATTTCCTGTGGTTCCGGCAAAGGCTCTCCGCAGTTTTCGCAAAAAGTCTGCCCTTCATTGATCGGAGCGTTGCATTTTGGACAAAGCATTATGAAACCTCCTTAATAAATATAATGCTGTTTTATTATAGTCATAGCTTATTATAAACTATTTTCCCGCCGATTTCAATAATTTTATACGAAAATCTATAAAAAAGGCAGCGTGACGCTGCACCCATGCCCGCCTTTGGGAACGTTAATCTCCCGAATCGTTCATCAACGGCGGGATCGATTTGAATTTGAGCCGAAAAAAAGACGCCAACCAAAGCCGGCGTCTTTTAAGTGTTATGAAAAAAATCAGGAATTCGCCTCGATATAAGTTACGAGAGCGCCTACTGTTCTGATATTTTCGATTTCCTCGTCGGGAACCTCAACATCAAACTCGTCCTCAATTGACATAAGCAGGTCTACAACGTCCAGAGAATCGGCGCCG
>JBGUPW010000217.1:0-18817 GCA_045130495.1 Ruminococcus sp. | reverse complement strand
GGTATCCTCTCTGAGTCTGCCGACGGAAACCGCCATGCCGTTTTCGAGATTTCTCTCGGACTTGATCTGCGGACGGTCGGGCTCGGTAAAGTAGTGGAGGAATTGCTTGGGCGCGCTCGGAAGCTCAAGCTCCTGCGCTCTGCCCTTATAGTTCTCCCACACCGAAATGATTTCCTCAACAGAGGGCTTTTTCACGCCGTCCTTGAACGACATGAACACCGCCGCCGTGTGACCGTCGGAAACGGGAACGCGCAGGCACTGAGAGGTTATTGCGATCTCATCGGTGAGAACGATCTCGCCGTCCTTAATGCTTCCCCAAATCTTGAGCGGCTCTTTCTCGGATTTCTCCTCCTCGCCGCCGATATACGGAATGAGGTTATCAACCATTTCAGGCCATGTCTTAAAGGTTTTGCCCGCTCCCGAAATAGCCTGATATGTGCAGGCGAGAACCTTGTTAACGCCGAGCTCTCTCAGCGGGTTTATTGCGGGAACATAGCTTTGCAGGGAGCAGTTTGATTTGACGGCGACAAAGCCGCGTTTTGTTCCGAGGCGCTTTCTCTGAGCCTCGATGATTTTGATGTGATCCGCGTTGATTTCGGGAATTACCATCGGAACGTCGGGGGTGAAGCGGTGAGCCGAGTTGTTGGAAACGATGGGACACTCGGCTTTAGCGTATTTTTCCTCAAGCTCGCGGATCTCGTCCTTTTTCATATTGACCGCGCAGAAGCAAAAATCAACCTTAGATGCGACCTCCTCAACGTTTTCCGCGTCGAGAATAACCATGTCCTTATATTTATCGGGCAGGGGCTTAGCCATGTGCCATCTGCCGTCAACAACGTCGCCGTACTTTTTGCCCGCGCTTCTGGCGCTTGCGGCGAGAGCTGTTACCTCGAACCACGGATGATTCTCAAGCAAAAGCGCGAAACGCTGTCCTACCATGCCGGTAGCTCCGATGATTCCTACATTATACTTTCTCACTGTGATTCCTCCGATTGAGACAAATTTCAAAAAACGGTTGCCTTATTTTGAAAAATATACTATTATATAATGGCGCGAACGCGCGCAACCGCAAAATACGGGATGTTTTCCAAATTACCCTATTAAATAATATATCATTTTATATGATTATTGTCAATTATTTTGCAGGCTGAATTTCATCTTATTATTCATTCGGGAAGGTTTTTGTTATGAAAACAAGCGATTTTTATTACGAACTGCCAAAGGAGCTGATTGCACAGACGCCGGTTGAGCCGCGCGACAGCTCGCGTCTGTTGGTTCTGGACAGAAACAGCGGAGAAATCAGTCACCGCCGTTTCAGCGATATAATCGAATATTTGCAGGAAGGCGACCTCATAGTTGCTAATGACTCGCGAGTGCTGCCCGCGAGGATATACGGAGTAAAAGAGGAAACAGGCGCGAGAGTCGAGTTTCTTCTGCTGAGGCAAATTTCGGGAAACCGCTGGGAAACTCTCTGCAAGCCCGGCAAAAAGGCGCGCGAGGGAGCAAGATTTTCATTCGGAGAAGGCATACTGACCGCTGAGGTTGCCGAGGTCAGGGAGGACGGCAACCGCGTTGTTGATTTCGACTGTGACGAAAACTTTTTTGCAACGCTTGATAAAATCGGTCAAATGCCTCTCCCCCCTTACATCACCGAGGAGCTGAAGGACAAGGAGCGCTATCAGACGGTTTACAGCAATGAAATCGGTTCGGCAGCGGCTCCCACCGCAGGGCTGCACTTCACCGAGGAGCTTATGGAAAGAATACGCGCAAAGGGCGTTAAGATCGCTTACGTCACCCTGCACGTCGGTCTCGGCACCTTCCGTCCCGTTAAGGTCGATGACGTTACAAAACACAAAATGCACAGCGAGCACTACGAGATACCCGCTGAAACAGCGCGGATGATAAACGAAACAAAGCAAAACGGCGGAAGGGTGATCGCGATAGGCACGACCTCCTGCCGCACGCTCGAAAGCGTAGCCACGCAGTACGGCGAAATCAAGCCGTGCGACGGCTTCACTGATATCTTCATCTATCCGGGCTACGAGTTCAAGGTGCTCGACGGGCTTGTGACGAATTTTCACCTGCCCGAAAGCACGCTGATAATGCTTGTTTCAGCCTTCGCGGGCTACGAAAACATTATGAACGCCTATCAAATTGCCGTAAAAGAAAAATACAGATTTTTCAGCTTCGGCGACGCCATGTTTATCCTGTAAAGGATAAAATGAAGAAAAAACAGAGCCGCAGACCTCAGTAAATTTGGGGTTTGCGGCTTTTTGTAATTTTGCTGCTCTATTCGGGAACTTGTGTTATAGACCTTTTTTGATTGAGATTTTTCTTGATCGTCAGAATATTCTGCCCGTCTTTATATTCATATCCGATTTCGTCCATCGTCTTTTTCACCATGAAGATGCCGAGTCCGCCGACCTTGCGCTGTCTTGCGGGAAGCTCGGTATCGGGTTCTTCAACTTTTAGAGGATCAAACGGCTCTCCGCTGTCGATAAAGGTCAGTGTGATCTCCGTCTTGCTACGGTTTATTTGTATGCGTAACGTGGCGTTGCCCTCGGCGTTCGGATAAGCGTAACGCGCAATGTTTCCGAAAACCTCGTCGATCGCTACATTGATCTGAGATCGCGTGTCAGACTGACAATTCACTTTATCCAACTCAGCGTCAACAAAGTCTGTGAGCTGCGGCAGGCTGTCGATTCTTGCAGGTACCGTCAGCTCCTTTGACAAAGGCTTTCCGAAATACTCAACGCACATCATCGTGAGGTCGTCGAACGGTTCCGCGTCTCCGACAAATTCGCAGACATCCGTTGCAACCGTTACCAATACGTTATGCACAGACTCGTCTCTCGCTTTATTCAGCGCAGTAACGGTACGCTCAATGCCGAACAATTCATTATCGGCGTTTGTCGCCTCCGTTACGCCGTCGGTATAGACGAACAGCTTGCTGCCCGGCTCCATTTGAAGCGTGTAATCCTGATACGTCATTCTTTTAAATCCGCCGATGACAAAGCCGTGCTTATCCTTGATAAGCTCAAAATCCGAACCGGTTTTTTTTATGATCGGATATTCATGTCCTGCATTCGCAGCGATCAGCTCGCCGCTTTTCAGATCGAGAATACCGAGCCAGACCGTCACAAACATTTTTTCACGGTTATTGGCGCAGATCAGCTTGTTTACATCCGTCAGGATCTGTGCGGGACTGTGACCGCTCATACACTGCGTCGCAATCATACCCTTAGTCATCACCATAAACATTGCCGCAGGTATGCCCTTTCCCGAAACGTCGGCGATCACCATTGCAAGACGATCATGGTCTACAAAGAAGAAGTCGTAGAAATCGCCGCCAACCTCTTTTGCAGGAGTCATTGAAGCATAAATGTCAAATTCTTCGCGGTCGGGGAATGCAGGAAAAATATTCGGCAGCATATCCGCCTGTATTTTGTTGGCGAGTGAAAGCTCGGTGTTGATCCTCTCCTTTTCCGCCGTGATCCTTGTGAGGTTCATTTCATAATCCGTCAAACTATATTCCATTTCCTTGACGGTGAGTGCGAGATTCTCTATCTCGTCCCCCGTTCGGATATCAAGGTCGGCAAAGTGCTTGGTTTGCTGAACACCCGCCTTTTTGTCCGCCGTATAATTCTGTGCGGCGTCCGTTATGGCGTTGATCGGCTCAACGACCGTCTTTTTCATACGGCGCAGGAACAGAATACCGAACAGGGTGACAGTGAGCAATATCCCGAGAGAAAACTGTAAAACGAAGCTCCAAATTCCCGAAACAACATTATTTAGGGTGATGTCGGCAAGAACAAAACAAGTCACTTCGCCCGAACGTGCGCGGACAGGGACTCCCGAAGTACACATCCAGCCGTAGTTTTGTGTATAGCCGATATCATAGAGCATACCGGTGCCGTCCCAATTCAGGAATTTTTCGATCCCCTCGTGATCGACGCTTTCCCATTCGCCGGGCTTGCACTGCTCGTCGTGATCCTCCTCGGGATCGACGATATAAACTATCGCGTCGGTCTTATTGTCGTACATAGCGAGATAAATGGCATATACGTCGCTCGACTCCTTAAAGTCCGACAACACGGAAATAAGCTTTTTATAATCCCCGCGATCTACAATATCCGCAAAATGAGCGGAATAGGCTTCACTATGCGGGTCGGCTCTTTCCGAATCCGACAGAGAGCGGTAACGCGTCATAACCTCCCGCGAAAGGGCTTCGGTATCTGCTGTCTTGCCCAAAACAGCGGCAGTGCTGCGCGACAGATTAAATGCAGTTGAAATATCCTGTCTTGCGACAGCTACGGTATTTGATCCGAGCCCTATCATCAGGCAGATCACTCCGAGCGATACGGAACCGAAAAGCACAGCGCGAAACACGCGGTTGGACAGTGAATGTCGCATACGTTCCAGCTTTGTCATGTCTCTTACGCTTTTTTTCGGCATAACCAACCTCCGTTAATTATTATTCTACATTCAAAACATTATTGAAGCCTGTGACCTCAAAGGCGGATTTTATAACCGGTTTCGCTCCCCTGACGGTAACATCCCGCAGCCCTTTTTCTTCCATGATCTGCTGCGAGGTCAGAAGAATACGCAGCCCCGACGAGGACAGATACTCCAGTTTGGTGAAATCAAACACAACGGCTTCGGCGTCGTTTATCGACTCGTTGACTTCTGTTTCAAGCTCGGGAGCAGATACAGAATCCAGCCGCCCTTCAAGCTCAAAGGTCAGAACTCCGTTTTGGCTTGTCTTTTTGATATTCATAGCGATAAAATCTCCTTTACTTTTTTTTCCAGAACAACATCGCCGAATATGGTGGTGTCCTTGATATAGCCGCCTGTGATGACCGCCTCGGGCTTGACGTAGTTATCGTTGCGGTGGATGAAAACATATACTCTGGAATCGACGAGGTGTTGCTTATCGTCATTTTTGTCAAAGCCCCTCACACCCTCGTTCAAATTGATGCGTTTGTTTTCCGTAGTCAGAAGATTTTCCCATCTGTTCTCGGCGATATCCTCCGGCACCCTGTCATACTGCGCAGCTGCGATAGATGTGATGTATGACGCATCTTTTTTATCCTTGCTGTTGATAAGCGCCGTCGTCTGATAGAGATACATCGGCGTGCCGCCTGTTCCGTAATTTAGATTGCGGTTGCCGCAGAGCGTGTACTTGCGCTTGTCGATCGTCAATCGCTTTTCGGGCTTATCGCCGACATAAACATACAGATCCTTGACCGCGTTTTCCATATAATACTTCGTCCTTCTTGTGTTGACATATTCGGGATTGTAGTAATGATAGCCTATGAAAACGCACGCGTCGCTCGATGAACCCTTGTTAAGATTCAGGGGCAGGCAGTTGGTCGCGCCCTGCGTGAGCAGGTCTTTCATAGCCTCACTCTCCGAATCGCCTACGCCGACAAAGAAGCTGTCGATACCGGTAAGATTCGCATTTGTCTTTTGATGGATAAACAGAACGTCGTTTGTATCGCCGTAAGGAACCGCGTATTGCGCCTGTGACGTTACTTTGCCGTAAAAGTCCTTCTGCGCAGGTGTATCGCCCTTGATAACCGTCAGCACGGTTGACATTTTCGGCTCAAAAACTTTCTCGGAAATCTGTATCCCGGTTATCGGGTCGCCGGTGGAGCTTCCGCCCGAGCTGGTGGTGGTATAAAGATAATAGCTATCCATATTTGCCGAGTAGATCGGAACAGGCTCCTTGGACGAAACATTTTGAACAAGCGAATACTTGGCTCCGTTAACCGTCAGGGTCTCCGTGGGAGTCACGCCGTCCCGCGCCTTAAGGCGCAGCAAGCCGTGAACAGCCTTCGCAGGATTGTCGGTGTAGGTTACGCCCAAATATGTCGCCTTTGTATTGTATTCAAGGGAACCGAGGCTGCCACTGTAGTGCGGATCATCGGTCGATTGCTTAGTATACCACGTCTCCGCGGGGAACAGCGCAAGACTTTGGTTGATGATCTCCGCCGAGCTGCTGAGCAAAGCGATATAACATAAATCATTGGAGAAATCGTTATTGGCTTGGCGCTCCGCCTTTTCCCACTTTGGATCGGGATTATAAGTCGCGACATTTACGGAAGCGATATACTTTCCTTTTACGGGAGCGGCTCTGTTTATATAAAGATACGCCGGGCTGCATTGATCGTTTCTGTCGTGGATATAATACGCAAGGTTGAGCGGCTTTTTTTCGTAGGGGAACTTCACATCCTGAATGGATGCAAAGCCCTCGGGAGCCTCTTGGCTGCTGCTGAGCACCAAATCGCCCGGCACAAGCGCTTTATATCCGCGCTTGAAGCCGCAGGAGTAAAGCATTCGCGGCTGGTTGATCGTCGTTTCCCATTTGACGCCGGGAATAATATTATCGACATATTTTCCCCAACAAGTCAGAGCTTCTCCCGAATAAACGGTAAAGTCATCGTAGTTGTTCACCTCGTAATGAACGGTAGTTTCCGAGCTCATTTTGTCACGGCACTGCATAAATACAGAGGTGATCCCGTAGCCCGTCTGTGCATAGTTGGAATCCTTGTTGCCGGTGTACGCGTTGAGCGTGGTCATGAAATTTTGCATTCTCGGCGTGCCTGCGTAAAACTGAACGTCATATATTGCGCGCTTTGGATTGTAAGTAGTCGTGTAGCAGAGATAAGTTTTGAGGTCAGAAACGTTGTAGACATTGGATTCCTTGCCCCCGCCATCTATATATTCTTCTTTTTGCCATTTTCTGCCTTTTGTAAAATCAGCGTCGCCGAGAAGCTTTCCGCCGAGCTTTTGTGCGTAATCTGTGAGCGACCAACCGGCTTGTTCGGCGTCCTTGCCGCTTACAAAGTACAGACCCGAGATATACTCAGTGCCCGAGGTGTATTTTTCCGAAGGCGAGAAGAAAATATACTTTGCGTTTTCCCACATTTTGAACTCTGCGCTGCTATCGAAATTATATGCAGTTCCGCCGAAATACGAAACGGCTTCATAGCCTTTTTTACCGTCTGACAGTTTATTGGCGACCCGGATATCATCGGCGAGGATCGGCGAGCCCACGGAGGTATCCTTGGTGTAGCAGATCGAGTTGCCGTGTGCGTCGTAGCCTGCCGCCGTGTACTTGACCGTACCGTAAGCGACCGCCTGTGAGGTTGACTTGATTTTAGCGATCCGTATATCGGTTACGGCAGATTTTTCGCTCGTCGTAACGGTATAACCGAGATAGGTATAAGCTTTGTTTTGATTTTCATATGACGGCGAGAGGTTTACATCAATGATCTTATAACCCTGCTGCGTCAGCTTGCTTTTTGCAATGGTTTCGCTTGTCTCGCTGGACAGATAGACCGAGGCAATGTATTGTTTTTTCTCAGCGGGAGCAGGCTGCTTTTCCGTGGGAGCCGTTGCTTCCTGCTGTCCTTCGCCCTGCGAATCATCCTTGGGCTTATCTCCGTCCTTAACCTCAGTGGTGCCCGATGATTCTCCCGGAGAGGAATAGAACAGGTAAACGGCAGGGGCTTTGCTGCTTTTGACGTTAGCATTGAGGTTAGCGGCGTAGATCTCGTCAAAGTTCTTGACCGCCTTATAGCCTGCCGGATTCGCCGCGTCGTTCTGCTTAACGATAAACGGCTCTCCGTTGTCGGGCACTACGATCGGTTTTCCCGCATCTGTATTCTGCGAGGAATACAACGCGTTCCACTGCTTTCCTTTGTTGGCGTTCAGGTCAGCCTTGCCGTCGGGATTTTGAATGAGATCATAACGAAGCAGCCCCCTATTGCCTGTGATGTTATCATCAACACTCAGATCCATCGTTACCGTTGGTATCGTTGTATATTTGAGATCGTCACATTCGGGTTTCAAAAGATCATAAAGGAACACGACCAACATAATGATGAGAATGACGATTGTAAGGATTCCCGATGCTATGCTGACAACCCCGGCAACTTTGCCCAGACCGGCAAAGATCCCTGCCATAACAGCATGCTTAGCCGCCCATAACGCCGCGTCTTTGGCAAACCAACCGACCATTAAGTTCGGAAGCGTTAAAGCAGCCGCTCCTCCGGCAATAGCCGAAGTGTAAGAACATATAGAAGAAATAGCTTCAAGAACCTGGATAAACCTATTGCGCTTAACAAGGTTTTCTGCCGTATCCTTCAGGTTGGTATAGCGCTGCGCGTCTCCGGTAACGGCACATTCCTGTTCAAAAAGCTTTTGATCCACGCCCGCCCATACGGAGATCGAATCGGAGTTGTCGAAATTGCGGCACTCATTTTGTGCATCGCCGAGCGTTTTTGCAAATTCATCTTCCGAGCCCGAAAGGTCTTTCATATAATACGCGCTGAACTGGAATCCGACCATCTGCGTGGTGATGATCTGACCGTAGCTCATTGAGGCGATCAGAGGATAGAGCTCTCTCAGCTCCGCCTTATTGCTGAGCGTCAGATTGCCCATTTCAACGAACCAGTCACCGAGGAGCTTTTCGTCATTAAATTTATACTGATTCAGAATGCCGTATGCCGTGAGATAGAGCGATTCGGTTCCGCGCTCGTTTTTCTCTTCGTCTGAGGCTTTTTCAAAGTCGAACTCAGGCAGAGTTCCGCCGTTCGCTTCCACCCGAGCCATGCCGTTCTGATATTTTGTCGCGAATTCCCGGATCAACGGAACCAACCGTTCCGCATTTGAGAGGTATTTTCTGTCAAGCTCCGCATAGGAATCGGTTCCCGCTTCGACGCCTCCCTCGGACTCTCCGTTGTTACCGGAGGGATCAAGAATATCCTTGTTGGAATAGACTCGGCTTGCCCAGTTATCGTCGGAGCAGTCCGAAACGCCGAGCGCCAACTGATTATATGCGTTCGTGCTTACAGCGCCCGCCGATTGCAGGAACAGCTGTTTCAGCTTTTCCTTATTGAGCAAATCACTGAGGTAATAGTCACCGAGCTTCATATTGAGTTCGGGGATCTTAAACAGATTGAGGAACTTGAGCGCCGTCTTTGCGTTATAGCTGCCGCTCTCGACCTTGCCCCTGAACTCTTTTATCGTATTGTATTGTTCTTCGATAAGGGAATCAAGACCGGGATATTGTTTTGTGAGCATTTCCTTGTAGTTGACCGTGCTGAAACCCGAGGTCATCTGCATCATGCGCACGTCGGTGATCGCCTCATCTTTGTTCTCGGTAGTGGTATAGCCGAGAATAACAGCGTCTTCACCCGTGCCCTCGTTCAGATTGCCCTTAACAGGAACAAAGTTGTCCTTCTTACAGGCGCTTGTTGCGGCTTCTGTGTTTTTACCGCGATAAACACGCACCTCGCTTACGTACCTTGTCGGCGCCTGTTCTGCGTTCGCAAGCAATCCGAACATCTGAAAATGTCCCAAAAAGCCTATGGCAAGGGCAAGCACAATGGCGAGCGAAGAAAACAGAATCTTACTTGTTCTCTTCATCAGTATTTGTTTCATCCTGTTCAGCTTTTGCTTCATCATTTTTCCTGCCCTCCTTTCTCCGTTTTCTGAAAATTAAAAATACTATCAAAGCCGCTATCACGACAACGCCGCCGATAATAATTATCAACGAAAAGTTTTCCGGGAGCATCGAGGCAACCAGCGGTGTAGATACCTCTTTTGTATTTGTCACGGAAAAGCTGCGCACATAGTCGTCGGTATGAAGATATTTGCTTACCTGATATTGGCTTATATTCTTGCTGACTGTCGCCGAGCCGTTTGAGGTCGTGCTGATACCGATATAAGCTCCGTCCTCCAAGCCGCCGCTGTACATTTTGGCGGATGAGAAGCTTCCGTTTTGCAGGCAAAGGTTATTTGTATCGCCGTTCGCGGTGTTATCGCGGATGACCGTAACGCCTGCGATCTCGATATCGCGCATTGAATCCACATAAACGCCGCCGCCGTTTTTACTTTTAGCCTGATTATTTTTTATCCGACTGTGTATTAAATAAACAAAGTGCGACTCAGCGTAGATACCGCCGCCCAGATCGGAAAGATTGCCGCGGATATCTGTATCGGTTATGATCGTTTTTTTCGTTTTAGCGCTGTCGAAGCCTTCGTCATATATGTACAGACCGCCGCCGTGCTTGTCCGCGGTGCAGTTATGGATATCGCTTTTATTGATATTGATTTCCGACTCACCTTTACCGGAGGTCAACAGATAGATACCGCCGCCGTATTGACTGCTTTTACAGTATGATATATCGGCATTGTTCAGCGTCATCGGGGTGTCGGACATATAGCACACGCCGCCGCCCAATTTATCTGCATAGCATTGTTCGATCTTGGTTTTGTTCAGCGTGACCTCGTTCTGCGATTCGTTGTACACGCCTCCGCCGTTTTTGGCTCTGCATTCCTTGATTGTGAGGCTGTTCGCGGTGAGCTCCGTTTTGTCCGATATATTCAAGCCGCCGCCGTAATCCTTTGCCTTGCAATTTTTTATGGTGCAGTTGTCAAATTTGGTGACTTTAAGAACGTTTTTAAATTTATAGAAGCAGATTGCGCCGCCGTCGGTGGCTTCACAGCTATCAATGGTAAGTTTTTCCATGCTGATGTCAGAATTACCGGTAACGGCTATCGCGCCGCCGAAATAGCCTGCCGAGCACCTGATGATGCTTGCGCCGCTGAGCGAAAGCTTGCCCTCGCAAAAAATCGCGCCGCCGTTTTGGGAATCTGCTTTGCAGTCGGCTATCGTGCCGCCCGTCATTGTAAGCTTGCCGCCTTCCTCGATATAGAAGCAGCCTCCGCCCGATTCGCTGTTTCCTCCGTAAAGCGTACCGCCCTTATACTTTTTTCCGTTGTATTCGGCGCCGTTGTCGCGGTCTTTGGAGGAATCGGTGACCGTCAGCGCGGCTCCCTCTCCTATATGGAACAGCGAGCCCTTTGAATAATCCTTTGCGGGATACTTCCTCGTTATGGCGTAGCCGTTTAAATCAATGGTGAGGTCGCAGGAAGTCGGCACTTCGATCGATTTGTCCATTATCTCGGCGTTGCTCATCAGCTTTACTGTCGCCTTGCTGTCCTCCTGCGCTTCGCCTATCGCGGTCGCCATTGATTCTATCTCTCTTGAAGAGCCGTTGCCGAGCGTCAGCTCTACGGGAGTGATCTTCGGCAAATCATAGCCTTCCTCTTTATCGTATGCGCTGAACGGCGACGACCATGCACTGTATGAAACCTCGCGGAGAGTATTTCTCTGGAACGAATAAGTTATGTTGCCCGACTGATTTCTGATGGTGAAGCCTCCGCCGAATCTCATGTACAGGTACATTTTTGTCGGCTTGGAATAGCTTTCAAACAGATCAATGGTGATTTTATCGCCCTTTTCCATCTCGGAAGTGATATCCCACTCCTTCGTCTGCTCTTTGTTGTTTTTGTCGATATAATCGACCTTGAATTTCGCTTTTTCCCAGCCGCCGGCGTGCGAATCCGTTGTAATCGTAAACACGGCGCGGTTCATGGTGTCACTGTAGACGATATAGGCAAACGAACGGATCGAGGAAAAGGCTGTCAGGAGTGTAATTGCGAGGACGGCGGATAAGAGCCTGCTTATCCGCGATCCTGTTTTACGTTTTTTGATTGAGGTCTGTTTCATAGGAACCTCCGCATCTTTTCCTTCTGTTTCCTTTTGTTTTATTCTTCTTTAAAAATATTAAGGCAACACCGCACAATTCGCGGCGCACGCATTGCTTGAATCTTGTTCCGTCAGACTGTCCAAAAAATCTCGGCAAGGCGTCAGCCTTACCTCAATTTATTTGTACATTCTGACGAAAAATCTTACTTCGCAATCCGCACACCGTAATTATGCGGTATTGCCTTAACGGTAACGGCTGTTTCGATGACTGCGCCGCGAATTGTGCGGTGTTGCTTTAAGTGCTCATCCCGCAATTTGTCATGCCGTCTCTTTTTTTCTTCTGTTTTTGCTTATCAGCACAGCGATAACCGCTCCGAGGATACCGCCGAGCACCAAGCCGCCGCAGCCGAAGATCGCCGCCGTAAATCCGTTAAATGTCGAAGCGCCGCTGTCGCCGCTCTCGGGTTCTCCGGACGGCAGAGCTTTGGGGTCTGTTTTATAGAAAACATACACGGTTTTGCTGCCGGTTATCGTCTGCCACGACGCGCTGAGAGTGGAATACTTCTTGAATGCGTTGCTTGCGAGGTTGACCGCACCCTTTTCGCCGATAATGCTCACATCTCCGTCATAGTTGTCGGGCGCGTCCTTTTTGTTGAGCACTAAAATGTCGGTTGTTATCGGTGAGCCGACCGTTTTATCCTTTGAAACATAAAGCGTGAGCCATTGCTTGCCCTCGTCGGCGTTTATGTCGGCGCAGTTGCCCTTTTGACGCTTATAATCCGCGCCGAAGTATTCCGTGCGGTTACACTCGACCGCTCTATAGTTGACCGAGGAGCTTTGCCCGTCGGAGCCGGTGCGGTTATCTACCAAGTAACCGGGGATAGGAAGCTGTTCAACGCTCGTGTCGCGGCACAGATCGATGATCGTCAAAACGGTACCCGTAATGGCAAGCACAATAGTAAGAAATGTGAACAACTGGGACAAAACGACCGAAAAATGCGTGCTGGTTAATTTTGCCGCCAAAGCCGGATCTGTCTGATAAATTTCTTTTACAGTATATCTGTAAGCATCGAGATCATTGGAGTTAAAAACAGTACTTGTCAAGGTATCATGCCATATACCTCTATGCGTTTCAAAACTACTGTAATTTTTAAATTCAACATACAATCTCGCAAATTCATCCAGCTTTGTATTGAACCTTGCCCTTGTAATGATCGCAGAGATCAAGCTGACGCCGCTTCCGACCCAGCTTAACGCCAATATTTTTGACAAGGTATCCATCTGTGAAACCGAACTGCCGGCAGTAAGGCTTGAAACATTTTCAGCGCGCTGCGCAGCGTCTGTCAGAGCTACGGAACCGTCATCCTTGTAAATGTTGCGGTCAACATTCTGATAAATCGACAAATTATCGTTGGTGTCCAAAACACTCTTTCTTTCTTCCGCCATCTTTTTCCATCCGGCTTCATCGGCAAATGAATAGCGGATCATGTTTTCAAGGTTGATCAACGTCAAGCCGCAGCGCTGACCCTCGGAAAATGCCGCTGCCATCGGGTAGAAACGCTCGTCATCGGTATCGGTTTCATCAAGGAAGAATTTAAGAAGCTCGCCCTTTTTAAATCTGCCGCCCTCATAATTATTCAAGCCGTCGTAAACCATTCCGATCGACATCCAGCTTTGCATTTTGAGAGCCGCATTGGGATCTTTTTCGACATCTCCGAAGGTTTTATTTATGTCCTCCTTTGTCGCGGTTTCGATCTTAATGCCTGCGGATTCGTAGTCTTTAATCTTGCCGCGCAGACCTGCGGTTTCAAGGCTCAAGCCTTCCGCCGTTTGACCGTACAGATTATCTATGTACTGCTTACGCTTGCTTTCGGTGTTAAGCTCCGGACGTTCCTTCTCGACATTGTCAAGGAGCTTGTCGTAGTCAAGCGCCGCAAAGCGGTCGATCCAACCGTTGTCCGCGGTATCGGTCGCCATTGAGAGAAGATATTCCATAGACTTGACGATCTGCGAATTGCCCTGCATAAGAATTGTGATAAGGTCAGGGAGCTTGTCGGGATTATTGGCGTTTATACTCTTTTGAATGCCGACTTTGTCCTGCAGGGTATTGCTGTTGAGAAGGTCACCCATTTTTTTGCCCGTATCGTCGTCGATGTAGTAGTTGAGGAGATCGTGAACGACCTTCGCCTTTGTTTTGCCTGCTTTCAAATTGGCGCGGTATTCCTTTACAACAGACATAAAATCATTGAGGAAATCCGCTATCTGAGTTTTCTGGTTTTTTAAGAAGTTTTGGTATTTCTCAACGCTGTAGCCGCCGCGCATATTCATAGCCGAGATGTCGGTCAAGGCTTCCTGCGCATTACTTGTCGTCTTGTAGCCCATCATAGTGTAGGTCTTGCCGCCGTCGTTGAGGTTGCCCTCGACCGGGGTGAAGCCCTTATCGCTGAGCGTCTTTTTAGCCGCTTCCGCGTCCTTGCCGTAGGCTACGTAAACCTCGGACACATACTTGTTTTCGCTTTCCGCCGCCGCTGTGTTGAGCGGCAATAAAAACGCGGTTGTGAGCGTTAAAACCAACGCCGCTATTACTTTGATACTTTTCAGAATTTTCATGATGCACTCTCCTTTTTCTTTTTGTTTTTGAATATAATTACAGCAACTGCCGTTCCGATGACCGCTCCCGCTGCCAAACCGCCTAAGCCCCAGATCGCAAACGTGCCGCTGCTGAATGCCGAGGCTCTCATGTTGCCTGCGGATTCGTCATAGGTCTTGACATCATTGCTGAGCTTGCTGAAAATATACATCGTGTATTTGCTCGTGATGTTCTGCCATGTACGGCTCAAGGTTGAGTAATTCTTGAACGCGCCGCTGACAATGTTGACCGCACCCTTCTCACCTATCAGGTGAACAAAGCCGTCATATCCCGAGGGCGCTGTGCTGCTCTTCTGAACAACGAAATCGGGGGTAAGAGGTTTGCCTGCCTTTGAGTTCTTTGACGCGTAGAGCACGAGCCACTGCTTGCCCTCGTCTGCGTTGAGATCGGCGCTGCTGCCCTTTTGCACGGTGTAATCCTTGCCGAAGTAATCCTCGCGGTTGCACTCGACCGCCTTGTAATTGAGGGCGTAGTTTCCGCCGTCCTCGTCGGTGTAGTTGTCTACCAAGTAATTCGGGATCGGGAGCTGTTCAACGCTCTTGTCGCGGCAGAGGTCGATAATAGTCATCACCGCGGAAAAGACGCCGACCGCAAGTGTTATGATCGTGAAGAAGCGGGCGAGCTTGACCGAAAAGCGCGCGCTGCTGAGCGAATCATCAAATGTACTTATAATTGTGCTGTTCATAGGATCGTCCACGTTTTTGAGCTGCGCCGTTATTTTTTGTAATTCATCAATCTCACCGTTTGAAACATTCAAGTCGTCTATAAATTCGATTATGCTGTTCTCGCCGTTAAATACGGGGGCAAATTCGCGTTCTCTGCCGGCAATAAGCGAAACTATTGTAACAAGGCCTAATCCCGCGGTCGCCGCCCAGCTTATCGCCGTGATTTTGGCGAGGGTGGTCATCTGCTCTTTTTCATCGCCTGTGGTACCTGCGGCGGTGTTGTTTGAGCGCTGCGCCGAACCTGTCAGCGCAACCGATCCGTCCTCCTTGTACAGATCACGGTCGATGTTCTGATAGACCGAGGTATCTTCCAAGCCTTCAAATTCCGCCTTGTTCTGATCGGCGAATTTCTTCCAGCCTTCCTCTGTTGTAAAAGCGTAGTTAAGAAGCTGTTCAAAGCTGACGAAGGGCATTCCGTAACGCTGTCCTTCCGAGAGTGCCGCAGCCATGGGGATAAAGATCTCAACATCCTCGGGATCGTGCTCTTCCTTGAAGAAGCCGAGCAGCTCGCCTTTTTTATAATTGCCGCCCTTATAGTTCTTCAAGCCCTCATATACTGTGCCGATCGTGACCCAAGACTGATATTTGAGCATCGCTTCGATATCATTCTCCGTGTCTCCGAAGGCTTCCTTGATCTCGTCCTCGGTCGCGGTATCAATATGAAGCTGCGACTCCTCGTAGTCAATCAGCTTATTGCGGATATTGACTGTCTCCGAGCCGAGCGCGGCTGCCTCTTCTCCGTAGAGATTGTCGAGATATTGCTTACGCTTTGTTTCGGTATTGAGCTCGGGGCGTTCTTTCTCTGCATTGTCGAGAAGGTCGTCGTAGCTGACCTTTGCAAAGCGGTCTACCCATGTGTTGTCGGCGGTATCGGTCGCCATTGAGAGGAGGGTTTCAGCCGACTTGATGACCTGCGCGTTGCCCTGTAGCAAAATGGTGATGAGGTTGGGCAGATTTTCGGGATTTGCAGCGTCAATGCTCTTTTCGATGCCGAGCTTATCCTGCAAGGTTTCACTGTTGAGCAGGTCGCCCATCTTCATGCCGGTGTCGTCTTCCGTGTAGTTGTTGAGCAGGTCGTGAACATAGGTCGCCTTTGTTTTGCCAGCTTTCAGATTGGTTCGATATTCTTTGATGACCGCCATAAATTCTTTTAGGAATTCCGCGATCTCGTTCTTTTGCTTTTTCAGAAGATTTTTATATTCTCCAACGCTGTAATCTCCGTGCATATTCATCACGGCAAGATCGGTTACGGAGTCGCGGATATTATCGGTCGTCTTGTAGCCCATCATGGCGTAGGTCTTGCCGCCTTCGTTTAGGTTGCCCTCAACAGGGGTATAGCCCTTGCCGTTCAGAACATCCCTTGCCGCGTCCGCGTTCTTACCGTAGGCGACGTATATATCGGAAACGTATTTGCCGGTGTTGGCTGCCGCCGCTGTGTTCAGCGGTACCAATGCGACAAATGTCAGCGTCAATACCAGCGCCGAGATCACTCTGATGCTTTTTAAAATTTTCATCATGCCGTCTCCTTTTTCTTTCTGTTTTTGGTTATCAACACGGCAACTACCGCGCCGAGAACTGCACCGATAGCCAAACCGCCTAAGCCCCAGATCGCAAACGTACCGCTGTTAAACGCCGAGGCTCTCATGTTGCCTGCGGATTCGTCATAGGTCTTAACATTTCTGTCGTACTTGCAAAAAACATAAACAGCGTTTCGACTTTTTGTTGCCTGCTTTACCTGATCCACTGCCGAATACAACCTGAAAACGTTTCCTGCGACATTCAGCGCACCATTTTCGCCGAAAAGATGTATACATACTTCATAGTTTTTCGACGCATCCTTTTCTTTTTGAATAACGAAATCCGGGGTGATCGGTCTGCCTTTACCTGCCTTTGAGTTTTTGGAAGCATAGAGAGCGAGCCACTGCCTTCCCTCATCGGCAAGCAGGTCGGCGTTGCTGCCCTTCTGCTTCTTGTAATCGGCGCCGAAATATTCCTCGCGGTTACATTCCGCCGCCTTATAGTTGAGCGTATAGCTGCCGCCGTCGCTTGTGGCATAGTTATCTACCATATATTTCGGGATCGGGAGCTGCTCGGCGCTCTTGTCACGGAGTATGTCAATGACCGTCAGCACCGCCGTTGCAACTGCAATAAATATAGAGGTAACAATAAATATTTTCGCCAGATGAACAGAATAACGTACAGCTTGAACTTGACCCGCCTGTTCCGCGTACATCGGAATGGAAGCCATTTCGTTCAGTGACTTTTCATCCATCTTAAAAACATCATTCAGATGATCCTTGCTCCAGCCTATTTCCTCTCCTAAATAAGCATATTTCTTAACATCCTTATAGGCGAATTTTACTACTGCCGAGCTCGTAAGAATAGCGAAGGTAGTCGCCGCCCAACTGATCTCTGTAATAATGGTTAAAGCGTCGTTATTGTGAACCCCATTGCCGTTTGTTCCGGCAGTACCGACCGCTTTTTCCCTTTGCGCCTTATCGGTCAGCGCAACCGAGCCGTCGTCTGCATAAATGCTTCTGTCCATTTCGGAATAGACCGAAACATCCCGGAATGAGGAAAGCTCATCTTGTTTTGTCTTTAAGATCCGGTTCCAGCCTTCATCGGCCGTAAAAGCAAACTGCATCAACGTTTCAAACCCGATGAACGGCATACCGTTACGCTGTCCTGCCGAAAGCGCCGCAGCCATAGGATAAAAAATCTCTTCGTCCTCGGGATCGTTTTCCTTCATGAATAAGCTGAGCATTTCGCCTTTCTTATAAGCGCCGCCCTCGTAATCCTTCAAGCCTTCATAGATCGCGGCTATTGAGATCCATTCTTTCGTTTTGAGAACCGCATTGTAATCTTTTTTATCGCTGCCAAGGGTTTCTTTCAGCTTTTCCGCGGTCGCATCACCGAGTTGCACCGACATAGCTTCATAGTCTTTCAGCTTTTCACGCAGCTTTACCATTGCCTTGCCGAGCTCCGTCGCCGTTTCGCCGTAGAGATTATCAAGATACTGCTTTACCTTGACGGTCGTATTCAGCTCGGGGCGTTCAGCCTCCGTCTTCTCAAGCAGAGCGTCATAATCAAGAGCTGCAAAACGGTCGAGCCAACTGTTGTCGGCGGTATCTGTCGCAAGCGAGAGCAGCACTTCGACCGACTTGATGACCTGCGCATTGCCCTGCATCAGTATGGTGATAAGGTCAGGGAGCTTGTTGGGATTCTTCGCTTCTATGCTCTCGATGATACCGACCTTATCCTGCAAGGTCTCACCGTTCAGCAAGTCGCCCATTTTCATGCCGCTGTCGTCCTCGATGTAATTGTTCAGCAGATCGCGAACGACCGTAGCCTTTGTTTTGTCAGCTTTGAGATTTGCCCGGTATTCCTTGATAACGGTAATAAATTCGTTGAGAAATTCCGCGATCTGCGTTTTCTGTTTTTTCAGGAATATTTTGTAATCCTCGACGCTGTAGCCGCCGTTCATATTCATAACGGCGAGGTCTGTGATGGAATCGCGGATATCGTCGGTGGTTTTGTAGCCCATCATAACGTAGGTCTTGCCGCCTTCGTTGAGGTTTCCCGCAACAGGGGTAAAGCCCTTATCATTGAGTGTCTTTTTTGCAGAGTCCGCATCCTTTCCGTAAGCGACGTAGACCTCCGACACATATTTGCCTTTGTTGGCTGCCGCCGTGTTCAACGGTACAAGAGTAACAAAAGTCAACGTCAATACCAACGCCGCAAGCACCCGGATGCTTTTCATAATTTTCATCATGCCGTCTCCTTTTTCTTTAGGCAATACCGCATAATTAATATCTACTGAACAAACCCAAATTTCAAACTACGGGCAAAGAGCAACAATATCTCCGCCCTCAGCTTCTC
>JBGUPW010000216.1:0-3049 GCA_045130495.1 Ruminococcus sp. | reverse complement strand
GCGTGGGAGAGGTTCTGGAAAAAACAAAGGAAAAGTGGACAGAAGATTTAAACAAATACTTTTCCCTATCGGATCTGATATTGGTATGTCAAAGTCACGGCTGCGATATAAACGATTTGAGAGACAGCAAATTTGATCGCAAACCCAATCTTGAACTGTCACTTTGTGCGGTGCTGCTGCGGCTCGCAGACATTCTGGATTTCGACGCTTCAAGAGCGCCCAAAATTCTGTATGACTTCTGCGGCTTTGACGGCAGAAGCAAGCCGTCGGAAAAATTCAGTGAGGATGAATGGAAAAAGCACAGAGCCTCGATCGGCTTTGATTTTGCGCCTGATCCGAACACGGACAGAAGCAAGCCGTATTTGCTGCATTACAGGGCGGAGTGTGAGTATATAAACATTGACCGTGCCGTTCATCTTTATATTGACTGGGTCGATCAAGAGCTTGCCAACTGTATAGCAATTCTGAACGCACGAAACATAACCGACAGGGTCGTGCTCCCCTATCGAATCAAGCGTGATATAAAGGCGATCAATTACATATCGGGCGATTTTACGCTCAATCTGAACAAGGACAGAATACTAAAGCTGTTCTCAGGCGTTGAGCTTTACGGAGAAGAGGGCGTCTTTGTGCGTGAGCTTATCCAGAACGCCGTCGATGCGGTGCTTGCGCTTCAGGACATAGGAGAGGCGCCGCGCCGCTGGAAGCCTCAGATAAACATCACGACGTGGACGGACGACGACGGGTATTACTGGTTCAGGATTGACGACAACGGATTGGGCATGACTGAGGAGATCATTCACAAATATTTTCTCACGGCAGGCAATTCCTACTATATCTCCGATGATTTTAAAAAGCTAAAGGATGAATGCAACGGCGGTGAGTTCAACGCCATCAGCCGTTTTGGAATAGGCATTCTCTCCTGTTTCTTTGACAGTTCAAACAGAATAGAGCTGAGCACAAGATATTATGATAATTCCGACTACTGCCTGCGTATGACGATGGACGGAGCAAACGGCTACTATAATATCGCGAGTAAGGCAAAGGGCAATAAAGGCTTGCCCATGCCGGGCAAAGCAAGAGCCGACCGCTTTGTTTACCGCAAAAGCTGCGGCACCTCCATAGCCGTAAAAACC
This sequence comes from Ruminococcus sp., assembly GCA_045130495.1. GTDB lineage: Bacteria > Bacillota > Clostridia > Oscillospirales > Acutalibacteraceae > Ruminococcoides. The sequence continues at coordinate 1,913 of JBGUPW010000216.1, read as the reverse complement.
GATTTGTTCAAGGTTGGAAAATACGGCGGCTACCGGGAGCTTGTCGACAGATATGTCCTCTGCCCCCCGGTTCCGGTTCATTTTGACGGTGTTGAGGGAACAAAGGATTACTTCACCGAGCAGGAGCTGACAGAGGATATCAATCGCTTCCACCATTTCGAGGATATTGAACAAGACGGCGTTTTTTCGATCCCCCTCCCCGATGAAGCGCTTTCAGAGCTTAAAACAAATCTTTCTTTTCTGCCGCCGGAAGCGTTCCCCGAAAAACTTTATTTCAAATTGATTGATTTGAGCAGTTATTCGGGTTCCGGAAATATTGGCGGCTTCATAGTTGTGCCAAAAACTACCTTTACGAAGTTTCAACTGGCTTTTTTGGGTAAAGAGTATACCGTAAAATTGGAGTGGACTCTAACTGGACATTCAGGTTATTCTCACTATAGTATAGGCTGTAAAGTATTAAAAGAAAGTGAAACGTATCCGGAAGTATTAAAGGAGATCGATCGAATACTATCCGGTGGCGAATATTATAATGACACAATCATGGAAAAAGCCGGAGCGGATTATGAAGACGCAATACAATTCACAGGATTATTTAACGGTTCTGGTCTACACTTACTTGATATAAACTTATTTGACTGGTTACGAAAAAAGGATTCTGATATAGGCAAGCTTTTACAAAAATACGAATCTATAGATGGAAGGATTTCATTTAACGGAATACTGTGTACATATTATTTATATTATACTACTGATATTAGTTTTGTAAATTTTAAGAACGGATTTTGTCCAAGGGTGAATGTGTCCAGAACATCCATTGAAAGCTTACCGACCGAAGCCTGCTTTGAGATGGCGATTATCCGGCAGCAATTCCAAAATGAGAGTATAACGGAAGCGTATGAATCTTTTCCTGGTTTTCTGTTTTCAGGCACGACCATATTAACTCCGGCAAAAGAATTAATGCGTATTCTGGATAAACGATCCGATATAAGAGAAAAAATTGTTTTCGACACTGACAAAGGCGTTTTGGATCTGACAGAAATCAAGAAAAATATTAATGAAAAAGTGAAACTGCTGATCAATCTTTCCGCAGATTCGAGAACCGATAGAATGTATAACGCAATCCTATTAACAGAATTGACACGTTGCTTTGATTTTGAATACGTATTGGATGAAAAAAGTGATGACCTCGACTTTTATGCCGTAAAAAGGAACAAACGATCCGAATCGGAAACGATCAACAAATATTTTCCGCCCGGTTTCTTTTCGGAATACAAGGGTAAGATAGAGAATTTGTTTTATGTATATATGGGTTTTTATTCTTTACCAACAATTAACCTTCATCACCGATTGTCCGCGTTTTTGATAAATAATGCAGAAGAGCTTAGTCAAAAAGCGGATGGCGTTTTCAGGGAATTCATCAGAACGCTGCACTTTGGTCAAACTGACATAATGTCTATTAACAGGCTGATATCCTTGCTGCGGAATATGAGAGCTGTCAACAAAATTTCCTGTGATATCCCGGACGGACTGGAGCTTACCGAGGGAGAAATAATAAAATTACCTTTTTAAACAGATAATCCCCCGACCCCTCACGCCATCGTGTGTACCGTTACGCGTTTCTGATTTGCTTGAATCCGCACAAAGGCGAGTATAATCTGTTCTGCCATTGCTGCAAAAAGGATTGGTTAGACAGTCATCCGGAGGAATCAAAGAAGGGTATCCGCTTCGTTGATTCCAAATACAATGAATTACTTAGGATACATGATTCATTATTCCGCAAAAGGCACATAACCGTCTATGCTCGGTCATGTGCCTTCTTGTTTTTATGTGTATTTTTTCACAGTGCCTTTGTCAAGATACCTTAGTGTTTCCTGTCATTTTATATGTCTTTGATATAGAAGTCGGGAGACTTG
>JBGUPW010000215.1:0-2387 GCA_045130495.1 Ruminococcus sp. | reverse complement strand
CTCAATTATATCATACATCGTTTCGTTTATAATTCATTATTTCAATATAGAATTATATTTTGCGATTTAATCAGTGGTTACTTAATATATAACAATATTTTTTCGACTTACGCCAACTTAATAGAAAAAATTGGCAGAATATGGGTTTAAATCCGCTTTTTGGGAATTTACACTTTATTCAAACTCCTGTTTCGGTTCTGTAATCCTTTTGGCAATATAGTATATTCTGATCGTGATTTAGCTGTAGTGACTTGAAAAAAAGTCAAAAAATTACCGATTGCTGCCAATTTTATACATTGTACCCAAAAGTTACTTGTATTGTATTGCTCTTTTCTATTGGTGAGATATTGACAAAAAGACTTGAAATCTTGTATACTCACCATGTGCCACTATATACATGGTACTTTTAATACTATTCTATAAATATTGAAAAGGGGGAATCAGAAAATTGTGTAAATCATCAATAATGAAATTTACAAGGAAGAGCCTTTTTTGCGTAATGCTCTTGGCGCTGCTTGCGATCACCGCGTCACTCACCATGATCGTCACATATGCGAACAATTATCACACCGTGCGCGTCGAGTATCTTTTTTCAAACGGCGAAAAAGCTCACGACCCTTATGTGGCAGTTTTCCCCGACGGAGCCGACGTGGATATCACCGTCACCAACCCGATCCTACCGGGCTACAAGGCTGTTGACTCGCTGGACGAGGGCGCTCAGGCGGCGCTCACCACCAAGCTTGATTTCGCCGTTGCCGAGGATCACACCATTGAGGTTTATTATATACCCGATTTGGTGAACTACAGGGTACGCTATTTCAAGCAAAACATTCGCGACGACCTTTACACCGAGGATTTAAGCCTTCCCGCGGATTATTACGACCGCACGGGCTTAACGGGAGAATATCCCACCGATCTTGAGGACATGAAGTTCGATGGCTTTACCACGCTTTTCCATGAGCCGGATTTCATTGCCGCCGACGGTTCCACGGTGTTCAAAATCTACTATGACCGCAACTATTATCTGGTAGACTTTGAGCTTGACGGCGGTTACGGCGTTGAGCCTATTTATGCTAAGTACGGTTCAACATTCAATATCCCCGAGCCTGCACGAGAGGGCTACACCTTCAAGGGCTGGGTTCCGGCGGACGCAAACGGAAACTTTGTTGATGAAAACGGAAACAAAATCTCCGACGAACAGGCGAGAGCGGCTGCCGAAAAATTTACGAGCGGCACGGTTCCCGCAAAGGACGTTTATTACAAGGCGTACTGGGACGCGGAGCTTGTTGACTACAGCATTGTTTACCTGTTTGAAACCGTTGACGGAACAGGAATGACAAACAGCGAAAACGGCAAAACCTACCTTGTCGTAGGCGCGCAGGACGTTTTGAAGAAAAAGAGATCCGGCGAGAGCGTAAGCGCCTCCGATAACTTCTACGAGGGTATCCGCACCGGCTCGACCAACGCCGTTACCGACCTCGGTAAAAAGTTCCCGGACATGAGCGACGATCAGAAAAAGCAGCTCTGGAACAGGGAACGCTTTGAGTTCAACAGTGCGATCTCAACCGAAAATACCGTTGTTGAGGGCGACAGCACCACCCGCGTATATGTTTACTACGACCGCAAAACCTATAAGCAAAGGTTCTTCTACGCCAGAGAAAACATGGATCCGACCATACCCGAAAACGAGAGATTTGAGCTTGCGGGCTACACAAAAGCGTTTTCAAAGGGTAATTTCTCAAGCCTGACGCCTGACGAGGAGCTGAGAAAGCACCTGATTTGCAGCAACGGCTCGGGTACGACCGACTGGCGCGCTATCGCGGCGGAGAAGCCGCAGATCAGAAGCAAATACAGCGATAAGATCCGGGAAAAGATATATCCCGAGGAAGGATATGTCGAGGACGTTCGTTACACCAACAAGAATAAGTCCAACGGGAAAAAGTATAATTACCGTTACTATTACTTTGAGGTCGAAACGAAGTATTACGAAAATATGCACGAGAAGGACGACTGGCTTATCGACGCGTTCGAGCCTGTTCCGCTCAACGACGGTTCGGGAATGTACGCAAAGTTCGGAGCGTGGTCGGTTGAACACCCGGCTAAGTACTGCTCAGGCATAGAGAACAGAACCGTTAAGGGCATTTATGAAATGCTCGACGAGGATCTGATGCGCAGATACGACAACGGCACTACGCTCAACTACCTCTCCTTCTGGACGAATGTAAAGAACAAGAACTGGAACGGTTTGGGCAATACGAACGGCTTGTATCAGTTCAACTACTACAACTACATTCAGGAGCTGCCCGATGAGGAACAGCATGATACCGACCTTATCAGAAACGGAATAAGATTCAAGCTCCACAACAACGAGATTGTAACGAGCTTTG
>JBGUPW010000214.1:0-17784 GCA_045130495.1 Ruminococcus sp. | reverse complement strand
CTTCTTCATATTCATCGCCGGGAGATGTAAGGATAACATCTGTGTTCTGAAAAAGAATAACCTCAAGTTCTGCGTTGGTGTATAATTCTTTTGTCAACGTCTTTTTCCCTCCTTATGCAAAGAAGTCGTTAGCCGCCGCGTTGTAGCGGGCTGTCGCCTTGCCGAGCTCTGTGCTTGCATCGCTGATGTTTGACTCAATCAGCAGATGGATATAATCCATAGCGGAATATGAGTAGGTATCATTTCCTATTTTGATTTCGTAGGGTTCATCAATATTAGCTGCGGCAATGTTCTTTTTCTCGAAGTAAATCTTGCCATTTTTCTGTACTGAAGCAACCTGCTCATTGTCAAAGGTTACGGAATCCTTGTAATCGGCAAACTTTTCTTCGTCAACAACTGTATAGTAATGTCTGAGCGAGGTTTCGCTGAGGAACAATACTGTGGAGTACTCATAGCGCAGACCGTACTGTTCGAGATTCTCGGACATATTATCTGCGTTGTAGGGTACTTCTACTTCGTTATCAAAGTAGTAAACGCCGCCGTTTGCAAGCTTATTGGTATTGCGGTCAAAACGCAACTGCGCTCTTGTACCGTAATCAAGCATTGTCTGAATTAGCTTTTTAAGATTCGCATAGCTTTTTGCACCTTCGCCCGTGTATTCTTTCTCATAATCTTCCGAGAGAATCACGTCGGCATAATCCTTAACGGAATAAATCTCTGCTGCTACTACTTTTCCGTTGATCGACAGAAGAGCGGTAATGTCATAGGTCATCTCGGCAGCCGCTACAGGGCAGCTGACCTTGTAATAACCTGAGCGGTCAAGCGTAATTGTCGGATCATCGATTTCCTTGTCAAACCACTTGAAGTTGATTTTAGCGGTTTCAGCCTCTCCCGAGGTAAGTCTCAGGTAGAAGTTAAGGCAGATGTCGCCGTTCAGGCTAAGGGAATGACCGGCAAAATAAGGCTTTCTTGCCACGTCAAAGATCGCGGTGTAGGTAACGTCGCCTTCAACGGTAGGCAAATCTTGATCTACATTGTATTCATTTTCGCCGTCAGTCCAACCTATAAAGGTATAGCTGTACAGCATATCATCCTTCGCCGGGGTCTCGCCGTCGTATTTGGGGGAAGCACCGTACTCGACATCTGTGTCGGTTTCAATAACATCTTCGTCGATCTTCCATGTGACGGTGTACTTGTTTACGGTTTGTGTGAATTGAGCGGTATATGTGACATCACGTGTAACAGGTGATACTTGTGGGCTCCAACCGGAGAAGGTGTAAGAATACTGTGCGTCGCCGGTTTTCTCGGGAACCTCACCGTTGTAGGTCGGGGTTGTACCCTCGGCAACCTCTGAGTCGGTTTCAAGCACTGTGTGATCCCAGTTTTCCCATGTTACATCGTAAAAATTCTGTTCCCAGGTGATAAGGATGTTGTCAATATAAATATTATCGTTCAAACCGCTTGTTACACCTGTGCGAATAGCGATGTATTTGTAGTCTCCGCTGATCGCGAATGTTTCACGCTTTTCGCTGCCAACAGTTATTGTGTTGAGAAGAGTTCCTCTGTAAGCACTGTCAAACACATCTGCATATGAAGAATAAGCGTTGTTCTTACCGTAAACATAGACTTTTTTGCGGCCGCCGATGTTAGCGTTTAAAGCCCAGTCAAATCTTATTGATACTGCTTTACCGCCTGTCTTGGTGGTAACAAAACCCTGCTGGCTGTTAGCGTTCGTCCAAAACGTCATATTGCCGGCTGTCGCTTTGGATTTTCCGTTGTAAGCCGCACCTGAAGAGGTATCGCTCCAATCCCAAACATCTGCAGCCAAGGTCTCTGTGGTGTTTTCAACCTTAAGCTTGTCTTCAAAGTTCTTTGTCGATGCCGCTGACGCGGTGATCGGCAAAATGGTGATCAGACTGACAACCATAAGAATTGACAGGATCACGCTTATCGGTCTTTTGATTTTCTGCATATTTATCCTCCTATTTTTTTTGAGATTTTGAATAATCTATAAATATTGTCCGAAGGAATGTTTGCTGACCTCATATTGTCTTGCAATACCAAACATTTGATTTCACATCAGACAAAAATCGCGCCTCCGGGCGCATCAAGCGTCTTTGATAAACATTTGATTTGCTCTTACATCCATCAACTACGCTTAATAACTTAAGAAGAATAATGCGATTAAATTATTGCACAATGGCTTTGTGCTATACATATAAGTATAGCTTATTCTCACAACGGTGTCAAGCTTTTTACTGTGGTATTTTAATCCATATGTACAATATATGTCAATATTATATCATATCATGTATCAATTAAATTTCCTGAATTGAACAAAAAGGTTACAATGAGGTTACAGTTTTGTAACCTCATTGGATCTTTCCCCTTCCGTTTCCGCCTTGTTACGGAAAAACCGGCTCCGCACCCGTTAGAGGGTATCGGAACCGGTCGATTTTTAGAGCCTATAAAAATTCAATGTCGTGCTAATATGCGGCAGGGAACTATCAGAGGTTCTCTTTTGTTCTTAGAAATTGCGGTAACGCTTGACCTCGCGGTTTCTTTTTTTGCGATTGCGGTGAACCTTTGACGCGATTATATAAATGACTACAACGATAACAATGAGTCCGATCAGAATCAAAAACCAGTACGAACGGAAAATCGTGCCGATTATCTCAAGCGTAGCCATAAAGCCGCTGTGATCGACCTGCTCTGCGGGCAAGAGATTGACCGTTTCGATCAATTGCCTTTCTCCTGTCGTGGGGTCAATATAGTAAACCGTTGCCGAGCCGACAACCTGATCCTTTTTTAAGGGCGCTTCAAGCGCTTCGGGAACGTGGGTTTCGATCACTAAATTGTCGGGCGGCAAATTCTTGGGAAGAATGGCGTTGAGGTTCTTTTCGGGCACAAGGTTAATCTTGTTGCGCCCCATAGCATACTTAACGTCAACCTCGCAAATGGGCGTTTCCGTCGTCTTTATCGTTGCAAGCTCAAGGCTTGTGAGACACCAGCGGAACAGAGCCGCTGCGTCGGTAAAGGTGTAATATTCCTCCTGAGTGCCCTCCTTATAGGGAGCTCCGAGCAAAATGAGAATATATGACTGACCGTCGGCGGAGCCTGTCGTAACAAGACATCTTCCCGCCTGGTCGGTGGTTCCCGTTTTGATACCCTCGGCGTAGGTGTAGAAGTATTCGCTGTTGGGGTCGATAAGCAGATTTGTTGTTCTGAGCGGTGTGTCGTCGCCCTCACAGGTGTATTTTACCGTGTCGGAAATCTTTTTGAAATCGGGCAGCTTTAGCGCGTAGTTAGTAATTTTAAGGAGATCACGCGCGGTCGTGTAGTGGTTCTCGTCGTGAAGTCCGTCGGGATTCGCAAAATGAGTGTTTTCGCAGCCCAGTTCCTCAGCCTTGGCGTTCATTTTATCGACAAACACCTGAACGTCGCCGCCGCCGACGTAATCGGCGAGCACCAAAGCGGCGTCGTTGCCCGAAGGAACCATTAGGCTGTAAAGCAAGTCGGTGACGCTCACCGTTTGCCCGACGTGATCGGACAGATATGCCATTGAGCTGCCGGTGTTGAGAAGTTGGTCGATGATCGATTTTTTGATTTCGATTCGGGTATTTTTAACGTCGTCGATATTCTCGTAGGCGATAATATACGTCATTATCTTCGTGGTGGATGCAGGGAACATTTTCGCGTCGGGTTCCTTTTCATATACAGTCTGACCGTTGTCCATGCTCACGAGCAAAACGGATTTCGACTGAGTTTGAATGTCGTTCGGAAATGACATCGCTCCTGCGCCGCAAACGGAAACGCTCAGCAACGCAAGCAGAGCCAAGGTCACGGAAAGAATGCGGTTCAAGTTTTTTTTCATTGGCATTTACTCCAATCAGTTCATTGTATTTTGTCCGCCGCGCTGAAACAGACGGTCAACTTCCGCTTTGAGCAGCCGAAGCTCGTCATTGCGCAGATCCTTATAGGTAAAAATTATGTCATCGGCAATTTTCTGCGACAGTTCAAGGCTTTTTGAGTCTGCAAAATCGGCTATCGCCATTTGCGGAAGACCGTGCTGCCGCTCGCCGAAGAAATCTCCGGGACCTCGCAGCCTCAGATCCTCGTCGGCAATTTTGAAGCCGTCGTTCGTCGAGCACATCACCCTGAGCCGTTCGGTCGTTTCATCGTTCCTTCTGTCGCTGATAAGAACGCAGTATGATTGGAACTCGCCCCTTCCCACTCTTCCGCGAAGCTGATGAAGCTGTGAAAGCCCAAAGCGCTCGGCGTTTTCGATTACCATTACGGAAGCGTTCGGCACATCTACGCCGACTTCAATAACGGTCGTAGCCACAAGAAGCGAGTAACGGTTGGCGGCGAAGTCCGCCATTATCCTCTCTTTTTCGTCGGCTTTGGTTTTTCCGTGAACGACAGCTACGGGAATATCGGAAAACTCGTTGAGCATAAGACTCTCTGCGTACTCCTCAGCCGAGGCGACACCGTCGATCGCACCCTCCTCTATCAGAGGACAGACGATGTAAGCCTGTCTGCCGGCGGCAATTTCTTTTTTTATGAATTGATATATTTTAGGACGGTCAGCCGAACCCCTGAGCACTGTTTTGACAGCCTTGCGCGAGGGCGGAAGCTCGTCGATAACGGAAATATCCAAATCTCCGAAGATGATAAGACCGAGAGTGCGCGGAATGGGTGTGGCGCTCATTACCATTAAATGGGGATTTTCTCCCTTTCCGAGAAGTCTCGCGCGCTGAGCGACCCCAAAGCGGTGCTGCTCGTCGGTCACGGCAAGACCGAGGTTTTTGAACTCGGTTTTGTCGGTTATCAGGGCATGGGTGCCGATGACCAAATCTATCTCACCCTCGGCAAGAGCCGAGCGCACGCGCTTTTTCTCGCTCTCCTTTAATGAGCCGGTAAGCAAAGCGACCCTGACGCCCGTATTTTCAAGCAGCCCTGAAAGGTTTTCAAAATGCTGTCTCGCCAATATTTCGGTTGGAGCCATAAACGCCGCCTGAAAGCCGTTTTTCGCGACTGTATAGCAGACGGAAGCGGCAACGGCGGTTTTGCCCGAGCCGACGTCACCTTGAACAAGGCGGTTCATCGGCGAGGCTTTTTCGATCATATCGGAAACGCAGTCGGAAACGGCGCGCTTCTGCGCTCCTGTCATTTCAAACGGAAGAAGCGCGGAAAATTCGTCGGAATGATCTGTCTTGATCCTGACTCCGCTCACTCCCCTGCTCTGTCCCTTTATCGAGCGCATTCCGAGGTTGAGCACCAGCAGCTCCTCGGTAACAAGCCGCTTACGGGCAATGTCGAGCGCCTCGCGCGTTTTGGGAAAGTGAACGTCCATAAGCGCCTGCTTTAGTCCGCACAAATCGTATTTATTTCGGATAAGCTCGGGCAACGGGTCGTTAACGGTTTCGGGCAAAAGCTTTAAAGACTGCTCAACCGCAGCCGATATCGTTTTTGCAGGCAGACCCGCCGTGGTTCGGTAAACGGGATGTATGCCCGCGCCCTTGCCCGCGCTTGAAAAAGTCGGCGCAACCATTTGAGCGCCGTAATTGTCAACGGTTATTTTTCCGAAAAAGAAATATTCTCCGCCGTAAAGGAGCATTTGACTGATATAGCGGTTGTTGAACCAGACAAGCTTCAGCGCACCGGTGTCGTCGTAAACCTTTGTTTTTGTGAGGATCATTCCTCCCGAAACGCGGGTATCCGAAACAGGCGAGCCGACGGTCGCTTTGATACAAAATGTGCCGCCGTCCTGAAGATTTTCGATTTTTACAACGTCGGTCCAGTCCTGATAAGCACGTGGATAATAGTTTAATAATTCTCCAATAGAATTAACTCCGAGCTTCGAGAACTGCTCCGCCCGTTTTTCTCCAAAGCCCTTTAGCTCTGATATCGGTATTTTGTATAGTGAAGGCATTCTTTTATATGAAAAGTAAAAGGCAGAGGCAAGCCCCTGCCCTTTCAGCAGTTATTATTATATCTTAACCGGAAGCTTCTCTAATCGGATGCTTCTCTTTTCCGCGTTGAAAAGCGGTCGAGAAGATGAATCTTCCTCAGACGGGCGAGAAGCCCGCCGCATTATTCTACGCTGAGAATGAAGTAGTAAATAGGCTGATCGCCCTTTACCAACGAAACGTCGGCGCGTGAGCCGAATCTGTCGCGAAGCTCTTCATACGCTTTTCCGGCGTCTTCTTCGCTGATTTCCTCGCCGTAAATCAAAGTGATAAACGAGGTGTCGCGGTGTACCATATCCCTTGCGAGCTTGATCAACGCTCTGACAGGGCTCTTATCGGTGATTGTGAGCTTTCCGTTCTGAAGTGCGATGATGTCGCCCTCTTTGATTCTTCTGCCGTCGAACTCGCTGTTGCGCGCTGCAAAGGTGACAAGACCTGTGCCTACGCCGTGAGCCGCGTCAAGCATGAGCTGAGCGTTGCTCTCTGCGGAAATCTCGGGATCGAAGTTGAGCATGGCTGTCATGCCCTGAGGAATCGTGCGGGTAGGTACGATAATAACCTTTCTGTCGGTGACAAGCGGAATGACCTGCTCCGCAGCAAGGATGATGTTCTTATTATTGGGAAGAACGATAACAGTCTTAGCGGGAGTGCCGAGAACAGCCTCCAGAATATCGTCGGTGCTGGGGTTCATGCTCTGTCCGCCGGAAACAACGTTGGTGCATCCCAAATCGTGGAAGAGGTTCTTCACACCCTCACCGGCTGCTACGCCGACAAAGCCAAACTGCTCTGTAGGCTCGGCAAAAGGAAATGACTCTTTCTTCTTGCTCTTCTTGGAAGACTTTTTGCCGCTCTTCTTGGCATTTTTATGCTGTTCTTTCATGTTCTCGACCTTAACGGCAAGGAGCTGACCGTAAAGCAGACCCTTTTCCAACACAACGTTGGGCGTTTCGGTGTGAACATGGATCTTGATTATTTCTTCGTCATTGACCATAACGACGCAATCGCCGATGGTCTGGAGAAAGCTTCTCAAATCGTCAGGCTCAAGAGTACATTCGGGCTCTCTGCCGACGATGATCTCGGTGCAGTAGGTAAACTCGATATCGTCGTCAAACTCTGCGGCGGCGCTGTCAAAGGAATCCATTGTGAGTGACTGGGTTTCCTCGTATTCAACGATTTCGCCGTCCTTGATATAGCAGAGCATTCCCTCGAAAATGGAGCAAAGACCCTTGCCGCCCGCGTCTACAACTCCCGCTCTTTTAAGTACGGGGAGCAGCTCGGGGGTCATTGCAAGCGCGTCGTTCGCCTTATCGACGATCGCCTGCCAAACGAAAACGGGATCTGTGTTTTCGCGGGACGCTTCAATACCTGCCTCGTATGCCATACGGGCAACGGTGAGAATCGTACCCTCGGTAGGCTTTGCTACTGCCTTGTATGCCGCGTCAACGCCGATACCCAGCGCGGCGGCTATGTTTTTGCCGTTTACCTCTTCCATATCCTTCAAGCCCTGAGAAAAGCCTCTGAAAAGGATAGAGGTGATAACGCCCGAGTTGCCTCTGGCTCCTCTGAGCATAGCTCTCGCGGCGACGTTGGCAACCTCGCCGACTGATCCCCCTTCAAAATCCTCAAGGGCTTTTGCCGCCGCCATGATAGTCATTGACATATTGGTGCCGGTGTCGCCGTCGGGAACAGGGAAAATGTTAAGGTCGTTAATGTGATTTTTCTGCACGCTGATGTTATGAGCGCCCGAAATAATCGCGTTTTTTAAAATCTCTCCGTTAATCATTGAAGCACATCCTTCGTAAACAATGAGTTTTACACTACTATCCATTATTATACAAGTTTTTTTTCTCAATTTCAATAGGTTAATGAGAAAAAAATGAATTTTTCATCATTCAATTCGCAGACTTTCGACGTTCACACATCTTCCGCTGCGGTCGTCAATGTCAAAAATGACACATTCCAGCTTACAGCGCCCGTCTGCGAGGTCAAATCTGGCGGGAAGCTTTGTCCTGAACTTTTGAATAACTATATCTGTTTTTACGCCGAGGACTGAATGGATCGTGCCTGTCATGCCGACATCGGTGATGTAGCCCGTGCCCAAAGGAAGCACCTGCGCGTCCGAGGTCTGCACATGGGTATGAGTGCCGAACAGAGCGCTTATTCTGCCGTCGAGGTAATATCCCATTGCGCGTTTTTCGCTTGTCGCCTCGGCGTGGAAATCGACGATGACAATACTTCCCTCGGCTTTTTCAAGCATACGGTCGATCACATCAAAGGCACAGTCGAGCCCGCTTTCGAGATACATATTCCCCATTAGATTGATGACGCTGACGATCTGCCTGCCGCAGTCGATATTGACTATGCCGCTGCCCGGCGCGGAGCTGTCGGGAAAATTGGCGGGACGCGCCACAAACTGACTGTGTTCAAAATAATCGTAAGCCTCTCTGCGGCGGAACGCATGGTTGCCCAAGGTGATCGCGTCAACTCCGCTGTCAAAGAGAAACTTTGCCGAGGACGGCGTTATTCCGTTGCCGTCGGCGGAATTCTCTCCGTTGCAGATGACCAAATCAACGCCCTTTACTCTTTTAAGCGCGGGCAGCTTTGAGCGCAGAAAGCGGCAGCCTATGCTGCCCACAACATCTCCGATACATAAAATCCTCATCGTTTCATTTCCTGTCAAATAATCTGCGGAAACGCCTGTTATTCGGCTTTCCCGAACCATTATACTATTCTTCCGCACTGAAATCAACAGGTTCGGCAATATTTTCGTTGAAAACAAGCCTCGCCCCGCAAATATAGCTGTCGGGCGTTTCGGTTATTTCGCAATCCTTTGAAACGATTTTGGCTTCCGCCTTTTCAAAAACTTCATATAGCATGAGCGATTTATCAAATACTTTCCTTGCCTGATTTTCATTCGGACGGATTTCTTCGGAGACGACCTCATGCGCTGTTTCGGCAACCAAGCCGAGCGGAAGAGCTTTTCCGCCGATGTTCAGAAACGACTCGCTGCGCGTGTAAACCTCATTGTCAAAAAATCTGAACGAAAGCGAGCACGGAAGCTGCGCTCCCAAAAAGCTCAATCGGAAGCGGTCGGATTTATTTTCCGAAATCGAATTATAAATATAACTTTTTGGGAGTTTTATTTCCTTTTCGGAAATAACGTCCGCATAAACCTCTCCCCTTGCGCGCACGCATCTGACCTTGTTATCGTTTATAAGCGTTACTCCGCTTACAAGCAAATCACCCTTTGCCACTCCGCTGCCAACCTTCACCTGAGGCTTGCCCTCGCCTGCCGTTATTCCAGTAATAACGCCGCTTTGAGTCGCCTTTAAATTGCAGGGCGAGTCTGTTTCGTCAACCTCAGGCTTTTTGGTTTTTTCCTTGAATTCAACGTCGGCATGGCAGCCGTATATATTCACACTGAGCCAGCTCAGCTCCTCGACCTCAAGCAGCAAGTCGCGCTTGACCTTATCCGTATCAATACTATATTTGTCTGCGCCGACTCTCACACCGCTTTCTACGAGCAGCGTCCGCAGCCTTGCCTCGCTTAAATATTCAGTTCCGTTTATGTCGATCGTCCAAATAAACCGCGACAGCACGATCAGCAGAATGATCCCCAAAGCCGCCCCGACAGGTATCCCGATTCTGCCGCGGTATTTTGCCGCCAAAAAGGGAAACCCGCGCTTTTTGATTATCCGAGTCGAAGCAGACGCTTTTCGAGCGGTTTTCCTTACGTTCCTGTAGTCCCTGACCGTCATGCAAGCCTCGAACCCACCCGCGACAGGATGAGCGTCCCACAAGCCTATTCCGTTCTGAGCGGTCAGGTTTATAAATCTCTCAGGCGACCTTCCCTTTACACGAAAACGCACATAGCCCTTAAAGAACCGTAACAATTGCAGAAGCATAGATTCACCCTCAGCACAAAAATTCTATTTTAGAGATAAAGCCCGTTATCTCCACGCAGGAGCCCGATATACACCGCAGTCTCAGCCCTCTGCCGCCGAAGGCTATCACCATTCTGCCCACGCTAAGCTTAATTGAATCGTTTTCGTAAAGAAGAACGCCCGCCGAACCCTCCACCGTAACCTGACGGTTTCCCACAGCTTCAATCAGCGGAGCGAAACCCATATCCATACGCGGCGAATTTGAAAACCGCGACCGATTATTTGCCATTTTTGTCACCTCGATAATATTTATTCGCTTTGCGGCATAATTATTATCGGTGATATCATGGCAATAAAAAAATCCGCCGCAATCAAGGCTGCCGCAGCTGCGGGCGTCTGTGTGCTGCTTACTGCCTGCTCACAGGGCAGCCGCGACGGAGCCGAGCAGGGAATAAAGCTCTGTCTGGGCGTGCTCGCTCCCTCGCTGTTTCCGTTCATGGCGGTAACTCAGCTATTCGCGCGAAGCGGAATATTTACCCGCGCCGGCAGGCTTTTGCACCGTCCCGCGAAACGGATTTTCGGGCTGAGCGGCGCGCTGATGCCCGTGCTCATAATGAGCCTTATCGGAGGCTACCCCGTCGGCGCGGCGGGAGCGACTGCGCTGCACAGTCAGGGAATCATAAGCGAAAAGGAGGCGAGTCATGCCGCACTTTTCATGGTGTGTGCAGGTCCCGGCTTTGTAATAAGCTTTACAGGCGCTACTCTGCTGAACAGCGCGGAAACGGGAGCGATTATCCTCGCGTCGCAGGCGATATCGGTTATAATAACAGGGCTTTTTGCCCGGTTGATTCTCGGAAAATGCGACGTTTCGGAGCCTGTTACGGCTGAACGAACGCCCTCGCTGCCTTTTGACCGCATCCTTGTGGAATCGGTTTCAGCCGCAGCTCGCGGAATACTGATGATTTGCGCGTTCGCGGTGCTTTTTTCCTCGGTTACTGGGATTTTGGGACAGTTAATAAAAAGCGAAACCGTTCAAACTGCCTGCACTGTCGTTTTGGAGGTAAGCGGTGCGGTTTCAAGGCTGTCAAAGAACGGCACTGTTGAGCAAATCGCTTTTGCGATAGGCTTCGGCGGCTTGTGCGTTCACTGTCAGATTTTCGCGGCACTGGGAGATATCGGTATCAGCAAACCGTTATTTTTCCTTTTTAGAATTATTCAGGGCTTGCTGACCGCTTTGCTCACTCATTTCGCGCTCAAAACAATACCGCAAAAGACCGCCGTATTCTCAACGTCGCAGGTGAGCGGAGCCGCCCTGTTCGGGGGAAGCCTTCTTTCGGGAGCGCTGCTGATAGGAGTGATAATCTGCTTTTTGATAAGCGTAAAACAGATAAGACAATAATTTTTAAGCTTTGGGAGGGATTTCCATATGTGCGGAATTGCAGGATGGATAGAAAAGGACAGCAAAATGGTTGAGCGCGGCGAAAGGATTAAAGCTATCTCTGAGAGCCTTGAGCGGCGCGGTCCCGACGAAAACGGGATCTATATCAACGGCGACGCCGCTCTTATACACCGCAGGCTGGTTGTAATCGACCGCGAAAACGGCAAGCAGCCGATGTCAGCCCGACACAAGGATAAAACCTGCGTAATCGTGTATAACGGCGAGCTATACAACTCAGCCGAGCTGCGCGAGGAGCTGCGAGCCGACGGCTATCATTTTCGCGGACACAGCGATACCGAGGTCGTGCTAAAAGCTTATATGAAATACGGGACCCGCTGCTGCGAAAAGCTGAACGGTATTTTCGCGTTCGCGGTTTTTGACACCCGCGAACGGAGCCTGTTTTTGTGCCGTGACAAAATCGGTGTAAAGCCGCTGTTTTTTTACGAATACGCGGGCGGGCTGATTTTCGGCTCTGAGATAAAGGCTCTGCTTCAAAGCGGGATAGTGCGTCCCGTGATCGACGAGCAAGGATTAAACGAGATATTCTTTTTAGGACCCGCGCGCACTCCCGGCTGCGGCATTTTCAAGGGCGTGAAAGAGCTGCTTCCGGGAGAATCGGCGTTATATAAAAACGGCGTTTTAAAAAGGCAGAAATATTTCGGAATCGAGGCAAGGGAGCACACGGACAGCGAATCCGAAACGCTTGAAAAAACGCGTTTTCTTTTGACAGACGCGGTTGAGCGTCAGCTTGTCAGCGACGTTCCGCTGTGTATGCTGCTTTCGGGAGGACTCGACAGCAGTGTTATAGTCAAGACCGCCTCACATTACAACCGCGCCCGCAAGTTGGGAAAGCCCGTGACTTACTCGGTTGAATACAGCGGAAACTCACAATATTTTACAAAGAGCAAATTCCAGCCGAACCGCGACGACGAATATATAAAGCTGATGTCAAAGGATGCCGGCACCCGACACACCGAGGTTCTGATCGACAACACTCTTTTAGCCGACGCGCTGTACGAAAGCGTTGAAGCGCGCGATCTGCCCGGTTATGTGGATGTTGACGCTTCTCTGTTGATGTTTTGCAGAGAGATAAAACACGATTACACCGTTGCGCTGTCGGGCGAGTGCGCCGACGAGCTTTTCGGAGGATATCCGTGGTACTTCAACCGTGACCTGTTATTCGAGGACTGCTTCCCGTGGTCGCGCAGTCAGGATATACGAAGGTCGATACTCCGCGAGGGTCTACTGCCGCGCGGAGAAGAATATGTGCGGCAAAGATATCTTGACACTGTAAAACGCGCTCCAAAGCTTCCCTCAGACTCAGAGGAGGACGCTCGAATGCGCGAGATGTTTTACCTTAACTTTTACTGGTTCATGCAATGCCTGCTTGAGCGGAAGGACAGATGCTCGATGTTCAGCGGACTTGAGGTGCGCGTGCCCTTCTGCGACTACAGACTGGTTGAGTACGCCTACAATATGCCGTGGAAGCTGAAAGCATGGGGCGGCAGAGAAAAGGGGATAGTGCGAAAGGCTTTTGGGGATGTGCTTCCCGAAAAAATCGCGTGGCGCAAAAAAAGCCCTTACCCCAAAACCCACAATCCCGTTTATTTTGAGGAATGTGCGAAAAGAGTAAGGTTGATTCTAAAAAAGAATAATACCCTGACTGCCTTGCTAAACAAAAAAGCCGTGGAGGAGATAATCGAATACCCCGAGCGCGTAAAAGAACCGTGGTACGGTCAGCTTATGCAGGCTCCGCAGATTTTGGCGTATATAATTGAACTTGATTACTGGTTTGAAAAATATAAGGTTGAAATCGAGCCCGAAGTATGTTAATATAATATCACAGATGATTAATGGGAATCTCTGATAATTCAATATCGTGCAGAAGTGCGGAAGATTTATGGCAGAATATTGTCAAAGCTCCGCAGGAATACTGACGTATTTCAAGGAGATTTGGCCGGAATATGCCTTGAAGATTCCGTGCTTATGCCCGGTAGGGAATTTTTAGGGGTTCCCTAAGGAACCACTGATCAATTCACGCCCGACTGCGCGATTTGCGCACCCATTGCGCACCCGTATTAATCAGTACTTCCTTAAAAAAACGCGTTTGCGCGCCTGTCCGTTTTTGAGATAACAATGAGTATTAACCGAATTATTTTTGAAAAATGCGTGAATTTTTTCAACAAAAATAAAGCTGCACGATATACGCTTCATGGTATTTACAAGGCATTGCCGCTGTTATTGTTCGCGGCTTATCCGTCGCTGCTGACCTACTCGTTTTTTGCCCTGAAAAGCGATCTGTTAAGGCTTACCCTTGTGCCGCTCGGAGTTTACATCGCGGTAGCAATTATACGCATGGTTGTGAACGAAAATCGCCCTTATGAAAAATACGGCAAGCCATCTGTTTTTCATAAAAACACAAACGGAAAGAGCTTTCCGAGTCGGCACACAGCAAGCGCGTTTATAATCGCAATGGCGTTCCTTTATGTGAACGTGCCTCTCGGAATAGTTGTTTTGGTTATATCGGTGCTGATTGCGGTTTCACGTATCTTGGCAGGAGCGCATTACGTCCACGATGTACTGGCAGGAATGGCGATCGGCATTTTATGCGGTTGGTTATTCTTTTTTCTGATTTAAAAAAAGATTATCCGAACCCTTTCTTTTCGGAAACGGGTTCGGATATTTTTTTGACTTATGCGGCGCATATATAGTGCAGCGTTATAAAGTGCGGCGCTTATAAAGTCTGTCGCTTATAAAGTGTGGAATTTATAAAGCGGTGATTATTGAACAACAATAGCCTGCTTATAAAGTGAGTCGTAGCAAGACCTGAAAACATTTATATCATATTGCTTAATTTCGCCGTAAATAGGGTCGGAAACCCAAACGGAATTATCGCTGTAGCCGACAAGTACCATACAATGCTCGGGCGAGAACCACGTCAGATCCTTTCCGTCCACATTCCATGTAACGGTGTACTGACCCTGCTGACAATCCTGTGTGCCCCATACAATAACGGGAATATCCTTGTCGATATAAGCAAACAGGGATTCAAGCTCGCCGCCCGAAACCTCGCTTACCGTGAGCTGAGACTGACGCTCACCGAGGATTTTCTCAGCCGCTTTTACAATAACGGGAGCGTAACAGCCGAAAGAGCTTTCGTCCCTCGGGTCGCCCTCAAAAGCCTCGTGAAAATCGACCGTTCCCACATCTCCCTTGTCAAGATAGCTGTCGCCTATTTCACATTTGTCTATATCAATTCCGTAATAGTTCATCACAGTCGCTAAGGCTGTCACCTCACAGCCTGTGGGAAGCTCCGGATATTGGGAAATGGCGGTCACATTTATCAGCTTTTTCGGCGAATCACCGTCAACTTTTCCGTTGGCAGATACAGAGCTCTGCCCCGTTCCGCTGCCGCTCTGCGCGCTGCCCGAAGCAGCCGGTGTACCCGTTGTGACCGAACCGCTCGGAGAGCCCGAGACACTCAAAGCACCCGAAGCCGCATTGCCGTCGGTTTCCGAAATCACACTGCTTTGAGCGGCGGAATTATCGGCTGAAGATTCGCTCTGACCGCAGCCCGCAAAAACAAGAGCGGCAGCCGCTGCAAGAAATAATATTTTTTTCATCAATTGCCTCTTAATAATCATTGTAATTCAGCGGAGCGTCCGCCTGCGGGCTGAAAAAGGATACCAATACGTAGCCTGTTTTTCCGTTGTATGAAACGTGATACCAATCGCCGCTCCGTCCGAGATATGAAACTCTTTCGTCTCGGTTTATTTTTGCCAAAGCTGAAGAGCTCATTGACGTGCTGCTGCGAAGCGTGGCAAAATCGCTTGCGCGGCAGTACAGATAATCGCCCTCTTTCAAAGAGGCATTTCCCGAGCCGCTGTTTATTTCATCCTTGTTTTTTGAAAGGAATTCTGAAAGTATATATCCTTTTGTTCCGTTATATGATACATAATAGAACTCGCCGTCCGATGAAATATAATTTACCTTCTCTCCCCTGCCGACTTTTGCAAGCTCTCTGCCCGTCCTGGTTGCGGCGTCGCGCAAAGTCGCATATTCACTTGCGATAACATAATATGTGTTTCCGCTGTCAACAGGCGCGGGAGCCTCGGTTGGCTTCTGAGTTGTCTGTGTCGGAGCGGAAGCCTTGGCTACATTGATCGTTACCTTGGTTCCCTTTTCGGCGTATGAGTCGGCGCTCGGCGACTGGCTGATAACATAGTCAGCCTGAACCGAGTTATCCTCAACCAAAACAAGCTCGGGAGTCAGTCCTACAGCACTGATATGCTCCATCGCCAAGTCATACTTCTCCCCCTTGACGTCAGGCACCCGCACTTTGTTGTCGGGCTGTGTTGTCGGCTGGGTGACTTCGGTAATATTATTCGCCGTTGGGCTGACAGTCTGCGAGGCTTCTGTCTGCGCTGTATCGGCTTTCGATTCATCGCCGCTGCCTTTTTGAAAATAAAAAATGAAAAACACTGCGGAGCAGATAATAATAAGCGTTCCCAACACGCAGATCAGAATAACAAGAGTTCTGTTCACACCGTTCTTACCCCCGGACGGCGGCATATTGTTCGGGTTCGACGGCGGGAAGCCGTTATTCGGCGGAAACGTCCCCTGCCCTCCTCTGTACGGCACGGCAGGCGGAACATTGTTATTAGCACCATTGCGGTTACTAAAGCTTTCGGAGTTACGGTTATTAAAGCTTTCGGATGCGTCCTGAAACGGTGGTCTCGGCGGCGCAGCGTTCGGTGACGCTTCATAAGTCTTTTCCGCAGAAATGGTTACATTCGGATCTTGCTTACTATCCGCGCCGTCGGGCATAAGCTGCGAACCGCACACGGGGCAAAACTTTATATTTTTATTAAAGAATTCTCCGCAGTTCCTGCAAAGCATAATCATTCCTCATTTCATAAGGGAGCATCTAAAAATTCAATGCCGTAAAGAATTAGTGCTTATGCGCGGCAGAGGAAATTTGATGTTCCCATAATTATTTATCAAAATTATAATCTGTTACAGCGGCGTTGTCAAGAAAAGGCTAAAAGCTTTTTAAATCGTTCACAAAAGCAGCGTAATTTTTCAGAAGAACCAATTTCGGAAAAAGAAGCAAAAAGCCCCGCGAAAGAGTTTTTTCCACCGCAGGGCTTTTTCATGTATTATTCGGTTCTATTGTTAGGTTCGGCAGCCTTTAACGGTTGTTTTCAATCGTCTGTTAATCGTCTGTATCCTTGCTCTTTTCAATGATCTCACCTGTTTTGGCGTTGATGTCATACTCATACTCATAGCCGCCGTTTGTGAAATCAATTTCGTACTTCTCAATACCGTCGTCGGTATCAAGCTCGGTGTTTGTAAACTGAACCTGAGAAGCGTCAAAGCCCGCGTCTTGAAGCGCGATGGACTTGGCGTCCTCCAAAGAAATATTGCCGTTATCCGCCTGAGCCGCGCTCGCCGCTTCGGTGGTGGGAGCGACTGTTTCAACAGCCGTTGCCACAGGTGCCGCAGTTGTTGCAGTTGTCTCGGCAGCGCTCGTCTGAGCCTCCGTATTGCCCGTCGAGGATGCAGAAGCGGAGCTCTGCTGAGAGGAGCATCCTGCCAAAACGGGAATCAGTGCAAGAGCTGCTAATAATATGATTTTTTTCATAACTATAACCTTCTTTCAAAATATTCAACAATTGTAATATAGATCAATTGTAATTTATTCAGGCAACATCTCCGCAAAACATCAGCCTTAACCTACCGCCTTACCAAATTTTTATCGAAGCTCTCAAGGTTTCCCAGTTCAGCGCACCTACCATAAACATAACAGTTATCACAATAACGGGGATAAGCATTAAAAGGAACTGCGCTCTTGCCCATGTTTTTACGGCGGGGCAATTGGTTCCGCCGCAAGCCCACACAATAAGCAAAATAAATCCGACAACAGGAATACAGGTCAGCAGGATCCTGCCAAACCAACCAAAGCTTGACGGTGTATTTTCATACATAGAAGATTTTTCCTTTCTTTAATTATGAAAAGGTGTGCCGAAAAGACACACCTTTTCAAATTGATTATAATATTGCTATACGGTCGGCTTATTCAACCGTTTCGGGAAGCTCGCTCGTGCAGTGCGGGCATCTTGTAGCCTTGATGTCGATTTCGGAGCAGCAGAACGGGCAAACCTTTGTGGTGGGCTCTTCTTCCGCTTCTTCTTTCTTTCTGAGGTTGGACATCTTGTTGAAGCCCTTAACGATCAGGAAGATGATGAACGCCATGATGATGAAGTTGATTACAGCGGAGAGGAAAGCTCCGAATTCGATGGGACCTACGTTGAGCACGCTGGTCATCTCGTCGATGCTCTTGCCCAAAATTGAGCCGATGATCAGCTCGATAAGCGGGGTAATGATCTTCTCGCAGAGAGCGGTAACGATCGCGCCGAAAGCAGCGCCGATGATAACGCCTACCGCAAGATCAAGCACATTGCCGCGGCTGATGAATTCCTTGAATTCA
>JBGUPW010000213.1:0-10193 GCA_045130495.1 Ruminococcus sp. | reverse complement strand
ACCGCCGCGAACCGCGAGGGCGGTCACGCTCAGGTCGCGATAAGCTACACCACAGGTCCCGTTTTTACCGACGAATACTATGTTGAGTACGCAAAGAGGATCGCCGACGCCGGCGCAAACTCGATTTGCATTAAGGATATGGCTGCGCTGCTCACGCCCTCAAGAGCCGAATCTCTTGTCAAGGCTATCAAAAAAGCGCTTCCCGAAATGCCTCTTCAAATCCACACCCACTACACCTCCGGACTTGCTTCGATGTGTCTGCTGAAGGCTGTAGAGGCTGGAGCGGACGGCATTGACACGGCGATAAGCCCGCTCGCTCTCGGAACGTCTCACGCTCCCACCGAGTCGATGGTCGCGGCTTTGGAGGGCACGAAGTACGACACGGGACTCAGTATCAGACAGCTTGCGGAGATTCGCGCCTATTTTATGACTCTCCGCGAAAAATATATCGAAAACGGATTGCTCGACCCGAAAATGCTCGCCACCGACGCCAAGGCGCTTATTTATCAGGTTCCGGGCGGAATGCTCTCAAATCTGCTGTCACAGTTGAAGCAGGCGGGCAAGGAGGACAAGCTCACCGAGGTGCTTGAGGAAGTTCCGCGCGTGCGCGAGGATTCGGGTTATCCGCCTCTTGTAACGCCCACCTCGCAGATCGTCGGCACTCAGGCTGTTTTCAACGTCATCACGGGCGAGCGCTACAGTATGTGTACGCAGGAATTCAAGGGCATGGTCGCGGGCGAATACGGAACTACTCCGATGCCTATCGACCCCGAATTCCAAAAGAAGATCTGCGGCGATATGGAAATCATCAAGGGCAGACCCGCCGACCGTCTTGCGCCCGAGCTTGATAAGCTCCGCGCCGAGATTTCGGAGTGGATGGAGCAGCCCGAGGACGTGCTTTCCTACGCCCAGTTCCCCAAGGTGGCGCTCGACTTCTTTGAAAAGAGAAGAAACGCCAGACTCGGCATAAACGGCGATTTGCTCGATAAAGAGAATAAAATACATCCGATGTAATGCTTTGCAATGATTTGCAATGATTTGCGAAGCAAATCAATTCACGCGGCAGTGCCGCAATTCATTACGAAGTAAATTCATGTTGCGCAGCAACAATTCATTTCTCTATCATAGATTGCCGTTATTATCGGCGTTTGAAACGCTATCAACCGTCGGCGGCAGGAATGAATTGTCCTCGGGACATGAATTGCCGCGGGGCGGCATGAATGTTTGCACGCAAAATGAATAGCGCCTACGGCGCATAAAAACAGGGCAGGCTCAGTTTGAAGCCTGCCCTGTGAGGATTTATTAAGGATATTTTGATATGAACCATAAGGGGCGTCGCAGGCGTGCGATGCACGTCCCTGCGACAAAATGGTTACTTGATTCAATTTGAATTATACGGCAAAATGATGTATGTCAGCTTGATTTCCTTACCGTTATCCTTCTGCTTGTTCAGGTATTTTTTCAGATAGAGAGAATCGTTTTTGTTGGTCACTCCGTCCCTGTTCACGTCGGTATTTCTCAGCTTTCTGCCCGTTAGCTTCTTATGTCCTGCGACGTAAAGCTTCAGGTCGGTCAGATCGTTTTTGTCGATCATGTTGTCGGCGTTCACGTCACCCGGGTAGATCCTCTGATACGGTCTTACGGTCACGCTGACCGTTGCTCCGCTTTTGTCAGTTTCGGAGTAATTTTCGGTGTTAAGGGTTATCGTGACGTTGGCGTAATCGCTTTCCTCGGGAATGTTAAAGGATACGGGCTCGCCGCCGTATATTGCGTCGCCGCTTTCGGTTTGATAGCTTTTGGGGCTGAGCTCTTCACAGCCGAAGCTGCTTTTCGTATCCCCGTTGACCGTCAGGGTGAATTTGTAATCCTCTGCGCGGTGCGGCAGACAGTAAAAGCTTTTTGTAAAGGTTTCTCCGCTCCGCGTCATCTGATTTTTGCCGACCGAAGCGTTCCATGCCTCGCCGTTGAGCCATCTTCCGCCTCCGTTGCCCGTCAAGGTGACGGAGTTGATTTTAAGAGGCTGTTCCTCCGCTGCGTTAAGGCACTGTCCGACGCGCACTCTTTCTCTTTCGTTAAGCTTGCTCATTTTGGCGGTCTCGGCGTAAACGTTCCCGTCCTCAACTATCAGCCCTACAAAATTTTGGTCGCTGTCGTTTTCCGCAAAAACCTTTTCTTTTTTTGTTTTGATATCGTAGGAGTAAACGCAGTTAGGAGTGTTGTAGTAGAGCACGCCGTTGAAGCAGGCTATCCCCGAATAAACGGTTTTTGTACCGCTCCATTTTTCCGAAAAGGTTCTGACGACCTCAGCCTTGTCTGTTTCGGGGTCGTATTTCAGCAGTGAGCGGGCGTATTCGCTGCCGTCGGCGGCGCTGTTGATAAAATACCACTCGCTCCCGTTAAAGGCGATCGCCGTGTCGCTTTTGGTGCGGAACAGCAGCTCCTTATCATAGCGGTCGCTCGAATCGTAATTCGTCATAAAGAATGTCTGGTCGGGCACGAGCTCTTTGCGCTTTTTATCGCTTATCAAAAAGTAATCCCGTGTGATCTTGCCGTCTTGCTCCTCGTCGTCCCACAGCACGTCAACCACAAACCACTCGCCGTCAAGCTTGACCTTGTTCAGATTGTGCTCGTCGGTGCCGACTATTTCGCTGTGTATGCCCACCTTTGACAGCAGATAGGAAAACGCCGCCGAAATGCCTGCGCAGTTGCTTTTGTTTTCCGTCATTGCCTGATAAGTGCGGCGGTTAAGCTCTTTTTCGGGCTTATAGACGATGTTCTGAGCCATTTTGTCGTGAATATAGATTATCTTTTGCAAATCGCTCCAGCCGGGGTCGATATCCTTGATGTACCAATTCGCCCGATCCTCAAAGGTTTGCCGCATTTTATCCATTTCCTCAACCGTGGCGTCGTAACGGATTTTAGCGGTTTGATAGTATTCGCGGTCGGCGTCGGGGGAGTCGCTTTCGGGCAGACCGTGCGCCTTGCGCTGTTTGTTCTCGGTCGTCCGTGTGAAAAAAATCGGTACAACCGCCTTAGTCGTGCCGTCGCTTTCTTCGGAAATTGTTTCAAGAAAGGAGAGCTCGGGGTGAGCCGTAAAAATAACGCTTCTGAATTCAAAGTCGCCGAAAGTCCATTCCTCCCAGTCGGGATAAATCCGGTATCCGCTGATGTCGATTGTTTTCTGATAGTTTTTTATGCCGTTAACGATTTTGTCAACAGCGCAGCGGTGCGAATATTTCTTCATAAAGTTAGGGAACACGTGAATATATACGTCGGAAGAATTGAGATTTTCCCACGGGCTGAGAAGTCCCTCGCCCGAAACCGTGCCGTCCTCGCGTGAGGCGGCAACAGAAAGGCTTCCCGTCTGAGCGGTGAGGAATAATACCGCGATGATCGCCGCAAGCGTTCGTTTGATGTTGTAAAGCTTCAAATTGCACACCTCCCTTTGTTTCAATATTATTTGTATCATTATTATAAATTGAAAAGCACCGTATGTCAATTAGCAGCTTGAAGCTGCACCCGATCCGCGCTCCATGCCGTCGAATTATTCATAGGTTTTGTTCACGCGTTTTATGTTAATTAATATATTAGTTTTCCCTACGAGTACAAGGATAGTATTATCTGGTTTAACTACCGCCCAAGGCGACCGTCATATCCCACAGCATTACAATTCGGCGCTTTGCGCCCCTTAACTCCACTCTCCACTCTCCAACCTCCACTCTCCACACTAAAAAAGCGTACGCACAGTGTGCGCACGCTTTTTTCATCATTTTGCCTGAACCTTTACGAACTGCTCCTGCATATATGCGTAAACCTCGTCGTCGATGTCCTCAAAGACGTAGCACTTGTTGAGGTAATCCTCGGGTACAAAGGTCAGCTCGCTGTTGACGATATCCTCGTCGAGATAATCGGAAGCCTTTGTGTTCGGTGTGCCGTAGAGCAGATATTTGCAGTTTTCGGCGGCGATTTCGGGCTTCTGCATGAAGTTGATGAACGCCTCGGCGTTCTCCTTGTTTTCGCTGCACTTGGGAATACAGAATGCGTCGTAGAAAAGATTGGAGCCGTTTGCGGGCAGGCAGTAGTCAAGGTCTTCGTTTTCCTCAATCATAACCGCGATGTCTCCCGCGTAGTAGGGGGCGATCGTCGCCTGACTGCCTTCCATTTCGTTGAACACCTGATCCATGACGTACTTTTTGAGCAGAGGCTTTTGTTCCTCAAGCTTAACAACCGCCTTGTCAACATCTGCCTTTGTGCATTTTGAGGGGTCGATGCCGCACTGCTGCATTGCGATAGCCATAGCGTCGCGGCTGTTGTTGAACATCAGAATCTCGCCCTTCAAATCCTTGTCCCAAAGCGCGTCCCAGTCGGTGGGCTTGGTCTTGACCTTGGTTTTGTCGTAAACCATAGCGGTCACGCCCCACGAATAGCAAACGGTGTATTTTCGGTCGGGGTCGCAGGGCAGCTTTTGGAAGCGCTCGCTGATGTACTGGTAGTTGGGAATGTTGTCATAGTTCAGTTCAAGCAGCAGATTTTCCTTTATCAGTTTGCTGATCATGTAATCGGAAGGAACCACAACATCATATTTGACGTTGCTCTGCGTGAGCTTGCTGTAAAGCTCCTCGTTGGTGTCATAGGTGGTGTAGTTCACCTTGATACCCGTTTCGTCCTCAAACATCTCTATGACGTTTTTGAGCTCCGCGTCCTGAGCCATAGCGAGGTAGTCGCCCCAGATGTAGACGTTGACCTCACCCTTGCCCTTGTCGGAAGATTTGCTTTCGCCGCTTCCCTCCGATGATGAGGAAGAGGAGCCGCAGCCTGCAAAGCAGGTGATCGAGCAGCAGATTAGTACAGCCGCAGTGATAATGCTTAAAAACTTTTTCATTTATACCTCCGTTTATTCGCCGCGTTTGGCTTCGCGCTTTTCGGCGCGGCGGTCGAATATATTTATTAATACCAAAACAATTATGATAGCCGCGAACAGCAGCGCCGACAGCGCGTTAACGGTCGGGCGAACCTGCCTGCGCAGCATTTCAAATATTTTGGTTGAAAGGTTGTTGAAGGACGCGCCCTGAGTGAAGTGCGTTATTACAACGTCGTCCATAGAATAGGTGAAGCTTATGAGCATACCCGAAAAAATACCCGGCATGATCTCGGGGATAACGACCTTCCAAAACGCCTGCCACTGGTTGCACCCGAGGTCGAGCGCCGCGTCGTAGACGCTTTGATCCATTCGTCGCAGCCTCGGCATGACATTGAGCACAACGAACGGAACGCAGAAGCAGATGTGCGATATGAGAACCGTCCAAAAGCCCATTTCAAAGTGGAATATCACTCCCAAAAAGCTGAACAGCAGCATGAGCGACACACCCATTACGATGTCGGGGCTGATGATCGGCAGGTTGGAGACGTTCTGGATAACCGCGCGGGATTTGCCCTTGAAGTTGCGTATGCCGATAGCCGCGGCGGTTCCGAGTATGGTGGCGAAAATCGAGGCTAACAGCGCGATGATAAGCGTGTTGCCGAGCGCGTTCATCAGCTCCTTGCTCTTGAACAGCTCGCCGTACCATTTGAACGAGAAGCCCTTCCAGACGGTGCTGTTGCGCCCGCTGTTGAAGGACATGAAAATCATTATGCCGATGGGCATATACAGAAAGAAGAATATAAGTCCGAAGTAGATTTTTGAGACGACGCCGAGCTTTTTATTTTTCATTACGCGATCGCCTCCTCGTCACCGAACAGATTCATCAGTATCAGGAACACCAAAATAAATACCATCAGTATCAGCGAGATCGCCGAGCCCGTGTTCGGGTCGGTCAGGAAAATCTTGTCGATTATGTCGCCGATCATCGTGTCGTCCTTGCCGCCGAGGTGTTCCGCCACCAAAAAGGTGCTCGCAGTGGGGACAAAGACCATCGTAATTCCCGAAATAACGCCCGGGATACTCAGCGGAAAAATAACCTTTTTGAACACTGCCGCTCCGTTTGAGCCGAGGTCCTGAGCCGCCTCGATAAGGTTATTGTCGATTTTGGACATTACCGTAAAGATCGGCAGCACCATGAACGGCAGATATTCGTAGACCATGCCCACCACAACGGCAGCCGTGTTGCCGATGTAGCTCCCGTGTATGCCCAACAGCGAGAGCGCCGTGTCGAGCGGACCGCTGTCCTGCAAAAGGATTTTCCACGCGTATATCCTCAGCAGAAAGTTCATCCACATGGGAACCATGATGAGCATTTGAACGGTTTTTTGGGTGGATTTTTTCATTTTGGCAAGAAGGTACGCCAAAGGATAAGCCAAAATAAGGCAAATCACGGTGGATATAAGCGCTATCCACAGCGATTTCAAAAATACAAAGCGGTAGTCATACGCCTTTGCGAAGGGTTCAAGCGAAAAATTACCCGCCTTGTCGCGGAACGCGGTAAGTCCTATCATCACTATCGGTATCATTGTAAAAACGACCATCCACGCGATGTAGGGTATGGAGAGCTTCCTCGATTTCATCAGTCGCCCTCCTTTGCGTCAGGTGAGGCGATCACCTCAAAGCTTGCCTTTTTAAAGTCGAACCACAGCGGAACGTATGTAGCCACCTGCTCGTCGGTGTCGCTTAGCATTAGCCATTTGCGCGTGTCCGATTCAAGGATTATTTCGTTTTGCTCACCCTTATAAATTACGGACTCTATATAAACGTCCTTTAAGTCACCTTCGCCCGAGCCTGTTATGGAAAGCGCGTCAAAGGGGAGATGTACGCGCACTTTAGAGCCTTGGGGAATGTATTTGTCCTTTACCGTCAGTGTCTCGCCTTCAAGCTCAAACTCAAAGTATCTCTCGGCTTCGTCGGCGTAGGTCACGGTCGTTTCTATCGTGTTGCTCGAAATCGGCAGCAGCTTGTTCATTATCTGAATGTTGAACGGAATAACGCGCAGCCCAACAGTGCTGCCAAGCTCTGCGCTTTTTGTCGAGTGAACAAGAATTTCGCACTTGCCCGCCCGCACGCTCATCTCATAGTGTACGCCCTTGAAGGTGACGGTCTCAACGATTCCCGTCAGCTGACCGTCCTCGGGCTTGGTTATTATCAGATCCTCGGGGCGGATAACGACGTCAACGGGCGCGTTGGTGCCGAAGTCCTTGTCAACACATTCAAGCTCCCTGCCGAGGATACGCACGCGGCAGTCGCCGATCATTGTGCCGTTCAGGATATTCGCCTCTCCGATAAAGTCGGCTACAAAGGCGTTCACCGGTTCGTTGTAGACCTCCTCGGGCGTGCCTATCTGTTCAATCGAGCCGTTGTTCATAACCACGACGCGGTCGCTCATCGTGAGAGCTTCCTCCTGGTCGTGGGTAACATATATAAAGGTTTTTTCGGTTTGCTTCTGAATCTCTTTCAGCTCAAGCTGCATACTCTTGCGCAGCTTGAGGTCAAGAGCGCCCAAGGGTTCGTCAAGCAGGATAATCGCGGGGTCGCACACAAGTGCCCTCGCGATCGCAACGCGCTGCTGCTGACCGCCCGAAAGCTTTGACACAGAGCGCTTTTCGTAGCCCTTCAGGTCAACGATAGCGAGCATTTTCAAAACCTTTTCTTTTATTTCCTGCTTCGGCAGCTTTTTAAGCTTTAAACCGAAAGCCACATTGTCAAATACATTTAAGTGGGGGAACAGTGAATACTTCTGGAAAACGGTGTTCACGTTCCGCTTGTGCGGAGGCAGACCGTTAATGCGCTTGCCGTCAAAGATGATCTCGCCGCTCTCGGGTTCAACAAAGCCCCCGATGATACGCAGTGTAGTTGTCTTGCCGCAGCCGCTGGGTCCCAAAATGGTTACAAATTCCTTTTCGTAAATATCAAGGCTGATATTGTTTAAAATTACCTCGCCGTCATATCGCAAAAAAATATCCTTCAAAGATACGATTACCTTTTTTTGCTTCTGTTCCATTTATGCACCCCTTTTACAAATTTTTTTACGGAAAAAACCAATCTAAATTATATGACAAATTCCCGTAAAAGTCAATGATTTTTCCCAAAGTTGCCGCGGCATTGCGTTTTGAGGTTTGTACAGCGTGACGTAGATTTTTTTGAATAGGTTTCGTTCACGCGTTTCGTTACAAATTTTCGGGAAACGTTCTGACAGGGGCAAGCCCTGTCCCTACAGCAGAAAAGGTAAAATTGATATCAAACATTACCTTGACATTGCAGGGGCAAACCTAATCAAACAATCATCGCAGGCGTGAAATGCACGCCCCTACAAATATAGAGGCTAACGCCATATAATTTCAACCCTCATTCCAAATCAAAAAAATCAAAAAATTTTTTCCGGAGGTTGCATATTTGTATACAACTTTTCGCTTTTTTTCTCTGTATAGTGAAAGGGACTTTTTTGCCCTTTCGATTTATCTATACTAATTTGAAAGGAGCGAATGCTCTTTGTATCAAACAAATAATTACAAACAATCTGATAGCAAGGCTCATTTGACCGACACCGATAGGAAACGTATCAAAAAGCTCTGCACGCCCGAGGCGTTCTGCGAGGTGCTTGAATTCTGCGAAAACGAGGAGCACGCCGACGACTTTGAATATCTCTCAAACGACTTCAAGGGGCTGACCGTCAACGGACAAGGCGCCGACAACATTCTGCTCTGCGTTTATTATCTCGCCTGCAAAAACGCCACCGACAGCGCGGTGACTTCATTTCTGCGCGGCATTGACAGCGACGAGGATTTTAAATGCCTTACGACGGGGATTTTTCTTGAGCTCGCCACGGCTCAGAAGAAGAAAATCACGTTCGAGAAAATCATGGCGGACGAGCTCAAAGACCGCCGCAGGCGCGAAAAGGAGAGTGAGCGCGAGCTGAGACGGCTTGAACGCGAGGCGTTTTTAGCGACTCAGCCGCAGTATTACGGCGAGAAGCTGACTCAAAAGGTGGTCGAGATGATTTTAGGCGAGTTGGGCGTGAGCGTCAGGCTGAATCTCGTCACAAAGAAAATCGAGCTTCACGGCAACACCGAAATCATTCATCAATTGTACTCAAAGGACAACATCATGTCCACTCTGCCCACGGTGATTCTGGATATATGCAAAAACAACGACGTCGGCAAGGGGCAGTTGGGGCTCGGCGCAATCAACGCCTATCTGTTCAACTTAGCCGACGCTAACCGCTATAACCCCATAACCGAAATGCTCATGTCGCACGAGAACAGCGACGAATCCCGCCTTGAAGCGGTCTACGATATCCTCGGCGTTGAGGACAGCTTCGATAAAACCCTGATTCGCAAGTGGCTCATTCAGACCGTCGCCTTTGCGTTCGCGGACTTCGACACCCCCGTAAGCACCGAGGGCGTTCTCGTTTTGCAGGGCGAGCAGGGCAACGGTAAGACCTCATTTTTCAGGAGATTTGCGGGCGAGCCGCTTTGGTTCACCGAGGGAGCCGTTTTGGATATGCGCAACAAGGACAGCATTATCACGGCGATAAGCGGCTGGATTTGCGAGTTAGGCGAGATAGACTCGACGCTTAAAAAAGAGCAGAGCGCCCTTAAAGCCTTTTTAACGCGCACAGTGGACAAGATACGCCTGCCCTACGCCGCCGCCGAGAGCACCATGCCGCGGACGACGAGTATGTGCGGAACCGTAAACCCCGAGCAGTTTTTAAAGGACAGCACGGGCAACCGCCGCTACTGGACTATCCACGTTGACAGGATAGACAAGCGCAGGCTTTTTGCGCTGACAAAGGAGGAGATTTTTGATATTTGGGGCTACATATACCACCTCTATTTGCAGGACAAAGACGGATTCAGACTCAGCGACGCCGAGAACAGGAGGCTTGAAACGCGCAACCGCGACTTTTCCGAGGGTCTGCCCTACGAGGAAGAGGTGCGCTCAGAGCTCGACTTCGGCATAAAAAAAGAGTTCTGGAGCTGGGTGTCGCCCGCAGACATCTCACCGTATTTTCAGGGAGCAAAGGCGGAGCAGATAGGCAGGGTGCTGGCGAAAATAAAAAAGGAAGAGAGCGAGGTTAAACTTATCAGAACAGCTACAGGAAGAAGGTATTTGATTCCGTTGAACAGTTGGATTTCTCAGAGGTTGAAAAACAATAAGTAAGCTTGTCAGGGTATATCAATATATGTCAGTGTATGTTAGTGTATGTGGAAACTCAAAACATACACTGCAAAAAACCGCATAGGTAAGCCATTTTTCGGCTGTTGTG
>JBGUPW010000212.1:0-15635 GCA_045130495.1 Ruminococcus sp. | reverse complement strand
GCCGATGAGGTTCGGCATGAAGAATATAGTACGGAACAAGTTAGAGCCTTTTACACCCTGAGTAAGCGCGTAGGCGATCGAGAAAGCCAACAGGTTGATCAGCACCACGCTGACAACGGCAAACAGCGCGGTAAACCAAAATGCGTGGAAGAAGGTTTCGTCCGAAAACGCCTTGACGTAGTTTTCAATGCCCTTGAGATGCGCGTCGGAAATAACGCTGAACTTACCGCAGAAGGACAGATAAATACCCTGTCCGAACGGCCAGAGAAAGCCTATAATAAACGATACGAAAACGGGTCCGATGAACAGCCACGCCCACTTGCGCATGGCACCCCTGGTCATGGTGCTGTGACCTGTTTTGAATGACGCTTTTTTCTTTTTTGCTGCGTTTTTTTTCGCAGCATCGGTTGCTGTCGTTGATGCCTGAATCATCTTATACCTCCTTTTCACGGCAAATGCCGTGCGTAAAATCAACTATAGAACAAGGGGCAGGCGAACGCCGCCCGCCCCGGAGGATAGTACAAAATTATTACTCTTGAATTGCCTTATACTGCTTTGCCCAGCCGTCTACGAAAGCTTCTTTTACCTTCGCCCAGTTGGCGTCGCTCTGATCGGCATTGTAAGCGTTAAGCGCGGAAACGAGGTCTTTACGATACTCGTCAACGTTGGGCTGGAAGTTGGTAGCCCAATCCATTACATAGCAGCCATCCTTAGTGTAAGCTTCAGCGTTGTTGAGGAAGCCGTTTGTGGACTGTGCAGCGTTCTTGTAAGGCATAACGCCGAGCTGCTCAACCATCGTCTTAGAAGCATCGGTGTCGCTTACGAGCCATACCATGAAGTCGATCGTAGCCTGCTGATCTTCCTTGGAAACCTTGGAGTTAACAGCCCAGCAGTTCTCTGTGCCGCAGTTCAAGCCGGCTTTCTCTTCGCCTTCAACACCACAGTAGTAGGGGATCATAACCGCATTCGGAACCTTTTCGGAAACCGCAGCGAACTCCCAAGAGCCGTTTACAAAGAAAGCAGCTTTGCCGTTGATGAACTCTTCCTCAGCATTGTGACCGCCTGCGGAAAGGTCGGCGGGAGCTGTAAGAGAGTTGTTGATGCAGAGGTCATACAGATTCTTGTAGTTGGGGAGGAACTCGCCTGTGATAGTTGCGGGGCACTCTGTCCATGTTTTACCTGCGGCCTTTTCCTCGTAGAAATATTCGAGGTTAGCCATATGACCGGTGAAGCGCCATGATGAGCTGTCGTCCATATCACTTGATGAGAAAGCGTCAAAGCCTAATTCGCCGGCTTTCTTGTGGATATCCTCGGCAACGGTCTTCAAACCGGCAAAGTTTTTGATTTCTTCCATCTTGTGACCCGCCTTCTCAACGAGGGTGGGGTTGGCGATGATGCCGTAGCACTCGTAGCAGTAACCAATGGAAACCAGCTTGCCGTCAGCGTCCTTAAGGTTGTATGCGTCGGTGTTCAGTTCCTTGGCAATAGCTGTGTCGGTCAGATCAAGAGCAAAATCGCCCCAATCCTTTACGCCCTGCTGGTTGCCGATAACAAACAATGTGGGAGGATTGGACTTGTCCATCTCAGCGGTAAGAGTTGTGCTGTAAGTACCGGAAGCAGCGGTAACTACCTTAACCTCTACACCCTTTGCTTCCTTATACTTCTTAGCAAGAGACTGGAGAGTTTCGTCGATTTCGGGCTTAAAGTTGAGCCAGTATACCGAACCCTTCGCGCCGTCGGTCGAACCGGAGCTTGCGCTTGAATCGGTTCCGGAGCCGGAAGCGGTACTGGAACTGCCGCCGCAGCCTGCGAGCGCTGTTCCTGCCATCATAGCCGCGACTGCGATCGCCGCTACTCTTCTGAAATGAGTTTTTTTCACGTAAAATCACCTTTTCTAAATTATTTATCCGTATCACATTACGCAGCGGATATCTGCGGGGAAAAATTAACTTCTCCCTGCATTTATAATATCATTAAAAATGATAAAACGCAAGAGTATTTTTGTAGAAAATGCCAAAAAAATTATATGATTTATTATTTTAGGAAAAAAGCAGCCGTTACAGGGAAATTCCTCTGAGCAGGACGGAGAATAAGGGAAGCCTGACGGATAACTTTGAATATAATTTAAGGCAACACCGCACACTGTAATTATGCGGTATTGCCTTAAAGCGGCAGATGATGAATGTTTTTATCAAAAGACAGTTATCAGAATAAAAACACAGAAAAAACCGGGTCGGTTCTATAGGAAATTTCTAATAATTCAATGTCGTGAAGCTTCTGTGCTTATGCGCGGCAGGGAATTTTTTTGAGGTTCCCTGTAAGGCTCAATCTGATTTTAAAATTAAACACACATCAAATATTAAACACATCAAACATCCAAAGCGCAGTGCTCTTTGAGCACACTTTAACGCTCCGAATTTTGAATCTACTTATTCAATAATTTATACTGCGCTGCCCAGCCGTCTACAAACGCCTTTTTCACTTCCGCCCAATTTTCGTCGGTCTGTTCCTTGGTGTATTCGTTAAGCTCCGAAATCAAATTCGGGCGGTACGCATCGGGATTCGGCTGGAATGAAAACGCCCAATTCATACGGTAACACCCGTCATCCTCATAGTCGGCGGCGTTCATAATGAAACCGTTGGTCGTAGGCGCCGCTTTTTCGTAGGGCATTATACCGAGCTGCTCAACCATTACCTTTGAAGCCTCGGCATCGGACACAAGCCACATCATAAAGTCGATCGTGGCTTTCTGACTTTCCTTGGAAACCTTTGAATTTACGGCCCAGTAATTTTCCGTGCCGCAGCTCAGTCCCGCTTTTTCCTCACCCTTCACTCCGCAGTAGCAGGGAATCATAACAGCGTCGGGGATTTTATCTGAGATTTCCACATAGTCCCATGAGCCTGTCAGGAAGAACGTGCTCTTGCCCGAGATAAAGGTCTTTGTCGGATCGTGTCCTTTCTCGGAAAGCTCTTTCGGGTCTGCCGCGCTGTTGTTTATCATAAGGTCAAAGATATTCTTATAGTTGGGAAGATATTCTCCCGTGATCGACGGCGGACACTCATTCCACATCTTGCCGGAGGCTTTTTCCTCATAGAAATACTCTGCATTAGCCAAATGAGCCGTTATCCTCCATGAGTTATCATTATCCAGATCAGCGGCTGAAAACGCATCAAAGCCGAGCTTGGAAGCTCTTTTGTGAATATCCTCCGCCACCTTTTTCAAGCCTGCAAAATCCTTGAGCTCATCCATTGTATGACCTGCGGCGGCAATGTTAGCCGGGTTTACGGCAAAGCCGAAGCACTCATAGCAGTAGGCGATCGCCGCAAGCTTTCCGTCAGAGGTCGTCAGGTTAAATTCGTCCGTAATAAGCTCTTTCGCTATTGCCGTATCCTTCAAATCAAGAGCATAACTGCCCCAATCCTTTACCCCCTGCTGATTATTCAGCACAAACAATGTCGGCGGATTTGGCAAACTCATTTCAGCCTTTAGAGTTTCACTATAGCTGCCCTCGAAGACAGAAACCACCTTGACCTCAACGCCTTTTGATTCGAGGTATTTAGACGAAAGATTCCGGATAAATCCGTCGAGCTCCGGCTTGAAATTAAGCCAATATACATAACCCTTTTCAATGTCAGTGGATTCGGAAGAGTTTTGTTCGCCGCAGCCCGCAAGAGCGGCAATAACCGTTAAAGCGGCAAGCAAAAACGCCGCTGTTCTTTTTATATAATTCTTTTTCACGTTGATCTCCCTTTTCAAAATAATCGATCCGCATCGGGTCATATCCGAAGAAAAATACGGCAGCACCGCACATTTCGCGGCGCACACCTTGCTTTCAAACCTCCACACTGCGATTATGCGTCATTGCTTGATGTCCTTTTTAAATAATAACACCAAAAATAATAAATAGCAATAGTTATTTTTCGGCTTTTTTATTCCGGGCGGATGCAATTTAAAAAGAAATAGTTTGGAAAAGTACATTTTTCATGTACCCTTTCCAACGGATTTATGTTATAATAGAATGTGTAATAAAAATATTTCTCAGGAGGAATAATAAATGAAAACAGTGTATGATTTTTTGAAAGAGGCTCAGGTTTACTATCTTGCGACAGTTGACGGAGATCAGCCCCGCGTAAGACCGTTCGGCACAGTTGATATCTTCGAGGGCAGACTTTACATTCAGACAGGAAAATCAAAAGAGGTTTCCCGTCAGCTTCAAGCCAACCCGAAGGCTGAGCTCTGCGCTTTCTGCAACGGAAAATGGCTGAGAGTATCGGGTACGCTTGTGCGCGACGACAGACGCGAGGCGAAGGTTCATATGCTCGACAACTACCCCGAGCTTAAAGCGATGTACGATGCAGACGACGACAACACCGAGGTGCTCTATTTTAAAGACGCCGAAGCGACATTTTCATCTTTCACCGAGCCGCCGAAAACGGTCAGGTTTTAAGGCAAATTGGATTTTTTCGCATTCTTCACACACTCAGTACAGTTAAATTATTTCGGCATAACGAAAAACAGGGACGCGCTTTTCCGGCACGCTCCCTGTTTTTTTATTCAGTATTATTTATTAGGCTTTTCGTTATCTGTCAAGCCTGCGATATAATCTATGGAAACATCATAAAACTTCGCGATTTTTATGGCAAGCTGCAACGGAAGGTCACGCTTTCCCTGCTCATAATTCGTATACGTGGTTTTATGCATATTCAGTTTTTCCACAAGTTGATTCTGAGTCAAATCATGGTCTTCGCGTAAATCTCTCAGACGTCTGTAGTATGGCATGGACATTAAAAGACCTTATCAATCTCTCTTAAACAAATCCCTTGTATACACCTTGTCCTCCACGTCGCCCAGTACATCCGCGTCGAAACGGTTGGCGATAATCACGTCGGATTCAGCCTTGAAGCGCTCCAAATCATTCACTACCTCGGAGCGGTAGAAAGCTGAGCCGTCCTCCAGCGTGGGCTCATAAATGATGATCGGAATACCCTTTGCCTTGATGCGCTTCATAACACCCTGTATCGCAGAGGCGCGGAAGTTGTCGCTGTTGCTCTTCATTGTAAGGCGGTATACACCGACGGTTTCGGGATTTTTTGCAATGATCTGGTCGGCGATAAAATCCTTTCTCACAGTGTTGGAGCGGACGACCGCCTCGATCATCGTCTGGGGTACATTCTTATAGTTTGCAAGCAGCTGCTTTGTGTCTTTGGGCAGACAGTAACCGCCGTAGCCGAAGCTGGGGTTATTGTAGTGACCGCCGATACGGGGATCCATGCAGACGCCGTCAATAATCATCTGAGTGTCAAGACCCTTTGTCTGTGCATAGGTGTCGAGCTCGTTGAAGTAGCTGACGCGCACGGCAAGATAGGTGTTGGCAAAAAGCTTGATCGCCTCCGCCTCGGTAGGATGGGCTATCAGAATCGGAATATCCTGCTCCTCCGAACCTGCTCTCTTTTCTTCTTCTCTCGCGCCCTCAAGAAGAAGCTGCGCAAACATCTCCGCCTCTTCTTTCTGATCGTCTTCCGCGCCGACAACAATGCGGCTGGGATGGAGGTTATCGTAAAGCGCCTTGGATTCTCTCAAAAATTCGGGGCTGAAAATGATATTGTCAACGCCGTACTTCTTCTTAACGCTGTCGGTATAGCCGACGGGTATAGTGCTCTTGATGACGATCAGCACATCGGGGTTGACCTTGAGTGTCCACTCGATCGCGTCCTCAACGGCGCTCGTGTCGAAAAAGTGGTTTTTGTCGTCATAGTTGGTAGGAGTGGCGATAATAACCAGCTCCGCGGAGCCGTAAGCAGCCGCCTTGTCAGTGGTGGTGTGAAGATTCAGCTCGCGCTCACCCGCGTTCACCTCGTTGAAGAAGCGCTCGATCTCATCGTCACGGATAGGGCTGATAAATTGATTCAGCTTTTCCGCCTTTGCTTCTGTGGTAGTGATAGCGGTCACTTCATGCTTCTGCGCGAGCAGAACCGCTAACGATAGTCCGACGTATCCAACGCCTGCTACTGTAATTTTCATAGCGTGATTCCTCCATAATTTGCTTTATACAACTCCGCAAATGATCTCAGACCTTCTCTGATACCGATTTGAGGGGTAAACCTGTTATTGTTCTCCGTAGCCCGATGCTTTTTCGTCGTCCCGGCGCTTTTCTCTTTTCGGGAGTCAATGCCGCATAACGGCGAAAAATCCGCATCAGAAGCGGAATTTCAGGCAACTCAAAAATTATATCATATTTTTTAACTTATTTCAACTGTGAAAATGATAAGAAATCTCACGAAACTCCCGTTACTTTCATGCTTTTTGCATTTTGCGAAAGTTATCAAAACCACATTTCCAAGCTTTTGTAAGATGTGCCGGAGAAACCGTTTCCGCTTACTTTCAGCGAACGGTATGACCGTCATATAAAGCGACAGCCGTAAACACACTGGTTTACAGCCGCCGTTTCGTCGTTTCATAATTATTTTTCCAAATATATTTTTCTGCTAATCAAATATTGTAACGGATCGGGAGCGGCAACTCCGTGCTCCGTGTTCAGCAATTTTATTCCAGTTCTTTCAGCTTCCTATTGAGCAGCGCAACCGGTAAGCCGACAACGTTGTAGTAGTCGCCCTTGATCTGTTTTATCAGCAGCGCGCCCATGCCCTGTATACCATAGGCTCCCGCCTTGTCGCCCGGCTCTCCCGTGGCTATGTATTCGTTTATTTCCTCATCGCTTAACGGAAAAAACTCCACCTCAGTAACCTGCGAGAACGAAATCTTTTGGTCTCCCTTGCAGATTGCGCAGCCCGTTATGACCCTGTGAACCTTTCCCGAGAGCATCTTCAAAATTTCAAACGCGGTTCTGTCGGAGCTGGGCTTGCCGATCATCATGTTGTTGATAAACACGCCCGTGTCGCAGCCTATCACAATATCGTCGGGGTGATTTTTCTGCACCGCCTCCGCCTTGCGCATGGCGAGATACTCAGGCATTTGATCCAGAGCGATATTATCTTCTATTCCCTCGTCGATCTCGGCAGGCTCGATCTCAAAGCTGGAACAAATGAACCTCATCAGTTCCTTTCTTCTCGGTGAATTTGAAGCAAGTACAATCATTTTATCCCCCTCCTCGTTATAGTAATATGATACTCTCTTTTTAAAGATTTGTAAAGAAAATCTTGTTATTCTTTTGAAAAAATGATATAATTTTTTACAACAGTTCAGTCAAGATGAATCGGATAAGAAGAATTTGCCGAAAGGATTTTTATATAGCGCTGCAAAACAAATTCGGAATAACAAATTCCGCCGAATCGGCAAGACTTGAAAAAAAAGCAAACAAAACGCGGTTAAAATGTTTGAAACGGGTCTGCTTAAAGCGTTGGAAGCGGGAACCGTCAAATCGCTTCAAATCATCCACAAAGCGATGTTCGGCGACATTTACGAGTTTGCCGGTGAAATACGCACCGTGAATCTCGCTAAAGGCAATTTTCGGTTTGCTCCGGTAATGTATTTAAAATACTCGCTTGGAAATATTGAAAAAATGCCTCAAACAACCTTTGAACAAATAGTCGAGAAATATGTTGAAATGAATATAGCTCACCCTTTCAGGGAGGGAAACGGCAGAAGCACGCGGATCTGGCTTGACGGTATGCTTTCCAAAGAGCTTGGTTTTGTTGTTGACTGGAGCAAGGTCGATAAAGAAGATTACCTGCTCGCAATGGAGAGAAGCCCGATCAAAGACATCGAAATAAAGGTGCTGTTAAAAGCCGCCCTGACAGACAAAATAAACGACAGAGAAATTTTTATGAAAGGCATAGACAACAGCTATTACTACGAGGGCTATACCTCTTTTCTTATCGGAAGCTGAATTAAAGGGAGCCTCTGATTTTGGCGGCTCGGATATACAAATATTATTACCACGGAGAAATCACAATGAATAAACAAAAGCTGTGCGCGCTTTTTGCGGCGGTCATACTCGCGGCGGGCATAACCTCGGGCTGCTCTGGCGGAGCAAACAACAAAGCCGCGTCCAAATCGGGCGCGGGCAAGGGGCAGACAAAAATCGAAAAAAGTATTGTATCGGAAATTACCGAAGGCTCCTTGGAGGCTTTGAAGGCGACAAAAACCGGTCATGTGAAAATCGAATCGGAGAATGTTGAAATAACCGCTTCGGGAATTATTTATCAGGGCTTGGACGGCAAATACGGGGTCATTTCTCCGGACGGTTCCAAAAACACGGGATCCGTTTACGCCTCGGTATCAAAGGATACCGCAACAGACAAGGGTTATTTTGTCGTGAGGAACACAGCCGTTTCCGACGGCAGCCTGAACACTGCGGGGCTGATAGACCGAAACGGTGAAGAGATCATCGGATTCAGGTATGCCGCGATCGAGATAATCGGAGACCGTTATGCAGCCGTATACACCGCTGACAGAAAAACCTCTGATAAGAGCGAAGCCGTTGTCGGAGTCAATTCCGGCTCCGCAGGTTCCGGCAAAATCGCAACGCCTCACCCGGGCGACAAAGATGAATTATACAGCGGCAAGATCGAGATATTCGACCTCAACGCCAAAAAAACGATCAGCCTTGCCGTGCCTCCAAACCCGCAGGAAGAAATCGAGGGAAAGGGAACGTTTATCGTCTACAAAGACGTGAACGGCAAAGAGATTTCCGCCGACAGCAGCGGCACGGAAATAACCGACGGCAGAACCGTTCTGTCAAACGGAGATTATGTCTTGGAAAGCTCCGTTTACAACGGGGACGGCAAAAAGCTTTTCGGCTTTGACGAGGAAGAGTTCTCCGTTAAAGATTACATTGAACCGTATTATATCGGCTCTAAATCGGAAAACAACGTCACAGAGTATTATTTGATCGACGCAGGCGGCAAAAAGGTTTCCTCTGCGCTTGAGGAAGCGCCGACCGAGATATTCCCTGATTATCTTTTGAGCGGAACCTCTGTTTGCAAAACCGACGGCACGGTGATGTTCGGTGGATTCAGCTCGCTTAAATGGGATTCGGTCAACAAGGACGCTTATATCATCTCAAACACAAACGAGGACGTTGTCATCTTCGACAAAAACGGCGGTATAGTGTATAACGGAAACTACCGCGACGATAAAATCAACGGCGTTGACTTCAATCTCTATAAGAACAACGATTATTTCAACTGCAAGGCGCGAGACTTTTCGATCAAAGCCGACGGCACGGTCGGCAACTGGCTCGTCGAGCAAGTATCGGGCAATGTTCAGAAGCTTA
The DNA here is from genome assembly GCA_045130495.1 of Ruminococcus sp. Classification (GTDB taxonomy): domain Bacteria; phylum Bacillota; class Clostridia; order Oscillospirales; family Acutalibacteraceae; genus Ruminococcoides. The sequence continues at coordinate 6,399 of JBGUPW010000212.1, read as the reverse complement.
TTGAAACCCGCACGGGAAGCACGCTGATCGAAAACTACGGCAGATATACCGCCGCCGAGGACTGCGTTGACCACACGGGATATATCTACGCGTTCAGCTACATAGACGGTCAGACATTAAAGGGCGACTTTGATGTTTATACCTATTCTTCGGATCGGAAATAAAATATAAATAAAAAACAGGCTGACTCTTTTCCTGTCGAATCGAGTCAGCCTTATAATTATACTCAAATACTCAAAAAATTTGCGAACCTTAATCAGTGCTTCCTTAATTTAATTATGCAGGATCATCGGTTCTCCGCTGCACATCACGCCGCCGCGGAAAACCTCTTTTTTCTCTCCGCCGAGAAGGTCGGTGTAGAATCCGTCGGGCAAATCGACGGGCACAAAGACGGTCTCCTTTTTGAACGGGAATACTCCCACCGCCTTTTCGCCGTCCTTTTCGTGGCTTGCGGTCAGGGTGTTCTCCCCCACCGCCTCAACGCGGTAAACGCTGTCGGTAAACAGCTTGTCGCGCTTTATCTGCGCCAACCTCGCTATAAGCTCGCTGAGGTCAACGGTTTCCGCGCCATCCGGGATAACCGTGTCCCTGTCAAACAGGCTCGGCAGGTGCGAAACGGCTTTTTCCTGACCTGCATACACAAGCGGCATTCCCTTTTGGAAGAACATGAACGCCGTCCAACTCATTAGCGCGTCGATATCTGGAATAAAAAATCTCGCGCGGGTCTGGTCGTGGTTCTCCAAAAAGCGCAGCTTTACATAGTTGTCGGGATAAGTATACTCCTGACGGTTTATCGCCTCGGCGTAATCCGCAAGCGTGCCCTTTCCGTAGAAATAATTTTTCAGCTCGCCGTAGCAGTCGTAATCGTAGCTGATGTCAAAAGCTCGGTAGATCTCGGAATCGGACAGCGCGGTAAGACCGCGTGAACGCATATAAACGATAAATCCCGGCTCAACCGACTCGCTCAGCCAGATCGCCCCGGGGCGCACAAGCTCAACCTCGGCGCGTGCCTGCTCCCAAAACTCTATGGGAATAAGCGGAGCGACGTCGCAGCGGAAACCGTCCACGATTTTCGCCCATGTTTTGAGAGTGTCGATTTGGTATCTCCATAATTCTTTATTAGAATAATCAAGATCGATTATATCAGTCCAGTCGCCAACCCTGTTTCCGAACGAGCCGTCGGGCTTGTGATAGAACCATTCGGGATGCTCTTTTCTAAGCACCGAGTCGGGCGCGGTATGGTTGTAAACTACGTCGATTATGCACTTCATTCCTTTGAAGTGAATCGCGGCGACGAGCGACTTAAAATCGTCAAGGGAACCGAATTCGGGATTCACGGCGCGGTAATCGCTGATAGCATAAGGTGAGCCGAGCGTTCCCTTGCGGTTCTTCTCTCCGATTGGGTGGATCGGCATAAGCCATACGATGTCGGTTCCGAGAGCCTTGATTCGGTCAAGGTCTGCCTCGACCTGAGCAAAGGTTCCCTCGCGGCTGTAGTTGCGTACAAATACCTGATACATCATTTGATTTCTCAGACTTTTCGGTGTGTTAAGCGCCATATTTACCTCCTTTTAGTTTTTTATATGATTCTGTTAACTGTCAATTTTACTTTTTAATGCCGTAGGGACAGGGCTTGCGGCTGTCCTTGGGCGTTGATGTGCCAACGGCACAATTCATGCGGCAGGCAATTCATGGCAAAGCCTATTCATGTCCGAAGGACAATTCATTCCCGATACCGACGGTTGATGATGTCTCATACGTTTTCAATAACGGAAAGCTGTGATACAGGAATGAATTGTTGCTCCGCAACATGAATTTACTGCGTAATGAATTGCGCAAGCGCATGAATTGAGCGCACTGCGCTCATTAAAAACTGCAATTGAACGCGGGTATGGCGGCAGAGTAAATATCAAACGAAAGAAGCGCGGACTGCCCTGCCATGGCAATGGCTTATTTTCTGATAAAGAGAATGCCGAGGGTTCCGGGTCCGCAGTGGCTCGTAATGGTGCAGCCTGCGGTCGTTTCGAGGATCTCCTCAAAGCCGGGATAAAGCTCGTTAATTTTTCCGCGCACCTGCTGAACGGTCAGAGGATTGCATTTTGTGTGAGTGATGAAAATGCGGTGCTTGTCTATGTCGGTTCTTCCGCGAAGCTTGTCTATGACATAGTTTATGATGACCTTGTCGATGTTTCCGCGGTACTTTTTGCCCGCCTTCATCTTGCCCTCTTTGACCTCGATAAGCGGCTTGAGCTTTAACAGATTGGCTCCGAGAGCGGCTACGGATGAGCAGCGTCCGCCTTTGTGCAGGTAGTCAATGCTGTCCACAACAAAGCTCGCCTCGACCTTGTCGGTGATTTTGTCGCAGGCGGCTTTTATCTCGACGGCGGATTTGCCCTGAGCGGCAAGCTCGGCTCCGTAGAGCACGACAAGCCCCGAACCGGTTGAAAGGTTGCGGGTATCCACTACGTAAACTCCGCCGGCTTCGTCTGCGGCGGCGCAGGCGTGCTGGTAGGAGCTTGAAAAATCGGCGCTGATATTAAAATGAACTATTTCATAGCCCTGAGCGCGCCACTTTGCAAATTCGGCTGTGAAGTCGTCGAGATTCGGCGCGGAGGTCGAGGGCAGCTTGCCCGTCTTTTTCACATATTCATAAATATCTTCCGGGTGTACCTCAAGACCGTCTTTTTGCATCCTGTCGCCCATGAGAACATAAAGCGGCACGATCGCTATATCATATTTTTGAATAAGCTCCGCCGAAAGATCGCAGGTGCTGTCTGAAATTATTTTTACCTTCATCGGTATCGTCCCCTTTCAGGAAAATATTCGGCAAATGCCTAAAAGGAATCTCTAATAATTCAATGTTGTGCAGAAGTGCGGAAGATCTATGGCAGAATATTGTCAAAGCTTCGCAGGAATACTGACGTATTTCAAGGAGATTTGACCGGATCATGTCGTGAAGATTCCGTGCTTCTGCGCGGTAGGGAATTTTTAGAGGTTCCCCAAAGTATCTTTTAGTATATAATATCATTTTAAGAAATGATTTGCAAGAGGGACATTGATTTTCCCACATCTTACAGCCGTTTTTTTACAGCTTACCGCTTTGCGCTTTTCAACGGCGAATATCTGTGATATACTTTCAGGGAAGCATTGATCGATTCACGCTTAACGGCATGATTTGCTCACCCGAACCAATCAGTGCTCTTAAAACGGAGGGCTTGCCATGTTCAAAATTACCATTCAGCAAATCGGCGGCGGCGAAGAAGAGGAAGTGATCGTCCGCTGCCGCGAGATAAACGACGAAGTGCTGTCGCTGATTGAAAAGCTCAAAAGCGGAGATATCATTCTGCTCGGCTCGAAGGACAGCGAAACGTTCCGCGTTCCCGTAAAGGAAGTTTTTTACGTGGAATCGGTTGACAGCAAAACCTACATATATCTTAAACAGAGCGTGCTCGAAACAAAGCTTAGGCTTTATGAGGTTGAGGAGCATTGCCGAGGCACAAAGCTGTTCCGCTGCTCAAAGTCGATGATTGTCAATATCGCAAAGATACGCTCTGTCGCACCGTCAGTCAACGGGCGGCTTGAAGCAAAGCTGCAAAACGGCGAGATCGTTATTATTTCGCGCCAGTATGTGGCGGCGTTCAGGAAGAAAATCGGAATGTGAGGTGCATTATAATGAGAGAAATGCTTAAAAATGCCGTTCGGCTCGCCGTGACACAGTTTTTTGTAATCACGGTCTGCGTAATGTTTGTTATCTCGGCGTCAAACGCCCTGTTCACCGACGTCGTTTCATTCCCGCTCGATTGGTCTTTCCCGTGGGTAATGATGCTGACGGGGCTTTTGGGAGCGCTGCCGTCGTTCATTTTGGTTTTTAAAAACGAGCCGACAAAGAAACAGTTCTACCGCCGTCTCGCCATACACTTTCTCGCAATCGAGGCGGTAATTCTAATCGAGGGATATATCCTCCGCTGGTACACAACTTTCTCATTTATGCTTGTTGTAGCTCTTATGGTCGCAGCAGTTTACGCGATGGTTTTTTTGCTAAGCCATCTGTATGAAAAGCACAAGGTCAAGAACATAAACAACGCTCTGCAAAATTTTAACAGCGACGAAGAAGCAAATTGACATACAAAAAACGCATCTTGCACCGCCAAAAACGCAGGTCAGTGCAAGATGTCTTTTTTTGTAAGCAGAGCTGTGATATGATATGAACATCGAGGAGGGGATAACATGAAAAATGCAATTGAGGTAAACAACCTGATAAAAAACTACAAGGATGTTCAGGCGGTGCGGGACATCAGCTTTACGGTGGAGGAAGGCTCGTTCTTCGCGTTCCTCGGAGTGAACGGAGCAGGCAAGTCCACAACGATAAACATTCTCTGCACCGTGCTCGAAAAGACCTCGGGACAGGTAAGCGTAGGCGGCTTCGACTTGGACAGAGAGGCTTACAAAATCAAAAATCAAATCGGAATCGTATTTCAGGGCAGCGTTTTGGACAAGCCGCTGACCGTGAGGGACAACCTCGTTTCGCGCGCGTCCTATTACGGAATGTCACGCAATGAAACAAAGGAGCGCATCGCGGAGCTTACAAAAACCTTTGAGCTTGAAGATATCCTCAACCGCAAATACGAAAAGCTAAGCGGCGGTCAGAAGCGTCGCGTTGATGTGGCGAGGGCACTGCTGAACCGACCGAAAATACTCTTTCTTGACGAGCCGACTACGGGGCTTGACCCCATGACGCGCACAAAGGTGTGGGAAACCGTTCATAACCTGAGAAGGGAATTCGGGCTGACGGTTTTTCTGACCACTCACTACATGGAGGAAACCGCGCTGTGCGACAAGGTGGTTATTATAGACACCGGAAAAATCGCCGCTTCGGGAACGCCGCATGAGCTGAAACAGCAGTACGCGGGAAACAGGCTGCTTTGGTACACTCCGCAACGCGAACAGGCTGAAAGACTACTCAGAGAGAACGGTCTTGATTTCGGATATCACCTCGACTGCTACCGCATTTCTCTCAAAAACAGCGGTCAGGCAGCGGAGCTTATCAAAAAGTACAATGAGATACAGGATTTTGAGTTCGTAAGGGGAAACATGGACGACGTTTTCCTCAAGGTTACGGGAAAGAGATTGGGTGATTGAAATGACGGCTGTAAAAAATCTGCGCGCCTTCAAGGGCATGACCGTTAGAAATATAAAGGTGTACGGCAAGGACAAAATAGCGCTGCTGCTGTCGCTGCTGACGCAGCTTATCGTGCTGGGGCTTTTCCTGCTGTTTTTGAGGAACACTGTTATTGATATGATAAATGATTCTCTAGGAGAATTATCAAAGCTTCTTTCAAAGTCCGACACGGAAGCGATCGTAAACGCTTGGCTCGTGGCGGGAGTCACGGGAACCTCGGTCGTCACCGCATCGCTCAACGCCCTTTCGGTTATGGTTCACGACAAAATGGATCACATTGACAGCGACTACCGCGCTGCGGCGGTAAAGGACAGAACCGTTGTGATGTCTTATTTTGCGGGCGCGACATTAAGCGCGTTTATAACAAGCGCGATTTTGCTGACCGCAGGGCTGATATTTATAGCCGTAAGCGGAGCCTTTTTTTACTCCTTTGCCGACGTCGTCCTGCTTTACGCTATCGTGCTGCTCGGCTCGGTGTCAGCCGCCATGATACTCATGCTGTTCGTATCTTTCTTCAAAAAGGATTCAACATTGTCTGCCTTCGGAATTTTAGTGTCTGTCGCGATAGGCTTTGTTGTCGGCGCTTATATGCCCGTTTCACAGTTCGGAGAAAATACTCAGACCGTTGTTAATCTTGTCCCCGGCTCGCAGATAACCGTCCTGCTGCGCGGCGCCCTCATGCAGCCCGCCCTTGATAACGCAGACAAGCTTTTAAACGGCGCGGACAACCACGTTTTTGTAAAAACAATGGAGGACGTTTTCTCGCTCAAACCCCACATTTTCGGCAACGAAGCAGGCACAGGATTCATGCTGATTTACTCCTTCGCGGCGATAGCGCTCTTTTCGGTGCTGAATATAATATTCTTTAAAATCAGCTCAAAAAGAAAGGACTGATATGTAACACGGAAATCAGTCTTTGCAAAATGCGAACGTTTTCCTTATGATTGTAGTGGCGAACCGTGTGTTCGCCCTTGCACCGACGTTGCTTTCACGTCCGATTGTCGATAGAAAAAATAACGTTCGATTCACCGCCCCCGGGCGCACACGCCGGTGTATAGTGTAGTAACATGGTATACAAGAAGTGTAAGGACATAGTATACAGGTTATGATATAATTGAAGGCAAATAAAACGCTAATAAATATCTACTGAACAAACCCAAATTTCAAACTACGGGCAAAGAGCAACAATATCTCCGCCCTCAGCTTCTCAATCCTTCTCA
>JBGUPW010000211.1:0-7503 GCA_045130495.1 Ruminococcus sp. | reverse complement strand
TTCGGCAAGGAAACGCGCGGACTGCCCGAGCACCTTCTAATGCAGTATCCCGACCGCACTCTGCGGCTGCCGATGATAAGCGACGCGCGAAGCCTGAACCTCTCCAACTCGGTCGCCGTAGCCGCTTATGAGGTGCTGCGCCAATGGGATTATCCAAATCTGCAAAACAAGGGCGAGCTGCACCGTCACAAGTGGTCGGATATTAATAATTTATCGTGAATAATTTATCGTGAATTTTTGTTAAAAAGTCATTAAATTCTATTGCTAAAAGTTAAAAAATATACTATAATGTAAGTGAGTATAAAATACTTTGTATTTTTACAAATTTTCATAAATGAAAGGATGTTTTAACTATGCAGCTCAACAAAGTATCCGTTGACGACATCAATGTAAAAGGCAAAAAAGTGCTTGTCCGCGTTGATTTCAACGTACCCCTCAAGAACGGCGTTATCACCAACGACAACAGAATCACAGCCGCTCTTCCCACCATTAAAAAATTGATTGCCGACGGCGGCAAGGTTATCCTCTGCTCTCACCTCGGCAAGCCCAAGAACGGTCCCGAGGAAAAATTCAGCCTCGCTCCCGTTGCAGTCCGTTTGGCTGAGCTTCTCGGTCAGGATGTTGTATTCGCAAACGATGACGAGGTCGTAGGCGAGAACGCCAAAAACGCTGTTGCCGCCATGAACGACGGCGACGTGGTTCTTCTCCAGAACACCCGTTTCAGAAAAGAAGAGACCAAGAACCTTGAGCCCTTCTCCTCCGAGCTCGCTTCTTTAGCTGAGGTATTCGTAATGGACGCTTTCGGCTCAGCTCACCGCGCTCACTGCTCCACTGCGGGCGTTACCGACCACATCAAGGACACAGCCGTCGGTTACCTTATGCAGAAGGAAATCAACTTCCTCGGCAATGCCGTTGAGAACCCCGTTCGTCCCTTCGTTGCGATTTTAGGCGGCGCAAAGGTTGCCGACAAGCTCAACGTTATCTCCAACCTCCTCGAGAAGAGCGTCACTCTCATCATCGGCGGCGGCATGGCTTACACCTTCCTCAAGGCTCAGGGCAAAGAGGTCGGAAAGTCACTCGTTGACGATTCCAAGCTCGAATACTGCAAGGATATGATCGCCAAGGCTGAGGATCTCGGCAAGCAGCTCCTTCTCCCCGTTGACACCGTTATCGCGGCAGATTTCCCGAACCCCATCGACGGTCCCATCGATGTAGAGGTTGTTGACGTTGACGCTATTCCCGCCGACATGGAAGGTCTTGACATCGGAACAAAGACTCAGGAGCTCTTCGCCGACGCTGTTAAGAACGCAAAGACCGTTGTTTGGAACGGACCCATGGGCGTATTTGAGAATCCCACCCTCGCTGCGGGCACGATCGCGGTTGCCAAGGCTCTCGCCGAGACAGACGCTACAACTATCATCGGCGGCGGCGACAGCGCAGCTGCTGTTATTCAGCTCGGTTTTGCCGATAAGATGAGCCACATCTCCACCGGCGGCGGCGCTTCCCTCGAATATCTCGAAGGCAAGACTCTCCCCGGCATTGCGGTAATCGCAGATAAATAATGTGCCGATAATGTGCCAAAGGCACATTAATGTTGCGGAGCAACAATTCATGCGCGTCAGCGCAATTCATTACATAGTAAATTCATGTTGCGAAGCAACAATTCATTCCTGTATCGTTACTTTCCGATTTTGAAAACGTATGAGACATCATCAAACGTTGGCGGCAGGAATGAATTGACCTTCGGTCGTGAATTGGCTTCGCCGTGAATAGCCGCCTTGCGGCATGAATTGATCAACTTCGTTAATCATTATTTTACCCCGTAGGGGCGACCCTCGCGGTCGCCCTTATTTGTTTCAACAATATTTGTTTCAACAATCTTCTTGAAAGGAATTATATTATGGATAAAGCTAAAAGAAAAGCCATTATTGCGGGCAACTGGAAAATGAACAAGACACCCTCTGAGGCTAAGGCTCTGCTCAACGAGATCGCACCTCTTGTAGCCGACGCCGACTGCGAGGTTATCGCCTGCGTTCCCTACGTTGACCTTGCCGCAGCTATCGAGGCTACAGCCGGCACAAACGTTAAAATCGGCGCTGAGAACTGCCACTGGGCGGCAAGCGGCGCGTTCACGGGCGAAATCTCCACCGGTATGCTCAACGAAATCGGCGTTGAATACGTTGTTTTGGGTCACAGCGAAAGAAGACAGTATTTCGGCGAGACCGATGAAACCGTAAACAAGAGAACAAAGGCGGCTCTCGCGGCGGGACTCAAGCCCATCGTTTGCGTCGGCGAGCTGCTTTGGGAGCGCGAGTGCAACATCACCGAAGAGGTAATCGCGCGTCAGATCAAGCTTGACCTTTGGGATGTTACCGAGGAAGAGCTCAAAAACGTTGTTATCGCTTACGAGCCTGTATGGGCAATCGGAACAGGCAAAACCGCAACTGCCGATCAGGCTGAGGAGGTTTGCGCGTTTATTCGCGACCAGCTTGCAAAGCTTTACAATCAGGAAGCCGCAGACGCTGTTACTATCCAGTACGGCGGCTCCATGAACGACGCCAACGCGGACGAGCTTCTCTCCAAAACAAACGTTGACGGCGGTCTTATCGGCGGCGCTTCACTCGTAGCCGCAAAATTCGCTGCTATCGTAAAGGCGGCGTCAAAATAAGCGTTTGATATCTTAACGAAAGGAGATTTCAGCTTATGAAAAAACCTTTGATTCTTATGATTCTTGACGGCTTCGGCTGCGGTAAAAAGGGTGAGGAAGCGGCAAACGCGATTCTTGCGGCAAACACGCCAAACATAGACAAGCTGTTCTCTGAGAACCCTCTCACCCAAATCGGCGCTTCCGGAATGGACGTCGGTCTGCCCGACGGTCAGATGGGCAACAGCGAGGTCGGTCACACAAACATCGGCGCGGGCAGGATCGTTTATCAGGAGCTCACCAGAATCACCAAAACGATCAACGACGACAAGCTCAAAGACAATGAGGAAATTGTCGGAGCTATAGACAACGCCCTGAACAACAACACCGACCTTCATCTCATGGGTCTGCTCTCCCCCGGCGGCGTTCACAGCCACAACACCCACCTCTACGGAATTCTGGAGCTTTGCAAAAAGAAGGGTCTGAAAAACGTATATATCCACGCGTTCCTCGACGGACGTGACGTTCCGCCGTCAAGCGCAGCTGAGTATGTTGACGCCGCAGTTAAAAAGTGCGAGGAAATCGGCGTCGGCAAAATCGCGACCGTAATGGGCAGATATTACGCGATGGACAGAGATAACCGTTGGGAGCGCGTTGAAAAGGCATACGCCGCACTCGTATACGGCGAGGGTGTAAAGGCTTCCTGCCCCGTTCAGGCGGTCAAGGACAGCTATGCAAACAATGTTACCGACGAATTTGTAATTCCGATCGTTGTTGACGGCGGAGCGACTATCAAGCCGAACGACAGCGTTATATTCTACAACTTCCGTCCCGACCGTGCGCGTGAAATCACCCGCACACTCGTTGACCCCGATTTCAAAGGATTTGAGCGCAGGAACGGCTTCTTCCCGCTGTTTTATGTCTGCATGACGCAGTACGACGCTACAATGCCCAACGTACACATCGCGTTCAAGCCTCAGAAGCTCACGAACACGATGGGCGAATATATTTCCTCTCTCGGCATGAAGCAGCTCAGAATCGCCGAAACCGAGAAATATGCGCACGTAACGTTCTTCTTCAACGGCGGCGTTGAAAAGGTTTACGACGGAGAGGACAGGATCCTCGTCAAGTCACCGTCGGTTGCGACATATGATTTACAGCCAGAGATGAGCGCATATCAGGTCAAGGATAAGCTTGTTGACGCCATTCACAGCGGCATATATGACATGATAATCCTCAACTTTGCAAACTGCGACATGGTCGGTCACACAGGCGTGTTTGACGCGGCTGTAAAAGCTGTTGAAGCGGTTGACGACTGCGTAGGTCAGGTCGTTAACGCTGTTCTTGAAATGGGCGGCGCGGCTATTATCACAGCCGACCACGGCAATGCTGACAAGATGATCGACGAGGACGGCGAGCCGTTTACAGCGCACACCACCAACCCCGTCCCCTTCTGCGTTATCGGCTACGACTGCGAGCTCCGCGAGGGCGGTGTGTTGGCAGACATCGCGCCGACTATGCTTAAAATCTTAGACCTTGCTCAGCCCGCGGAAATGAGCGGCAAAAGCATTATTATCTGATATTTATTTTACCTAAATATTTAAGGGTCTGAACCAAGCTTTTATGTGCTATGGTTCGGACCCTTTTGATTTTGTTTTACTGCGTCATGATCTGACCAATATTATATTCCGTGTCGTATTCCGCAAGATAGAGCTGCAATTCGGTAGCGTCGTCGATATTTACCACTCCGTCGCCGTTGATGTCTGCGGCGTGGCAGTAGATACCTTCCAATTCCTCAAGCTCGGCAATATGGCGCTGAATAGCGGTGACGTCGTTAACATTCACGCTGTTGTCGCCGTTGGCGTCGCCAAGCATAATGCCGTCGAGAAGCACGTAGGGAATTTCATAATTTTGCGCGTAAGTGTGAGCGTAGGAATTATAATAAACTCCAAGAGTCAGATTAGGACAGTTTTGGAAGGAAGATTCCTGAATTGAATCAACTTCTCTTGAAAGCTCAAGGTATTCCAGTGAATTACAATCAGCAAAAGCGTAATAGCCTATTCTCTGAACATTGCCGTTCAAAGTAACATTTTGCAGCGAAGTGCAATAATAAAAGCATTGATCGGGAATTTCGGTCACATTAGAATTGTCTGTGACAGTGGGCAATGAAGAACATTGCTGAAACGCCGACATATTAATAGACGTCACACACTCTGGAATAATCAGTTCCTCATTAATTGCCGAGCACCCCTTAAAGGCGCTCATTCCGATTCTTTCAAGATGCTTAACTTCAGACAAATCTAACTTGGTAATCTCGGTATTGTTTTTGCACGCATTGTTCGCAATTGAATAAACAAATCGTTCGTTTATGGAATCCGGAACAGACAACTCCGGCGTACGATTATCCCAGCCGCATAAGGAAATGTTATAGTTATTGATAAATGTATAGGAATAACCCTCATATTCATATACCGTGGCAGCGCCTGCGTTTATTACAAACGAAAAGCAGGCAGCTAAGCCAACAAACCCTGCGGCTACTCTTTTAACACTTTTCATTATTTCACCTCTTCCTTTTAGTACAGGCAGCGCCGTTTGGTACTGCCTGTACTTGGCAATTACGATAAATCAGCCGAGATCGTCATCATCACCGTCAACACTTGGTTGCTCTACAATACTGTGACGACGAATTTCTTCCATAATTTGTCCGAAACTATACTTGAAAATATCAAATTCGGGAGATTCATATTCTTTTTTCAATTTATGCACCTCCAAATTTACGGTGTGGCAGAAGCCTGATAATTGATATTAGCAATGTCGTAAACAGTAAAGTAGAGCGGATCGCTTACCAGCAATACAGTGCCGGTTTGAGCGTTGTACAGATAAGAATAAGCTCTGTAAACATTATCTTCTTTATTGTTCGCTTTACCATAGTTTGCATCAGTATGCTTTTGTGTAATCAATGCCATAGCATGATAGAAGTCTACTCTGTTCTTGTTATCAAGACCCTTAACGGATTTTTGTGACTTACTGTATGTATGACTGCCTGCGGAACCGGACTGAATGAATGTCTTAACGTCATTTTCATTATGTGTCGAACCAAATTTATCGCTGTAATCAGACTGCGTATACTCGGTTGCGCCCTTTACCGGATCCCAGTTAGCCATAGTTGTAACATCGTCCAACGTTTCAATAACTATACCGTATTCATATGTGCCGCTGTTGTCTGTATTCAGCTGCAAATCATTGTACTCGAACGAGAGCAGGAAGTCTGTGTAAACTCTGTCGCCAAGCTTCCAGTTATCATCCTTCGCATACTTGGTTTCGTTATCATCGGGATATCCGTTCCACTGAGTTCTGGAGTTCTCCATAAAGGTGATGGAAGCTTTTTGATCGTTTCCGTCCTTTACAGCCTCATCATGCGGAGAAACAGCCTCGGTGTTAGCGTAAACCGCCTCAATAATGGAATTCTGATACAATACGAAATTGAAGCTTCTGCTGTAGCATTTGCTGTACGGCTTATTTGTATCTGAACTATTGAAAATATCCTGTACAGGAGTGTACATCTTCCAATAGCTGAAATATTTGCCGTCGCTGAGTTTTTCCGGAGCCTGATAAAGGTTTCCGTCAATGATAATAAGTCCTTGCTGTGACGTAGTGATTTCATCGCGTGCAAGCGGATCAATACGTTCGGGGATTTCACCTTCAGGCACAAGAGAATCATTATTTTGTGTTGTTTTATACGGAAGCACAAATTGTGCCGTTACGGGACCTACATCAGCCTGCTCTGCGTTAACAATAATCGTCAGCAGGTTGCCGGCCTCGTTGTATGACAATTTTACACCGTTTTCAGCCAAATCCGAATCAGTGGGAGCTGTTTCAAATTTAGTGGAAATGTAGGCATCGGTATTGTCAACTTTACCGGAGATCCATGTAACAGTTTCACGGAAACCGTCCTCATAAGGCGCATGGTTGTCAATGAATGTCTTCATGGCAGCAACTGTATTGAATTTCATAGCAGTAACATCTTCACCGGAAACATTTTTAACTGTTCCGCTTGTCAAGCTTGTAAGCTCTGCGGCAGTGAAATCCTGAGCGCCGGTTGAGTAGCTCATATCCCCATACAAGCTTCTGTAGGAAGTGAAATTATATGTGATATTGTACTTAGTTGTAATTGCGTTGACGTTGCTGACGTCGATAGTCTGCATGGCGGGGCTGCTAAGAACGGTATAGCTCATAGCCTGATTGGTAACAGTGCCTGTATAATCAGCGCTGTTAACAACAAACTTCTCGAATGCATACTCGGATCCGTTATATGTTTCCTGAACCGTGAGTACTTCATCCTTATACAGTCCGCTTACAATTACATATTCATCCTTCTTAAGGTTGAATGTTGCCTCTCCGCCGGAAGACATATCAACAGCTGTTCCTTGCTGAGCATCTGAACTGTCGTATTTTTGATATGAATAAGGAATGTCTGTTGTGCTGATCTTCATACCAAATTCTGTGCCGCCGGAATCTTTGTCAACAACCTTTTTGATCTTCACGCCATGAGGCGAAAGCTTTTTGTTTTTTACGGTAATCGTTTTGTCACCGTCTACCGTTACAGAACCGTCGTCTGTAATGGAAACAAACTCATAACCGCGCGGAATATTGTTTTCGCTGACTGTTATAACCGTACCGTAAGGAACGTTGCTGAGAGTTATAGGAGTGCCCTTGGTTATGGATGCTGTAACTGCTTCTGCATCACCATTCTTATAGGTTACGCTGAATGCCTGAGAATCGGCGATTGATTCGTTGCTCTCGTTAACAACCTCTTTCTGAATGGTTACGGTATGCCTTGTCAGGCGGTTGTGAACCGT
>JBGUPW010000210.1:0-10922 GCA_045130495.1 Ruminococcus sp. | reverse complement strand
ATAAAGGAAGTAGTTAAACAGCTGCTCGGCAAGTCGGACGAAGCATTTATCAATCCGCCGTTTTACTGCGATTACGGCTTTAATATTGAAGTCGGTAAGGAGTTTTTCGCAAACTATAACTGTACGATTATAGATGTTGCAAAGGTAAAAATCGGCGATAACTGTATGCTCGCGCCGAATGTGGCGATTTATACCGCAGGACATCCCGTACATCCCGATACGCGCCGTTCATACTATGAATACGGAAAACCCGTCACAATCGGCGATAACGTTTGGATAGGCGGCAACGCGGTAGTTCTTCCGGGCGTTACGGTAGGCTCAAATTCCGTCATCGGCGCAGGCAGCGTAGTTACCCGTGATGTTCCTCCGTGGAGTATCGCGGCAGGCAATCCGTGCAGAGTAATAAAAACGATAACAGAAGCCGACAGAAAAAAGCTGTTTAAAGATGAAGAAATCGACGCAGAAGCGTGGGATGATATTGTTGTCAACGGCTTCGGCGGGGAAGGATAACAAACTATGTTAATAGATTTTAACGAAATTCAGGAGATAAAAATTCCGTGTATGAACGACGGCACAGGAATGATGACTGTGAAGATGTACAATGACGAAAACTATCGTATTATTCCCACCCGAATCCATAAAGGCGGCAGTATTGGAACTCACACGCAAAACTCAGGCGACGACCTCAACTACATCATCAGCGGTAAGGGAAAAGCGATTTGTAACGGCGCGGAAGAAGAACTGAAAGCGGGCGTTATGCACATCTGCCCGAAAGGATTTGAACACACCATTATAAACACAGGCGATGACGATTTGGAAATGCTCACGATCGTAGTTGCAAAATAAGTTTTGTTTCAATATAGAAACCCAAAAAGGAAGTAATATATGAAAAAAAGCTATATATACGCAGGAGTGACTGTGCTTATCTGGTCGACGCTCGCGACGGTTGTAAAGCTCGTGCTTCGGGATATCCCGAATCTTCAAGCGCTCACGATAAGCAGCGCGTTTGCGTTTGTGTTCCTGCTGATTCTGAATATAATTAACGGCTCAATAAAAGAGATGACAAGCTACAAAGTTCGGGATTACCTTACTATTGCAGGCTTGGGTTTTCTGGGGCTGTTTATGTACTCGGCGCTTTACTATTACGGAATCGCCGAGCTCGGCTCACAGGAGGCTTGTATCCTCAACTATCTGTGGCCGGTGATGATAGTGATATTCGCCTGTATTATCCTCAAAGAAAAGTTTACGGCAAAGAAGATCATCGCTATGCTGATGTCATTCGCGGGAATCGTGGTGCTTACGCTCGGCAGCGGCGAAAGCGCATCGGGTAACAGATTATTAGGGATCATCGCGTGCGTTACGGCGGCGATCTGTTACGGACTTTTTTCGGTGCTCAACAAAAAGCACAGCCTTAATCAGAATGTCACTATGATGTGGATCTGGTTTACGACTGCGGTGTGCTCGTTTGTGCTGAGCTTGTTTTTTGAAAAATGGCAGCCGATTATCGGAGTGCAGTGGTTAGGAATAGCGTGGCTCGGGATCGTAGTCAACGCTGTGGCGTATCTGCTGTGGGCGATTGCGTTAAAGGACGCAAGCGATTCCGCCAAAATAGCAAACCTCGCTTACCTTGTGCCGTTTATTTCGATTATCATATCGTGGTTCGTTTTAAAAGAACAAATCACAATTAACGCGGTATTTGCGCTCGTACTGATAATCGGTGGAATACTGCTTCAGAGCGTTAGCTTAAAAAAGAAAAATAGAATTGTTAAGGAGAAAGAATAATATGAAAGTATTGATTATCAACGGCAGTCCCAGAGTGAACGGCAACACCACGATCGCAGTTAACGAAATGGTAAAGATTTTTGATAACGAAGGAGTGGAATCCGAGGTTGTTCAAATCGGAAACAAAGACATACGCGGATGCATCGCCTGCGGAACCTGCTTCAAGAACGGCAAATGCGTATTTAACGATGTTGTAAATGAGCTTGCACCGAAGTTTGAGGAGGCTGACGGGCTTGTTGTCGCTACCCCGGTTTACTACGCTTCGGCGAACGCGACGCTTATCGCCTGCCTTGACAAACTTTTCTACAGCACTCATTTTGACAAGACCATGAAGGTCGGCGCGAGTGTCGCGGTAGCAAGACGCGGAGGCTGCTCGGCAACCTTTGATGAGCTGAACAAGTATTTTACCATCTGCGGAATGCCCGTAGCGTCAAGCCAGTATTGGAACTCCGTACACGGCAGAGAAAAAGGTCAGGCTGAACAGGATTCGGAAGGACTGCAAACGATGAGGGTGCTTGCCCGTAATATGACATTCTTGATGAAGAGCATCGCTCTCGGCAAAAAACAATACGGTCTGCCTGAAAAAGAAAAATGGCAGCCGACGCATTTTATAAGATAGAATCTCTGATAAGCTTTGAAAGGAACACAAATGATTCGGGAGATTTTGCAGCCAAAAGAGAAAAAGGTCGAATACATCGAGCTTATTTATGACCTGATTTTCGTATATATCATCGGGCGGAATAATCAGTTGTTGCATATCTTTGATAACGGCTTTGTCACAATGCCCGCGTTTCTTTCCTATGTGATGACGACGCTCGCCATCATCCAGATTTGGAACTACAGCACTTACTACATAAATGTTTACGGTCGGCACAGCGTAAGGGAGCATATTTTTATGTTTGTGAATATGTTCCTGCTGTATTTTATCGGCGAAGGAACGAGAACCGACTGGCAGGCGTATCATACGCAGTATCATATCGCGTGGGCGCTGATTCTCATAAATATCGGTGTGCAATACCTGCTTGAACTGCGTAATCAAAAGGATAACGCTCATAACCGAAATCATATTGTTCATATGGCTGTTATCCTCTTTATAGAAGCCGCTATAGTCGCGTCGGATATATTTTTCTATCAGACATTCGGCAACACATGGATGTCGCTGGCGGCTATACTGTTCGGAATGGGCGCGGTTTTGATTTTCGGTCAGAAGAACAGCGCCGATGTCGTTGACTTTCCGCATCTTTCCGAGCGCGCTATGCTTTATGTTGTCTTTACCTTCGGAGAAATGATTATCGCTATTTCTTCCTACTTTGAGGGAGGCTTTTCAGTCAGCGGCACCTATTTCGCGCTGATGGCTTTCTTGATTGTAGTCGGATTGTTCTTAAGCTACGGTGTGTTTTACGACAATATCATCGACAGGGATAAGCGGACCAACGGACTCGGATATATGCTGCTGCACATTTTCCTTATTTTTTCGATGAACAACATCACAAACGGGCTGGAGTTTATGCGTGAAACCGAAATCAGCCTGATTCCGAAGATACTGTTCCTTATCGGCTCGCTGATACTGTATTTTATTTGCCTGTTCGCGCTCGGCAACCATCACGCAAAGGCGCGCTGCAGTAAGTACAACATCCTGTTCATTAAAGCGGGAGCAATCAGCGCGGTGTTTATAACACTTATGCTGTTGCTGCGTGAAAATATGATGATAAATATCTTTATAACGGTCGCGTTTGTGTTTGTACTCTTCCTGATAATTTACAAATACGGAAAACGGATTAACAGCGTGAATCCTAAAAAAGAAACATAAAAGGAGTAAAAACGTGATAATACGTAAATATGAAAATGATGATTTAAGTCAGATGATTAACCTATGGAATGAAGTCGTTGAGGACGGTATCGCCTTTCCGCAGGAGGAGCTTTTGACCGAAACAACCGGAACTGAGTTCTTTGCCTCACAGAGTTATTGCGGAGTCGCTGTCGATGACAGCGGAGAGGTTGTCGGCTTATACATTCTGCACCCGAATAATGTCGGTCGCTGCGGTCATATCTGCAACGCAAGCTACGCTGTCAGTTCAAAATGCAGAGGTCAGCATATCGGCGAAAAGCTTGTGCTTGACTGTATAGCTCAGGCAAAAGAAATCGGATTTAAAATTCTTCAATTCAACGCTGTTGTTGAATCAAACATTCACGCACGTCACCTGTACGAAAGAATAGGCTTCACGCAGCTCGGCGTTATTCCGAACGGCTTTCGGATGAAGGACGGACATTTTGAGAACATCTGCCCGTATTATATTGAGCTATAAATCATAGTTCAAACGCAGGTGAAAAGATATGAGTATAACAATTAATCTATACTATACCGGCAAGGGCGACGCTGCAAGGAAATTCGCGGAGGAAATGGAAGCGAGCGGTATTGCCGAAGCTATCAGGAACGAGGACGGCAACGAGCGCTATGAATATTTCTTCCCGATGAACGATCCCGAAACTGTTTTGCTGATAGACAGCTGGAGCAGTCAGGATGCGCTCGATATTCACCACGCATCCCCGATGATGGCGCAAATCGCCGCGCTGCGCGAGAAGTACGACCTTCATATGAAAGCGGAACGTTACATCAGCGCAGATACACCCGAATCGGAAAATCAATTTATAAGAAAATAGTAAAAAGCAGACCGAGCATAACAACTCGGTCTGTTCTTCCGTAAAACGATATTATTTGCCGATGACCTCGCCACGGACAGAGTTGAAAAAGGCGGCGTACTTTTTCTTGTCCTCAGTTCGGCACGCGATATAAAAGGTGTAGCGTGCCTTTTCTTCATCTATTGGTATGAACACTCTGCCTTCCATTCTGTAGTCCTCGGCGATAATTCTGTCGGATGCGAAAGCGGGATAGTCAGTGTTTCCCACCAAGTCGGCGAAGGTGTCACGGTCGGGCTGGATCAGGAAGGTCGTGTCCTTCATATATTCCTCACACACGGTTTTCCAGAATCCGATATGCTGATAAAGCAGGAAGCGCTCGCCGTTTAAGTCGGAGAATTTTACGCTGTCTTTATCGGCAAGCCTGTGGGTTTCGGGAACGCAGATATACAGGTGCTCGGATATGTAGCGCTGAAAGAACAGAGCCTTGTCATTGACCGTTTCCCTGAAAACCGCCAGATTATATACGCCGTTTTTCAGCCCGTTTATGAGCTTTTCTCCGTACACGAGCTCGGAGGAAATCGTCATATCTCCGAAGTGATCCTGAAGAATCGGCATAAGCTCCGCCATAGGCTGAGGCGCGCACGAGCCGATATGAATCGAACGCAGACTGCGGTCAAATTCAATAATACGGCTTATCATTTCCCTGTTCTGATTCACCTGCGACTGAGCGAGAGCCGCCGCGAGCTTTCCCGTTTCATTCAGAGAGATTTTTTTATTCTCACGCACAAAGAGCTTTACGCCCAGCTCGTCCTCTAACTTTTTCATTGAGCGGCTCAGCGCGGGCTGGCTGATGAGCAGTTCTTCGGCGGCTTTTGAGAGTGTGCCGCATTTTGCGAACGCGGCTAATTGTTCAAGCAGATAGATTTCGATCATAACAACCTCACATATAGCCAAACATATAACCAACAGTTATATATTCATAACTAAAAAGCATTTTACTTTTACTGAATTATAACATATAATATACTTGTAATCAACAGAAACATATAAATGAGGTGGATAAAATGTCGAAAAAATTAGTATTATTCTTTTCCGTGTACGAAAGCACAAAGGCTGTCGCGCAGGAAATCGCCGCACAAACCGGAGCGGATATAGTAGAGATCGAGCCCGTCACACCCTACGACGGCAACCGCAATCATTACAACGCTCTCGCGCGTTACGCCAAAAAGGAACACGACGATGATATGCGTCCCGCTATAAAGAACGAAATCGACATCGACAGCTACGATAACATTTTTATCGGCTACCCGATGTGGTGGTACACTTTCCCGATGATAATTTACACCCTTTTTGATAAGTACGACTTTTCGGAAAAAACAATCATCCCGTTCAATACTCATATGGGTTCAAGTGACGGAGGCACATACAGCACGATTGCAGAGCTTGAACCAAACGCAACCGTCCTCAAAGGCTTACCAATCGAAATGTCGGAAGCTGAGCGCGGTTGTAAAGATAAAGTAGCAAAATGGCTTAAATCATTGAACATATAAGGAGAACAGTATGAAAAACCTGATTATTTACTATTCAAGACGCGGACAGAATTATGTAAACGGCTCAATCAAACATCTTGATAGAGGCAATGCCGAGCTGATCACCGAGTTTATCAAAAATGCCGTCGACGCGGATGTTTTTGAGGTCGATACCGTCAAACCCTATGATACCGATTATATGGTTTGTATTGAAGAAGCGAAAGCGGAGCTCAGAGCGAAGGCTCGTCCCGAGTTAAAAGAGTACCTCGACGATATATCCGAGTATGACAACATCTTTGTGGTAGGTCCGAACTGGTGGGGTATCTATCCGATGGCGATGTATACCCAGCTTGAAAGGCTCGACTTCACGGGAAAGACCGTTCACTACATTGTTACCCACGAGGGCTCAGGCTTAGGCGGTGTTCCTAAAACTATAAAAAACGCCTGCAAGGGCGCGAAAATCGGCGAAAGCCTTGCCGTTCACGGCGGCAGCGCACCCTCGTCCAAAGAGCAGGTTGAGAATTGGGCTGAAAAATGCATATGATACGGAGGACAACTAAATGAAAAAAGTGATAGCGATCTTTCTCGCATCGATTCTTGTATTTTCCCTTGCTGCGTGCGGCGAAACAAGCGGCGATAACAGCTCTAAAGCAGAAACTTCAACATCGGAAACCAAAGCAGACGACACATCAAATGACAGCAACACTTCGGCAGACGGCAAAACACTGATCGTCTATTTCTCTTGGAGCAACAATACCGAAAAGATGGCGAATTATATTCACGATAAAATCGGCGGCGATATGGAGCGAATCGAGCCTGTTGAGGCATATCCTGAGGACTACAACGAAACGGCTGACAAGGCAAAAGCCGAGCGCGACAACGGCGACCGTCCGAAGTTTAAGCAGCTGCAATTCAACCCCGAGAGTTACGATACGGTTTTCATCGGCTATCCGATTTGGTGGTACGAGCTGCCGATGATTATGCAAACCTTCTTCGATACCTACGATCTCAGCGGTAAAACAATCATTCCCTTCAATACCCACGAGGGCTCGGGAGACAGCGGCACCTATGACCAAATAAAAACCGAGGAACCCAACGCGACAGTGTTGGAAGGTCTGCCAATCCGCGGCGGTGACATTGAAAATAGCGATTCAAAAGATAAGGTTACAGAATGGCTCACAGGTCTGGGCTACTGATTATACTATACAGGAGGCTAACTATGGATTTCATTACATTAAACGACGGCAATAAAATCCCCGCAATCGGATTTGGAACGTTTCAGATTCCACCCGACGGCAGTACCTACGAAGCGGTCAAGACCGCGCTCTCGCTCGGCATACGTCACATTGATACGGCTGTTGCTTACTTCAATGAGCAGGAAGTCGGTCAGGCTGTTAAGGACAGCGGAATCCCGCGCGAAGAAATCTGGATCACAAGTAAAATGTGGCTTCAGGATTTCGCGTATGAGGACGCAAAAAAGTCGATTGACACATCGCTTAAAAAGCTCGGCACCGATTATATGGACTTGTACCTGATTCATCAGCCTTACGGCAAGGTTGACGAAGCGTGGCAAGCGATGGAAGAAGCGAAGAAAGCAGGCAAGATTCGTTCTATCGGCGTAAGCAATATGACGCCGAAAATCTGGAACAGCTTTGTCCCCGGTTTTGATACAATGCCCTCTGTCAATCAGGTCGAGTTCAACCCGTATTGTCAGCAAAAGGAACTGCGTAAAATCCTCGCCGAAAACGATGTTAAGCTCGAAGCGTGGGCTCCGCTCGGTCAGGGCAGAGCTGCTTTGCTTACCAATCCTGTTATCACAGAAATTGCTGAAAAATACGGAAAGAACGAGGGACAGGTTATTCTTCGATTTGAGAATCAGGAAGGTATTATCGTATTTCCAAAATCTACAAAGCCCGAGCGTATCAAGAGCAATATGGAAATCTTCGACTTTGAGCTTTCCGAAGACGAGATGAACGCTATCCGCGCGCTCGATACAGGCAAGGGCAATCACGATCCCGACGCCCCGGGCGTAGGCGAATGGCTTCTCAGCGCTTATGATATTCACGCCAATGACTAAAGGAAACAAAAAGAAAACAGCTAACATCATCATTGACTTGTCAATGGTGGTGTTAATGCCGCTTTTGATGGCGTACTCCCTGATTGGTGAAGAGTTCCACGAAATAATTGGAACATTAATATTCATATTGTTTATTGTCCATCATATATTACACTTGAAATGGTGGAAAGCGATCCCGCGCGGCAAATACAACCCCTACCGGGTATTCATCACAGTATTTAATATCATTCTGTTGATTGTGATGTTCTTACAGCCGTTGACAGGAATTACCCTTTCAAAGCACATCTATACCTTTTTACAGCTCAAAGGTGTAGCTGCAACAGCGAGAACAATTCATATAATTTGTGCTTACTGGTGCTATGTGCTGCTGAGCCTGCACCTCGGACTGCATACCGATCAAATCATCCAACCGTTGAAAAGCAAAAAGAGCTTTGCTAAAATGAAGTGGATCGGACGAGCCGTATTTATTCTGATCGCCTCATACGGTATCTACGCCTTTATCAAAAGAGGTTTTTGGGGATATATGAGCGGTAGGACACTGTTCGCGTTTTTCGATTTCAGCGAATCGAGAGTGCTGTTCATCGCCGACTATTTTGCGGTGATGACTTTATTTGCCATTATCGGCAATTATCTAAGCAAATTATTAAAATTCAGGAGGAAAACAAAATGAAAAAAGAATTAGGTTCAATGCCCGCTTTATACCCGATGCCTGTGCTGATGGTCGCGGCATATGACGAAAACGGAGTACCCTGTGTGATGAACGCGGCTTGGGGTACAATCTGCGGAATGGATAAAATCGCGCTCATTATCAGTGAGGGACACAAGACCACTCAGAACGTCAGAGTAAGCAAAGCGTTCACCGTTGCTCTCGCCGACAGAGAGCATATGGCGGAGGCGGATTTCTTCGGCATCGCAACAGGCAACAAAATGCCCGATAAGTTTGAGAAATCGGGCTGCCACGCGACAAAGAGTAAATTCGTAAACGCTCCGATCGTCGATGAGTTCCCAATAACAATGGAGTGCGAGCTTGCCGAGATAGTTGAAACCGAAAGCCTCCACGCGGTGGTCGGCACTATCGTTAACGTCTGCGCTGATGAAAAAGTCCTCGACGACAACGGCAAGGTTAATCCCGAAAAGCTGAACGCCCTTATTTTCGACCAGTTCCAAAGCGGCTATTACGTTAGCGGCGAAAAGGTCGGCAAGGCTTGGAACGCGGGCAAAGAAATGATGAAATCCGCACAAAGTTAATAACCTAACTATACCAAAGCCCGACAGTCACTCTCAGCATGACTGTCGGGCTAACTTTATGTGTATATTAAATCATTATTCACAATTTCTACTGCACGATTACGGATATTGTTCATTTTCCGCACCCACAGCATTTGGTTTTCTGCTTTGAGCAGTTCCGTCACGCCTTCACACTCCGCAAGTTGTTTGACAAGCCTATCGAACATCTCGGTTGCTTCTTCATCAATATCGGCGAGATAGGTGGTGAGCTTACAACTCGTCAACAGATTGGTATATATAATAGGGTGATGTTGCTTGATATACCGCAAATGCCGCTTACCCCAAATTCCGATTTCAACTTTTGGTTGTTCAGGTAACTTCAGATCAGGCAGTAAATAATCACCCTGTTGTGTGTATGTAATCTTTGTAGCCATAACTCAGACCTCCTTTATCTTGATTCTCTTGACTTTGGCTTTTGTAAACTTGACAAGCAGTTCATCAATAATGTCGGTGTACCTGCCCTGTGAAATAAGGTCATTCCTAAAATCGATCAGGCTATTAATAACTATCCTCCGTTCATCAGGCGTTAGGTATAAATGGTATTTTGGATTTCTCACTCAAACTCCTCCTTCAAATAATTACGGTACGGTGCGCTATTGTCCACAAAGGCATCATAAGCAAACCTCGCTCCGAGCCTGAATCCTACAATAAACCTATCAAGTTCCGTTTCGCTCAACACGATATTTGATGCGTTAGCAAATGCAAGAAAGGTTTTCTTCTCATCTCCAGATAGCTTCTCTGTCAGAGTTTGCTCACAGCTTGACAGAATTGACATTTGATTTTGAATGAAGCTGTCATTTTCAAAACTTCGTGCCTGCGGTTCAATGTTGCCGAAATAAAGCTCTTTTATTATGTTCTTCATTGTATTACCTCCGTTTCAATTTGATGATTTCATTTTACACGGAGATTGCAGAAAAATCGAATGTGTGGATTTATTTTTTCAAAAGAAAAGAGCCGAGAAAACTCAGCTCGAATCTTTAATGCTACTCTCGTATTTAGTTTTATCCTTTAGAACACGTCGCTTCGGTTGTACGTCTTTTTTATTTTATCATTTTTAATAAAGGAGGAATCACAATGAAGAAAACAAAAAAACTATTGCCCTATTTGCTGATTATGACGATCATCGCAAGTGTTCTGTCAATCGCGCCGCTTTCGGCGGGCGCGGCTGATGTTGCTGAGAGTGTAGGAGATTATTCGTCCGGAGTTTTTAATTATAGACTCGACGGTTCAGAAGCATTGATCAGCGGGTATACCGGAGGCGGGGGAGCGGTTACGATCCCTCGAACAATAGATGGGTACAATGTAGTTGGAATACGCTTCGATGCATTCAAAAATAATACAACAATCACATCGGTTACTATTCAGGATAATATTCGTACAATTGAAGAAAGCGCGTTTCAAAACTGCACCGGATTGACAACAGTCAGTATCGGCAGCGGTGTTGAAAGAATGGGAAATAATAATTATCAGTGCGGTTCTTTTCAAGGCTGCACTTCACTTAGGACTGTCACGATTGCGGTTGGAGTAAAAGAAATCGGTATATGTGCTTTTAAAGATTGCACATCATTGAAAAACGTATCAATTCCGAATTCTGTAAGCAGTATAAA
>JBGUPW010000209.1:0-10420 GCA_045130495.1 Ruminococcus sp. | reverse complement strand
TATCCGAATAGCTTAAGTGATAGTCGGACGCGATTCCGATATCGTATACGCACATATTGTCAGCAAACTTGAGCTCGCCGAGCTCGTTGCCCCTCTGACCGTGACCGATTTCTTGAAGCTTTTCATAAAATCACCTCCACGAGCGTGTGATTTGTAAATATTTATGTCCACGCTCTTTTCACTGACTTGATTATATCATAAAAAAATTGAATGCTTAATTCGAGCTTTTAATACTTGCATTTCGGTTTTTATGGTGGAAGCTTGCAATTTAATGCTGAGGACAGTATAATATCAGATATAAGGGTCAAGCAACCGGGTATAGAATCTTTATAAGGAAAGACTATCTGTCGCAATGACATTTATTTGGTTTATTTTTCACTTAAAGGAGATACCATTTATGAAAACCGAATAGATCATTTTGGCACCGACGATCACCCGCGAAAAATCTATCACCAAAGCGGCGGAGGAAATGTTCATCTCCCAGCCGACGGCGAGTAATCTGCTGAAAAGCTTAGAAAACGAGTTGTGCTACAGCCTGTTCGAGCGCACCGGTGCCGGCATTGTTCCGACCGAGGCGGGTGAGGCGTTCATAAAATACGCGGCGTCAATCGAGCGTTCTCTGAACGCTATCTCGCAGATAAAAGATCAAAAGCAGTTAGTCAGTCTCAAAATCATCTCGATGAAATTTAATTATTCAAAGCTGGCTTTTGAAAAGCTTTGTGTAAAACACTACGCTGCAATAAAAGGCTATGTTTTGCAAAACAAATATGCAGAAGGTTGATTTTGCGCATGGCGCATGCTCCATAAAACAAAAGATTTGAAATGAGGGATAATTATGACCGAAATAGAAATCATCGCCCGTGCTCAGATGTACTTGGAAAAGCTCGCTAACGGCGTGAATCCGTTGACGAACGAGGAAGTGGCGGAGAATGATGTTGTCAATAACGTGAGAATATCGAGGTGCTTGTTTTATGTTTCGGGGATACTCGGGCAGATTACAAGTACCGGAGCTTTTGAAATAAAGAAGTCGGAGTTTACGCTGTCCAAGCAGCAGCTTGCGAATTTTGAGTATTCGCAGGTGCCGATTACCGTTTCCGAAATAACCAAGCGCTTGAATCAATTAGTTAATCCGCTGCAGTCGTCAACACTGAAAAACGGTATTGTTACCGAGTGGCTGACGCAGATGGGAATGCTGTCTGAGGTCATCATAAACAACAAAACGAAGAAGCGTGTTACGGACTCAGGAAGGAATATCGGCATTATTTCCGAGCAAAGGGTGAGTCAGCAAGGCACACCGTATGAAGCTATCATGTACGACCTCAGCGCCCAGCACTTTATCATCGACAATATCGGCGCGATCATTGCGCTGAACCGCGAAAAAACAAAAAGCAGGGAATAAAGGGCAGGAATAAAGGGTATCTGTATGAAAAATTGGAAAAAGCTTTTCAGCAAAACGATACTTGACCGCGGCTACGGTTACTATTTGGAAGGCGCGGTTGAGGATATCAGCAAAGAAGACGATGCGATTACCGCGACTGTCAGCGGAACGGAGCTGTATACGGTTGACATTTATCTTGATAACGGCGAAATATATGACATGGATTGCGATTGTCCGTATGCGGAGAATGGAAACAACTGTAAGCACATGGCGGCGGTTTTGTATGAGTTAGAGGATATTGGCTCAGCCGAGAAGCCGGCTGTTACAGAAAACATAACCGACATTGTCAATGCTGCGGATGAAGCAGCCGTCAGAGCATTCCTCGCCGAAATATTAGAAAATGACGAAAAACTAAAGCAACGGTTTGTTTTGAAGGTTTCAAAACAAAAGTCCTCATTGGATCATTACAAAAAACTGATAGATGCCACGGTATATGCACATGAGGACGACTGGGGTTTTATTGATTATGATGAAGCCGTTGACTTTTATGAGGATATGGAAGCGTTTTCCGATGATATCCGAATCATGATAGATAACGGTCAGTACCGTGACGCTTATGAATTGTCTTTTTATATTTGTCAGGAGGTCGCCGATATAGACACCGATGATGACGGCGAAATAACAATGCTGATCGGTGATTATTCTTCGTTCTGGACAGAGATCGCAGAGAAGATGTCCACGCAGGACAAGGATTGGCTGTTTGATCAAGTGATTCTTGAATATGAGTTGAGTGAAAACGCATTTCTTGATGATACTTTAGAGGCATTCATAACCAAACAGTTCTGTGAAGAACGGTTCCGTGACCGTGTAACAGATTTTATCAATACGGAAATCAATACCGCTGAACATGATTCATATCAAAGGAGTTTTGCATTGCGTCGTATGGCGGATTATCTGAACGATACCGGAACAGACTTTGATGAAACAGAAAAATTTTGCCGCGAGCATTGGGAAGATATCCATATGCGCGAATGGCTGGCCTCTCGGCTTACACAAAGAAACGAACTTCTAAAGGCGATTGAGATATATGAGGAATGTATCTCTTCGGAGGTGAGACGTCCGGGGTCGGAAAAGGGCTATCGTGAAGAACTGCTCCGTTTGTACCGTAAAACATGCAATACGAAAAAGACAATGGAAATGCTTTGGAATTTGGCTTGTAAATCAAAGAGTTTTGAATATTATAACGAACTGAAATCGCAGTATTCCGAGGAGGAGTGGATTCGTAAACGTGAGGATGTGTTTCCTTTCTTTGACGTTTACGGTCAGGCGCGGCTGCTGTGCGAAGAAAAGCTCTATGACAGGTTATGGGAGCTTTTGAAGGACGCTGATTTGTATATTGTCTTAAACTATGAGGATGTGTTGCTGCCAAAGTATTCAGCGGAGATTTTGAGAAAATACGGCGCTTACCTGAATTATATATCAATGCAGGCAAGCGGAAGAAAAGCCTATCGGGAATGGGTTCAGCTGTTAAAGCGAATGAAGAAGATTGAAGGCGGTCGAGAGCTTGCCGAACGAATCGCAGAAGATTGGAGAATCAAATATAAAAACCGCAGCGCCATGATGGACGAATTAAAGAATTTATAGGAAGAGCGAGTGTTTGGAACGCCTGTAGCTGAAATGCCGGATACCATGTTTACAATGGAATATTAGGCGAGCTTGTAAAATAAAGTGTGTAAGTTAGAAAAACAACTTACACACTCTTATTGACAAAGCCTAATCTCTTTTGCGCAATCGCATTGCTTCAATATATACTTTAATCCCAAACTCTAAATGTTTTAAGGCAATCCGTACACCGTAATTATGCGGAATTGCCATAAGTGATTTTTCGTATAATAAATCCCTTTCTTCATCACCGCGCCGGACGCGTGATTGTGAAGAAAGGGATTTTTTATTGTGTACAATTGATAATTGGCAACGGACAATTTTGCTGTTTTTATGCTGTGTCATAACGAGGGGGTGGGTAATTCTTTGTCAATTCTTAAAGAAAATCGTCGGCAATGCGAACCATTCTCTCACTATGTAGGTCGGAATGAAAATCGGCTCTGTTTGGGCGTTTACCGCTCCTGCTTTTATGTTATAGCCTGCTCTGTCTGCTATCAGGCGGGCGCGAAACTGATGAAAGCCGTCGGTTACTACGGCAAGATTTTCGTTAAGACCGTTTTCTTTGATTATATCCATTGAATAACGGAAATTTTCAACCGTGTCTGTCGCCCTGTCCTCCATTAACAGGCGCTCGGGCGCGATTCCGTCAGCCGTCATGGTATTGTACATACATTGCGCTTCGCTCAACACCTCGTCGCTGCCCTTGCCTCCGCTCAGCACCGCCTTAGCGTCAGGGTGTTCGTTAAGGTAATTCTCCGCCGCCTTGATCCTTCCGTTCAGGATTATTGAGGGATTGCTGGAAGGGCTGACGTAGGCTCCGAGCACGAGCACTGTCGAATCCGGCTCAGGTGCGCCCGACGCATAAAAAAGTATCGCGGCGGTTGCGGCAGCTCCGTAAACCATAATGATCGCGTATATCACACAGACAGCTCTATAAAGTATTTTTGTTGCCGTAAACCTTTTGCACTTCTCGGAGATACGCCTTTGCACAGGCGCGATACACATCAGAATCGTCCAAATACAGAGCACGATTCCCGTTATGTTGCCGATGTTGATCGTTCTGTACCGCACGATCGGCGCGATGAACCACAGCAGCATAAGCACGGCGGCGACCGCTCCCAAGGTGCGCAATATCGTTAAGACCGTTTTCATCAATATTCCTCCTTTTTCTATATTGAGGATATCACAAAATGCGGAATAATTCAAGGGAATCTTTTATTATTCAATATCGTGCAGAAGTGCGGAAGATTATGCCGTGAAGATTCCGTGCTTATGCGCGGTCGGGAATTTTTATTGGAAAAAACAATCCGCTCTGCTTTCAAGAAACTTTCAATGAAAGCGGAGCGGGTTATTGTTTTATTTGCATTTATCCTTCATCGGGCAGTTGGCACAACCGCAGCCGCAGCCGGGTTTGCCCTGTTTTTTCTTTTTGAAGTGATTGAGAATAATCAGCGCGACGACCGCAGCCACGATCAGTCCGACTGCTATTGTTCCCAGATTAGCAATTATCCAGTTCATAAATCATTCCTTTTTATCTTTTAATGATGTGCCGTGTTTTCCCGAATATGTGATTCTTTCGACTGACCGCTTTGTGGTTTGCACACACGAATTAATCAGTGCTTCCTATAGCTGATTCTTTTGCTTTGGCAACGGGCGGAAAAGCAGCCAGCCCATGAGTGCGATAACGGCTGCGGAGAAAAGCAGCCCGATCATATTCGGATTGCCCGTGACCGCCGAACCGATTTGGAATATGCAGAGCGACACCGAGTAAGCGAATACGCACTGATAGGAAATTGCAAAGACTGTCCACTTGGCGGAGTTCATTTCGCGCCTTATAGCTCCCATTGCCGCAACGCACGGAGCGCAAAGCAGATTGAAAATGAGGAATGAGTACGCCGAAAGCTGAGTCATTCCCTCAAAGCCGAGCACGCCGAATACGCCTACGATCTCTTCCTTTGCGAGAAGTCCCATTATCGTAGCCACGGAAGCCGTTGCGTTGCCGAAGCCTAACGGCGCGAAGATCCATTTTATAGCGTTGCCGAGCACTCCGAGGATACTGTCCGAAAGATTCAAATTCAAGTAGAAGCCGAACACGCCGTCTACCCAGCCGAATCGTGAGCAAGCCCAAATAAGGATAGAGGCAAGGAGAATGACCGTTCCCGCTTTTTTGATGAATGACCAGCCTCTGTCCCACATGGATTTCAATACATTGCCGGCAGTGGGAAGGTGATAGGGGGGAAGCTCCATTACGAACGGTGACGGCTCTCCCACGAACGCCTTTGTCTTTTTGAGCATGATTCCCGAGGTGATGATTGCCGCCATACCGACAAAATAAGCCGAGGGAGCGACCCACCATGCTCCGCCGAACAAAGCGGTCGAGATCATTGCAATCACGGGCAGCTTTGCGCCGCAGGGGATAAACGTCGTAGTTATTATCGTCATGCGGCGGTCGCGTTCGTTCTCGATTGTCCGCGAAGCCATAATTCCCGGAACGCCGCAGCCCGTGCCGATAAGAATCGGTATAAATGACTTGCCCGATAATCCGAACTTGCGGAATATTCTGTCCATTACAAACGCGATACGCGACATATAGCCGCAGGCTTCAAGGAACGCCAAGAAGGCGAACAGAACCAGCATTTGCGGAAGGAAGCTGAGCACCGCACCTACTCCCGCGATAATGCCGTCCAAAATCAGGCTTTGCAGCCATTCGGCGCAGTTGATCGCGTCAAGTCCGTGTTCGGTCAAGACGGGGATTCCCGGAATCCAAATCCCGTAATCCGCGGGATCGGGAGCGTTTTCAATGATCGGATCAATAAGCTTGTCCGTTTCAAAGCCGAGAGCTTCGATCTGAGGCGCGTATCTGTCGTAGTCATCGCAGAAGACCTCAAAGCTCGGTTCCTTTGCGGTGAAGTCCTCATACAGCGTTTTTGCCGCGATGCTTTTTCCGCCCGATTCCTGTTTTTCTCTTTCGGCGGCAGCCTTGAGCATTTTTCCGATTTCGGCGTTGTTAAACAGGTTTTCCGCGCCGTATTTTTCGTTTGCCTCGGTATATTCGCGGTCGCCGATCGTTAAAAGGTGCCAGCCCTCGCCGAAAATACCGTCGTTTACCCAATGTGAGAACGCCGTTCCGACGGTCGTAATAGAAACATAATATATAATAACCATTACCGCCGCAAAAATCGGCAGCGCGGCAAAGCGGTTGGTGACGACCTTGTCGATTTTGTCCGAGGTCGTCAGCTTACCTTTGTTTTTCTTTTTGTAGCAGCCCTTGAGAATAGAGGCTATGTAGACATAACGCTCGTTGGTTATTATGCTTTCAGCGTCGTCATCAAGCTCCTTTTCGGCGCGCTGAATGTCCTTTTCGATATGCTCCAGCACCGAAGAAGATATATTTAATTGCTTGAGCACTTTTTCGTCGCGCTCAAAAATTTTGATTGAGTACCACCGCTGCTGCTCCTCGGGCAAATCGTGAACAACGGCTTCCTCAATGTGAGCCAGAGCGTGCTCGACGACTCCGCTGAAGGTGTGCTGCGGAACGGTTTTTGCTCCCTGAGCAGCTTCTATCGCCGCCTCGACTGCCTCGTTTATTCCCGTGCTTTTAAGCGCGGAGATTTCCACGACCTTGCAGCCCAAAGCGCGCGAAAGCTCCTCGACAATTATTTTGTCGCCGTTTTTCCTTACGACGTCCATCATATTTATCGCCACGACAACGGGTATTCCGAGCTCGGTTAGCTGAGTGGTAAGGTAAAGGTTGCGCTCGATATTCGTGCCGTCAACGATGTTCAAAATAGCGTCCGGGCGCTCGTTTATAAGGTAATTGCGCGCCACGACCTCTTCAAGCGTGTAGGGGGAGAGCGAGTAAATGCCGGGCAAATCGGTCAAAATCACATCGCTGCGGTTTTTAAGCTTTCCCTCTTTTTTCTCAACGGTCACGCCCGGCCAGTTGCCGACAAACTGATTGGAGCCTGTCAGCGCGTTGAACAGAGTCGTTTTGCCGCAGTTCGGGTTGCCCGCAAGGGCAACGGTAAGCTTCATTTCTATCGTCCTCTCATATTAGCGTTTGCTAACCTCATATCACGGAAAAACGCGAAAATTCGCGTTGACCGTAATATAACAGTGGTTCTAAATTTTCTCCACTTCAATCATATCCGCGTCCGCCTTGCGAAGCGTAAGCTCATAGCCCCGAACGGTAATTTCAATCGGGTCGCCCAGCGGCGCAACCTTCTGCACCTTTATTTCAACGCCCTTTGTAATGCCCATATCCATGATCCTGCGCTTTATTGCGCCCTCGCCGTAGAGCTTTACAACCTTGACGGTCTCGCCGACTTTAACCTGTTTTAATGTGTTCATACCCAAAGTCCTTTCAATTGCCCGTACATTTGCGGCACAATTTTCATACATAAATATTTCGAGCCATTTCCTCGCTTACCGCTACGCGCGATTCATTGACGCATACAATCAAATTTCCCGCGTTTTGAGTAATTACGGACACCTCAGTGCCCGCCGAAAAGCCGAGTTTTTTTAGGCGTTTTTTTGTTTCGGGATTTCCGCCGACCCGTTTTATAATGCAAATTTCGCCTGTATCGGCAAATACCAACGGAATCATAATTACCCCTCCGATAAACGAACAGCAAAACTGACTGTCAAAATACGATTAGGTTAGCTTAACCTAACTTTTCTTATATTATACACTATTATCGTGAAAAGTCAATAGGCAACACAGCGCGATCACTCGCTCAGCGATTCCCAAATTTCGTACTGCTCCTCAAGCTGTGCTTGAAGCTCTTCAAGCTTTCCCGTCAGCTCGATCAGCCTTTCGTAGTCGCCCGAGACTTCCGGAGAAGCCATAAGGCTCTGAACCTCCTCGATTTCCGAGTCAAGCCGTTCGATTTCAGCCTCGGCTTTTTTCAGTCCGCTTTGACGCTTGCGTTCAAGGCTTGCCTGCTGCTTTTTCAAAAAGTAATCGTTAACGGGCTTTTCGCGCTTTTCAGCGTTCTGCCTTGCCTGCTCCGACTCCGCCCTTGTGTGCTCGTAATAGTAGTCGTAATTGCCGAGATACTCTTTTACTCCGTCCTTGCTCAGCGCAAGAACGCGGTCGGCAAGCTTGTTGATAAAATAACGGTCGTGGCTGATTATCAGCATGGTGCCGCTGTATTCAAGCAGGGTCGACTCCAGCTCCTCGCGCGAGGCGGCGTCAAGATGATTTGTCGGCTCGTCAAGGAGAAGCAGGTTGCCGCCTTTAAGCATAAGCTTAAGAAGCGAGATTCGCGCCCGTTCGCCTCCGCTCATCTTTGACAGCGGCTTGAACACCTCGTCGCCCTTGAATAAAAACGCCGCGAGCGCGGAACGGACCTCGGTTTGAGTCAGGGCGGGGAAAGCGTCCCACACCTCGTCAATGGCGGTTTTTTCGAGCGAGAGGTTCTGCTGCATCTGGTCAAAATAACCGGGAACAACATTTGCGCCGTACTCAAATTCTCCGCTGTCCTGCGGGATAGACGCCGTGAGGATTTTGAAAAGCGTTGTTTTGCCGCAGCCGTTTTCGCCCAATACAAAGACTCTTTCGCCCTTGCGCAGGTGCAGGCTCACGTTTTTGAATATCAATTTGCCGTCAAAGGATTTGGAAAGATTTCTGCACATCAGCACGTCGTTGCCGCTTTCACACCTCGGGCTGAAATGCATACGCATTGTTTCAAGCTCGCTTTCGGGAGCGACGAGCTGTGCCTTGATGCGGTCGGCTTCCTTTTGCTTGCTTGCGGCGGTTATGTAGTTGCGCTCGCGTCCCCAGCGCTTTTGCTGCTCCACGATACCCTCTATCCGCCTGATCTCCTTTAAATCGTTTTCGTATTTATTTTTGAGCGACTCATTGTACGCGCGCTTTTTCTTCATAAATTCCGAATAAGCCCCGCGGTAGCACATCATTTTGCTGTGCTCAAGCTCGATCGTTTTGTTTGTCACGTTGTCCAAAAAGTAGCGGTCGTGGCTGATGATGATAACGGCTCCCCTGAAATCTCTCAGAAAATCCTCAAGCCAGCGCACCGATTTTATATCAAGGTGATTTGTAGGCTCGTCGAGCAGCAGAAGATTGCTCCGCGACAGCAGGAGCTTTGCAAGGCACAGCTTGCTGCGCTGTCCGCCGCTCAGGTTGCCGACGGGCATGGAGAACTCATTTTCCGTGAAGCCCAAGCCGAGAAGCGCGGAGCGGGTGCGGCTTTTGTAGGTCAGCCCGCCCAGCCGCTCATGCTCCTCGATCAATCTCATTTGATTTTCGATCAGCTCGTTAATGTTTTGGGGCTGCCGCGCGATCTGCCTGTTGAGCGCCGCCAAATCCGACTCCATTTGTTTCAGATAGTCAAAAACACTCAGCAGCTCGCTGTAAACGTCGATTTCGGGATTTCGGCAGGCGTGCTGTTCCATATAACCGACGCGCGTATTCTTTTCAAAGGCGACGGTGCCCTCGGACGGAGAAAGCTCTCCGTTAAGCACCCTGAAAAGCGTCGTTTTGCCGACGCCGTTGGCGCCGATGAAGCCCACCTTGTCGCGCGATTCAACGTCGAACGACACTCCGCTGAACAGCACGCGCTCAACGAAGGTGACGCCTAAATTTCTTACGGATAACGCAGGCACGTGATTACCCCCTTTTTAAAATTCAATAAATCGTCAGACCAAAATTATTCTATACTAAATCACAAAAAATAGCAAGAGGAAATTGACAACGTGCAAAAGGTTTACGAGCGTGTAGGCGACAATCCCGATGTTCAGCAAAACGGTCGTGAAGCGGCTGTCTTGCTCGCCCGAAAGCTTGAACAGGACGGCGCAGAGCAGCGTAAGCGCGAGCGGAAGCATACCCTTTATCAAAAGAGCGGGCAAAAAGCCGCGCATGACGGGACTCATAAAGGGGTTGGCTTCAAAGAATCTCCCGGTGCGCAGCAGCGCCGAGGTGCACAGCCAGTCGGAGAGATTGAGCGCGTAAAGAAAAAACAGCTTTCGGTAAAAAGAGTAGCGTCCGAGCGTCGTTGCTTTTGCGGGTTGATTTTGTTTGCTCATGCAGAATTTTCCTTTCCGGTGGAGCCGCACGGAAAACAGCCGGCTCCCAAGAAGATTTTGGAATTATTATTCACGTCAAAATCAGTTTTATGCTGAAAATTTGGAAAAAGGTGTTGACAAAAACCCAAGTTTGTGATATAGTAAATAGGCACTTGAAAAGACGCTGGTGTAGCTCAGTTGGTAGAGCAGCTGATTTGTAATCAGCAGGTCGGGGGTTCGAGTCCGTCCACCAGCTCCAACAATAAAATATGGGAGAATTCCCGAGTGGCCAAAGGGGGCAGACTGTAAATCTGTTGCGTCATGCTTCGGTGGTTCGAATCCACCTTCTCCCACCAA
>JBGUPW010000208.1:0-2081 GCA_045130495.1 Ruminococcus sp. | reverse complement strand
TCTGGCTGTCAAAATAGACGATATTGACCTTGTCCTCTCCCTCGCCGATTTCGATTTTCTTATCCTTCAAAAGGATTTGCAGCTCGGCGTCCTGAACGGAGTTCTTAACAGAAGCGACGTTTCTGCCCTTGAGGATCGAAACATCCCAGTCGGATTTACCCTCGACGAATTCGGGCTTGATCACATAACCGTGACCGTTTGTCATCTCGCCGCCGAAAATCGTGAGGTCGTGACCCTGACTCTGGAAGGTGAGCGTGGGAACGGAGCCGATGAAGGCAACGTCGAGCTTGCCGTTTTCTAATCCGCTGGAAAGCTCCGCCGCTGACGAGAACAGCGTGAGCGTTACGTCAAGACCCTCTTCCTCAAAATAGCCCTCCTCCTTTGCGACAAATCCGAGCAGATGCGCGGTTGAATTAAGGTGGCCGAGGTTGAAGGTGGTTTTTTCGAGCTTTGCTGCATCGCTTAAAGCGGTGCTTGCGGAGGTTTCAGAGGCGGATGAGCTGTCGGATGATGTATTACAGCCGGTTAATGCGGCTGCTGAAAGAACGGCGGCAAGAACAGCCGCAAGGATTTTTGTTTTCATAGTGATTTCCTTTCTATGTTTGTTAATCTGTTTTATTCTCCCGCACAGCAGTCGGGAACGTCTGAGACTTTGGATGCGTTGTTGTCTGTATGCTCCTTGTTTTTGCAGCAGTCGGGAACCTCGGAGGCGGTTGCTTCCTTGTCCTTGCAGCAATCCTTTGTTGCGCTTTGGCTTTGACTGCTTTCGTTTGTCACGCCTGATGCAGCGCAGCCTGCAATGCTGAACGCCGCAACAAGCGCGATGATACAGACGATGAATACCTTTTTCATTTGATTA
This sequence comes from Ruminococcus sp., assembly GCA_045130495.1. GTDB lineage: Bacteria > Bacillota > Clostridia > Oscillospirales > Acutalibacteraceae > Ruminococcoides. Next base: position 1,222 of record JBGUPW010000208.1, on the reverse strand, counting down.
CTCCCTTTCCGCCCTTTTTCAGACACAAAAAAAAGGAAGTCAGGCGCTGACTTCCTTGGTGAAACGCAGAATTGCCCTTCACATTCGGAGCGCGCAGCATGCCACAACGCAGAAGAATCCCTTTTGCATCGTACACATCATTTGACTTGCACAACAGGCTTTACGCATGGTCATGGTGTTCTCTCCTTTCGTTTCAGTGTGTTTATTATATCATGATTATTTGTATTTGTCTAATATCCTATAGGTATAGTTGGTAATAGATTTAACCTATAACCCCTAACGCGTTTTTGTACGCGATTTTTTCAAATTCCTCCGAGGTAAGAGCGAGCCTTTGAAAGGCTTTCACCTCGGTTTCGGGACTCCACAACGGGAAATCCGTGCCGAACAAAACCCTGTCAGCGCCGTAGCCGCGAATGTATTTCGTAACCTTTTCCGGCGGCAGAAACATGGTGCAGCTCGAAATATCGAGCAGGCAATCTCTGTTTTTCAGCAGCGCGAACGCCTCGTCAAACAGCGACCAGCCGCCGAGATGCGCGGCAATGACACGGAGCTTGGGAAAATTGTCGATCACATTTTTCAGGCGGCGCGGATGGGAATAGTCAAACCGCTTGTCACCGCAGTGAACGATCAGCGTTCCTCTGCCCTGCAAATAGTCGTACACCTCAAACAGCCTTTTATCATCGGTATTGAAGCCCTGTGTGTCAGGGTGCAGCTTAACGCCCAACAAACCCGATGCAAGGATATATTCCGTTTCCGCAAGCTTTTCCGCGCAGTCGGGGTGAAGCGTGCCGAAGCCGTGAAATGCGGCGTGAGCGTTCACCTCGTCACGGATAAAGTTGTTGATATGACGCGCTTGTTCAGGTCTGGTTGCGACGGGCAAAAGGACAAAGCCGTCAATGCCTGCCCTTCTGCCCTCTTTGAGCAATTCTTCGCTCGTACCGACACAGGCAGGCGAAATGCCGTAAAAATCGCCCGTTGCATCCGTCGCCTTTCCGGCGATTTTTTCGGGATAGATGTGCGCGTGAAAATCGATGATCCGCATGTTAAACGCCGCCTATTCGTAAAGATGTTTGGTGAAATAGCGGTCGCCGCGGTCGGGAAGAATGATGACGATATTGCCCCTTGCGCCGCTGTTGATCAGCTTCTTTGCCGCTGCCAAAGCCGCGCCCGAGGAAGAACCCGCAAAGATTCCCTCCTTTGCGGCAAGCTCACGCGCACCGTC
>JBGUPW010000207.1:0-11287 GCA_045130495.1 Ruminococcus sp. | reverse complement strand
AGCCTGTTTTTCAGCGGAAGGATCACGATATCTTCGGTTTTAAAATGACCCGCGTCGAGTATATTTACGCCGAGCTCTTCTGCGGCGTTTATTTCGTGGTGCTTTATTTCGCCCGTAACCAGAACATCTGCACCCTCGGCGGCAGCGGCAAAAATCTCCGAGCCGCCTGCGCCTGAGGATACGGCGACGTTTTTAACGCGCGGCTTTACGTCGGTGTAGCGCAGACCCGCGCAGCTCAGCGCTTCCTTTGCTGCCGTCGCAAAGGAAATCATTTCGGTTTCTTCCGCAAGCTCGCCTATAAACAAGCATTCGCCCTTTGTCGATTTGCGGAGGTTTTTAACCTTGAGAGCGTCGGCAAGACAGGTGTTGACGCCGAAGCTTTCCGATAAATCTAAATTTGTATGCATACAAACGGCGGCTATCCCGTACCGCGCCAACAGATACGGAGCGGAGCGCGGATCCAGCCGTTTCAGCGGATTGAATATTACGGGGTGATGGCTTATGATAAGTTGACAGCATTTTGCGGCAGCTTCCTCAACCACCCCGGGGGTTATGTCGAGCGAAAGCAGAGCCTTGCTCACCGCCGTGTTTTTGTCGCCCGCAAGCAGTCCGACATTGTCAAAGTCCATTGCGGAGTCAACGGGCGCGAAGTTTTCAAAGTAATCTAAAAGCATTTTAACGGTAGCCACAGTATTCCTCCAGTCTTTGTGCGAGGGCTTCATAACTCGGATCGCCGAGCGCCTGCTTGTGAAGGCGGTCGATGTGTCTGCGGATAAAGCGCAGATGAACGGCGTTTTCGCGCGGAACAAGCTTGCCCGTGTAATAAAAAAGCCCGTCGTCCACCTCGCGGATCCCCGTGTAGGAGGCGGCGATGACGGTGTAGCATTTGCCGCCTGCCTCGCAGCAGTCCTGTTTTACAATGGAGTAGCCGTTTTCGCAAAGATATCGGATAAGCAGCTCGCTTCTTGTCATCGGCTGCATTATAAACCGCTTTTCGGGTGATTTTGCGTAGGAGCAGTCGTCGAGGAGCCTTGAGATAAGCTCTCCGCCCATGCCCGCGAGCACAAAGTCGTCCGCTTCATCGGCGGCGATCGACTTCATTCCGTCGCTCAGGCGCGCTTCAACTTTGTCTCCCATGCCCGCCGCTTCGATCGTATGCCTGCCGCGGCTCAGTGGTTCGGGGTTGATATCGGCGGCTATCGCCGAAGGGCAAACGCCGCGGCGGCACAGCCACACCGGCAAATAGGCGTGATCTGTGCCGATATCCGCAAGCTTGGAGCCGCCGCGAACAAATGCGGCGCACATTTTTAAACGGTTGTCAAGATGGATCTCTCCGCTCATTTTACGGCTGAGTTGAGAGCCTCTACAAGACGGTCGGCGTCGGCGCCGTGAACCATGCAGGCTTCCTCGATTGTTTCTCCGCGCGAGGCGGGGCAGCCCAGACAATGCATTCCGATGCTGAAAAAGAGCTGAGCGGTTTCGGGGTGCTGATCAAGTACGTCACCGATGATTGAATTTTTTGTGATTTCCATTTGGGTACCTCCAAAGTGTTTTATTGTTTTATATATTTTTGTTTTCACTGTTTGACTATTGACTTTTGCGATTGGTTTTGATATAATAAAACCACAAGGAACAGCTATAGCAGTTGTTTCCGCAATTTTACTTAATTAATTTAAAAAAGCCGTCTTGCAGTTGCAGTGCAAGGCGGCTTTACTTTTTATTGCTCAACGTGATAACAATAACTGTCACGAGAAGTGTGAAGCAAATTATGTACTCCATAACGTCTCCACCCCCTTTACAGCTATGGTGCTGTGTCGGAAGTCGGAAACAACCGCCTTACTGTTCCTTGCTTGATTGAATTATATCATATAATTTGTGCCTGTGCAAGAGTAAAACCGCAGTCTTTACGGCAATCGGTTTTGTGCAAAATGAGCGCAGAGCGCTCAATTCATGCTGCACGGCAACTATTCACGGCATAGCCGATTCACGACCGCAGGTCAATTCATTCCTCAGTCAATTTATTCCTCATTTATTCAATAGACAGTTTAAGCTATAGGACAGTTTAAGCTATAGACAGTTTAATCTTTGAATACGGAGAAAAGCTCCGATACCGGAATGAATTGTGCGGCAGGCGCATGAAGTGCAGCAAGCGGCGTAATATATCAGACCGAGTCAGACCGACCAATACTTTCTGTCAAGGCTGCGGTACTGTATTGCCTCAAGTACGTGGTGGGAGCGGATCACTTCTTCCGCTTCGAGGTCGGCTATCGTGCGCGCGACCTTCAACACGCGGTCGTATGCTCTGGCGGTAAAGCCCATCGCCTCAAACGCGGCTTTCAGCGTGTTCTCCGCTTCCCTGTCGATCACGCAGTATTTTTCAAATTGCCCCGCGTTGATCTTGGCGTTGCAGGTGGTTCCGCTGTCCTTGTATCTTTGCTGCTGAATGGCGCGTGCCTTGTCAACGCGCTGCTTTATGGCTGCGGAAGGCTCGGACGGCCGCTTTGTGCGCAGCTCGGTGAACTCAACGGGCGGAACCTCTACATGAATGTCAAATCTGTCTAAAAGTGGTCCCGAAACTCGGTTCAAGTATCTTCTGATTTTGGTGGGGGAGCAGGTGCAGGTGTGCTTGGAATCGCCGAAATATCCGCACGGGCAGGGGTTCATCGCCGCGACCACCATGATAGAGCATGGGTAAGTGCAGTTTTGCCCGGAACGCGAGATGGTGATTGTGCCGTCCTCGATCGGCTGCCGCAGAACTTCAAGAGCCGCGCGTGAAAACTCGGGCAGCTCGTCTAAAAACAGGACTCCGTGATGAGCCAGCGACACCTCGCCCGGGCGTATCGTGCCTGTGCCGCCTCCGCCGAGACCTACGGCGGTGACAGTGTGGTGTGGAGAGCGGAAGGGGCGCGTCGTAATAAGCCCCTCGCCGTGAAGTGTTCCCGAAATAGAGTGGATTTTAGTGGTTTCGATCATTTCGGCGAAGGTCATGTCGGGAAGAATCGACGGAACGCGCTTGGCGAGCATACTTTTACCCGAGCCGGGCGGACCGATCAGAAGAATATTGTGACCTCCCGCGGCGGCGATTTCAAGAGCTCGCTTTGCCTCAAGCTGCCCTTTGACCTGAGAAAAGTCGGGCAGGAAATCATCTGATGAAATCTTGCACTCGTTGCTCGGCTTTGCGGGTGCTATTTCACCACTACCGTCAAGAAAGGTTTTTAGCTGGTTTATACTTCTTACGGGGTACACTTCAATGCCCTCGACGACCGCCGCCTCGCTCGCGTTTTGCTCGGGAACAAATATTTTTTTGATCCCGCATTCGCGCGCCGTTATAACCATTGGAAGAACGCCGTTTATCCCGCGAAGTCCGCCGCTTAGAGAAAGCTCGCCGATAAACGCGCAGTCCTTTAGATTGGCTTTTATGTAGCCCGCTAAACGCATTAAATTGACCGTGATGGGCAGATCGTAAATCGGCCCCTCCTTTTTGATATCGGCGGGCGCGAGATTGAATACAAAGTGAGCAGAGGGCAGGGGGAAGCCGCAGTTTGTCAGCGCGGAGCGCACCCTGTCGCGGCTCTCCTTTACCGCGGCGTCGGGCAGTCCGACCAAATCAAAGACCGGCACACCCGTGCGCAAGGAAGCCTCTACCTCTACGCGGTAGCCGTCTATTCCGTTAATTCCGAAGCTTGTGCAAGTTACAACCATATTATACTCCCGAAAACAAGGCAAACGAAAATCATTTCCGATTGTCAAAAATCGTTGTTCAAATCGTTATAAATAAATTCAAATTGTTATTAATATCGTTACTAAATCGTTACTAAAAAATACAAATCGTTATTAAAAAAGATATTTAATAAAATTATACCATTCTTAAATCCGAATTACAATACATAAGGAGCTTATTATTCCGTTTTGTTAGGAAAAATAACTAAAATATTATCATTTTAATATGCATTCCTACAGAATTGTAATCTTTGCTTGACTTTCATGTAAAAATATGATAAAATCTTGTTACAGGATATCATATACGGCGGGGGTAAAATATGGCGAATTGCAAGGGCTTGTATTCAACGCTGCCGGATGATGTTCTTGCCGATTTTTCCAAAAACGGTGACGACAATGCCTTTAATGAGCTGGCTATAAGGTATCTGAACAGAATCAGATTTATCGCGCGCAAATACTCGGCTCAGGGCTACGAGCAAAACGACTTCGTTCAGGAAGGGCTTATGGCTCTTTTACACGCCTGCAAAACATTCGACGCGCATGGGGGTAGTTCGTTTGGGAGCTTTGTTTCACTTATTGTGGAACGCAGGTTTATCTCTATTATCAGAAGCTCGCAGTCAAAGAAAGCGGTGCCTGACGCTGCTCTGGTTCAATTGGACAGTCTTAAGGAGAATGTGACGGATTATGTCCCTTCTCCCGAAGAACAGCTCGATTATAAGGAACAGTTAGATCAGGTTTTAAAAAGGCTAAACGCTTTATTGTCGTCAAGGGAGTATGAGGTGCTGATGCTTTTTGCGTCGGGTCTCAGCTATGGCAAGATTTCCGAAAAGCTTAATATTTCCGAAAAGTCCGTTGATAATGCTTTGCAAAGAGCGCGCAGAAAAATCGGCGCAAATGATATGTCCTGAACAGAATGCCGCGCAGTTTTATGAGGGACAAATTTATATCCCAAAGTGAGGTAGATGTCCATGTACGAAGACAAAACACTGGTCTGCAAAGATTGTGGTAATGAGTTTGTTTTCACTGCCGGCGAGCAGGAATTCTACGCTGAAAAAGGTTTCGAGAACGAGCCCCAGCGTTGTAAGGATTGCAGACAGGCGCGTAAAAACGCCGTGAAAGCCAGCAGAGAATATTACGACACCACATGCGCTGAATGCGGCGGTCCTGCCCGAATCCCGTTTAAACCGATGGAGGGCAAAAGCTACTATTGCAGCGAATGCTTTGCAAGGAGAAAAGAAGCCGAATAACCAATAAGCTTCCTGCAAATATTTATATATTTATATTTTATATTATGTTTACAGAGCGGTGAGACGCGTGTTCTCACCGCTTTTTCTAAATTTCTAAATTTCCATGTTATAACACTCCAAAACGGTTGACAACAGTGGAATAATCATATATAATAAAAATAGAGAAACGGCTTTGACTGTTTCGCAAAACCAAAGCGTTAAAAGTATAACCGCTCTGTTGTGCTAGAACAGGGCGGTTATTTCTTTATGATAAGTGCAATAATAATCATCACAATTAATGCGAAGCAGATTATGTACTCCATCATTTCACCTCCTTTCACAGAGGTGTCAAAACAGCCGCCACCATTTCTCCAAAAAAAATATATCATATGTTTTCGGAAAATTCAATACCGTAATCAAACACTGCACATCAATTATGCGTAGCTCTTAATAAAAAATGCGCAAAGGTCAAAAAAAGTCAAAAAATAATGATTTTTTAGAATGCGCGAGTATTCGGGAGCATTTTTGAGAAATCAAAAGAAAAGCACGAATTATTTGACTTATACTGACTTTGACTTTCCCTGACCTTTGCGCTATACTGTTATCAAAGCCCGAGAGGGTGAGAAAAGAGGGAATAAAAATGAGAATGAGTGATTTAGTTGCGAAATATATTTTGGAAATGCTTGAGCAGCAAGACGGCTGCGCCGAGATCCAGCGCAACGAACTCGCGGGCAATTTGGGGTGCGTGCCCAGCCAGATAAATTACGTTATCACCTCGCGGTTCACGCCCGAGCAGGGATATATAGTAGAGAGCCGCAGAGGCGGCGGCGGATATATACGGATCAGCCGCGTAAAAATGGACAATGGCACGGCGCTTATGCATATAATCAATTCGGTTGGAGTCTCGCTTGACAAGGCTACGGCTGAGGCGATGATAAATAATATGTTGCAGCGCAATATGCTCCTTATGGAAACCGCACGCGCAATCGCGGCAGCGCTTTCCGACAGAACACTGAAAAACGTGGAGCAGGAAAAACGCGACACCGTTCGCGCCGACCTGTTCAAAAATATGCTGTTAACTCTTGACAGCCGATGAATAACAGAGAGGTGAAGGTTATGAAATGTCAAAAATGCGGCGCTGATAACGCCAATACTCATGTAAAAACAATCATAAACGGAGAATTTAAGGAGTACGATCTGTGCAGCGAATGTGCCCGCAAAATGGGCTATACAAACGTGTTCGCCGACATGGACAACGACTTTTCCAACTTGCTCGGAAGCTTCTTCACAAACGTGCTTCCGGCGCGGACGCAGGCTACACGCTGCGAGTTTTGCGGCAGCACCTACGCCGAAATAGCCAAGACGGGTCAGGTGGGCTGCGCTCACTGCTATGAGCTTTTCGCAGACAGATTATATCCGTCGATAAGGAGGATACACGGCAACACGACTCACTGCGGCAAGAACAGCGGCAGCGCGACGAGTTCCGCAAAGGAGTCTGTAGAAGCGGCAAAAAAGCCCGCCGAAATGACAAAGGAAGAAAAAATTAACGATTTGAAGAAGAGGCTTGACGCGGCTGTAAAGGAGCAAAACTTTGAGCTTGCCGCCGAGCTGAGAGATCAGATAAAGGAATTGGAGGGATAACGATGAGCAGCGTTGTAATATCAACAAGAGTCCGCCTTGCGCGGAATCTTAAAGACTATCCGTTTCCCTGCAAGCTCAGTCAGCAGGGCAGGGAAGAAGTTATCGAGAAGGTTCGCGACGCCGTTAAAAACGGCAACAGCGTTCTCGCGAAAGACTTTTCATATATAAAAATGAGCGAGGTTGACCCGCGTCACAGCGTTTCACTCGTTGAAAGAAGGCTTGTGAGCCCCGAATTTATCAGCGAGAGCGAGGGCAGGGCGCTTCTTCTCAGCAGCGACGAAAGCCTTTCGATCATGCTCAACGAGGAGGATCATATCCGCTTACAGGTGATAACAAAGGGTCTGTCGCTTGAACAGGCTTACGACACCGCCGACAAGCTCGACACACTTCTTGACGAAAGGCTTGACTTTGCCTTTGACGAAAAGTTAGGCTACCTCACACAATGCCCTACAAACCTCGGCACGGGAATGAGAGCTTCGGTAATGCTTCATCTGCCCGCGCTCGAAAAGAGCCGCGCGATCAGCAGAATAGCCGGAAATCTTTCAAAGCTTGGTTTGACGATACGCGGAGCGCACGGAGAGGGAACCGAGCCAAAGGGAGCGCTTTATCAGCTCTCAAATCAGGTGACTTTGGGTATCTCCGAAAAAGCGGCGATTGAAAATCTCAAAAACATCACCACTCAGCTCGTAGCTCAGGAGGAGCAGGCGAGAGATAGATTGTGCAAAAGCATTGACGTGAAGGACACAGTCTCGCGCAGCTTGGGCATACTGAAATATGCCGTTGTAATCTCGCACGACGAGGCATTGAAGCTTCTTTCAAACGTGCGCCTCGGTATCGTATCGGGTCAATTCACCGATGTCAGCACCGACGTTATTGACAAGCTCATGGTAGATGTTGAGCCCGCAACGCTCTCGGTCAACGCGGGAAAGAACCTTTCTCCGCAGGAAAGAGATATCGAGAGAGCGAAGATCATCAAGGCGGCGCTGGGCGGCTGACACCATATGCTGTTACCCTTTGGTTCGCCCCAACAACACAAAAAAGGTATATGAAAATAGACACAGGAGGGATTGTTTATGTTTAAATTCCAAGGTTTTACAGAAAAAGCAAACAACGCGCTCAATCTTGCCGTTCAGTCGGCGGAGCGGTTCGGTCACAGTTATATCGGCACCGAGCACGTGCTTCTGGGACTTCTTCAGGAGGGTTCGGGCGTAGCTTACACCGCTCTTTCAAACTGCGGCGTCACCGCCGAAAGGATAGCCGCGAAAATTCAGGCGGGAGGCGTAGGCAGCGCTCCCACCGACCTCACAGCAAATGATTTTACTCCGCGCACAAAGCGCGTTCTGCATAATGCCGTTACTGCTTCGGCGCGGGTCGGCAGCAGCTATGTCGGCACCGAGCACCTTCTTGTCGCCCTTATCTCCGACAGCGACAGCTACGCCGTAAGCTTCCTCAACGAGGAGGGAGTAAATCTCAGCATGATTGTTGAGAATTTGCAGAAGCTCTTAGGAGGAAAAAGCAACCCGAACGGCGGCTTTCAGGAGCAGCCGGGCGGATTTGAGCAGGGCGGAAATCAGGAAGGCGGCTCAGCTCTCGACAAGTTCGGCAGAGATTTGACAAAAGCTGCCAAAAACGGCGAGATTGACCCCGTTATCGGCAGGGAAAAGGAAATCGAGAGAGTCATTCAGATCCTTTCACGCCGCACAAAAAATAACCCCGTGCTCATAGGCGAGCCGGGCGTCGGCAAAACTGCGGTAGCCGAGGGACTTGCCCTCGAAATCTCAAAGGGCAACGTGCCTGAGATCCTCCGCGATAAGCGTGTTGTCACCCTTGACCTGACAGGCATGGTGGCGGGCGCGAAGTACCGCGGCGACTTTGAGGAGCGTATCAAGGCGGCTATCGACGAGGTCAAGAGCTCCGGAAATATAATCCTCTTTATCGACGAGCTGCACACCATAATCGGCGCAGGCGCGGCAGAGGGCAGCGCTGACGCAGCAAATATTTTGAAGCCCTCTTTGGCTCGCGGAGATTTTCAGGTCATCGGCGCTACTACGCTCAACGAATACAGAAAGTATATCGAGAAGGACGCGGCTCTGGAACGCCGTTTCCAGCCCGTAAAAATCGGCGAGCCGACTCAGGAGCAGGCGGTCGAGATCCTGAAAGGACTTCGCGACAGCTACGAGGCTCACCACAAGGTAAAAATCACCGATGAAGCTATCGAGGCGGCTGTCAAGCTTTCCTCGCGCTACATCGCCGACCGTTATCTCCCCGACAAGGCGATCGACCTTATCGACGAGGGCGCTTCAAAGGTTCGTCTTGCTTCAATGACCTCTCCCGACAACGTTAAGGAGCTTGAGGATAAAATCAAGGAGCTTGAAAGCGAAAAGGCGAGCGCGGTCAACGAGCAGGATTTCGAGCGCGCTGCAAAGCTCCGCGACGAGCAAAAGAAGGTTCAGGATCAGCTTGACGACGCAAAGAAAAGCTGGCAGGAAAAGCGCGGTGAGAACTGCGGCGAGGTTGACGCTCAGGTTATCGCGAAAATCGTTTCAGACTGGACGGGTATCCCCGTTGTTCAGCTCACCAAAGAGGAGAGCGAGAGGCTGCTCAACATGGAACAGGTTCTCCATGAGCGCGTGGTCGGTCAGGACGAGGCAGTTACCGCGGTGTCAAAGGCTATCCGCCGCGGCAGAGTCGGATTGAAGGATCCCAAGCGTCCGGTCGGCTCGTTCATCTTCCTCGGACCGACGGGCGTCGGCAAAACCGAGCTTTGCAAGGCGCTGGCTCAGGCTATGTTCGGCGACGAGAACGCCATGCTCAGGCTCGATATGTCCGAGTACATGGAGAAGCACACAGTCTCCAAGCTCATTGGCTCACCGCCCGGATACGTCGGCTTTGATGAAGGCGGTCAGCTCACCGAGAAGGTTCGCAGAAAGCCCTATTCGGTAGTTCTCTTTGACGAGATCGAAAAGGCTCACCCCGACGTGTTCAATATGCTGCTTCAAATCCTTGAGGACGGCAGACTCACCGACAGTCAGGGCAGAACCGTTGACTTTAAAAACACCGTCATCATTATGACCTCGAACGTCGGCGCAAGGCTTATCACCGAAAAGCAAGGCTCACTCGGCTTTGCGCAGGATTCAAAGGAGGAAAAGCAGGACGATATCCGCTCCTTGGTGATGGGCGAGCTGAAAAAGGTTTTCCGCCCCGAGTTCCTCAACCGTGTGGACGATATCATCGTGTTCAGCAAGCTGACTCAGGACGAGATCAAGCAGATAGCGGGCAAAATGCTCGACAACCTCGCAAAGCGTCTCGGCGCGATGGATATCACGATCAGCTTCACCGACGCGGCTGTAACCGCCATTGCCGACAAGGGCTTTGACGACAGCTACGGCGCAAGACCGCTCCGCAGAGCGATCCAAAGCGAGATAGAGGATCCGCTCAGCGAAAAAATGCTCGACGGCGAAATCACCGAAAGCTCAAACGTCACCTGCGATTATCAGGACGGGAAGTTTGTATTTGAAGCGTAATAAAGTGTTTTAATGAAAGTCAGTATACAAAAGGGCGTATCCTCAGCGGTACGCCTTTTTCTTCTTGAATTTTTATAAAATCGGTGTATAATAATTTTACAGGATAAAATTCAGTTTATTAGACAAGGGGAGATTTAAATGAGCCTTGAACAGTACAACAAAATAAGAGCGGCATAAAACGCCGAGTATCTTGCTAAAATCGACAGAAGCATGGAACAGCTTGAAAAGGGCGAGGGCAAAGCTCACGATTTGATAGAGGTTGATGATGAATAAAGAAAAAAAGAAGCCGGTCTTTTCAGATCAGCTTCTTTTATTCTTTAATGGAATTTTATTATTGCGCCCGCTCGGAATAGCCGTGGGCTTTGTCGAGCAGCATATCCTTTACCTTCATCAGTCTGGTGCGGCTTGAGCGGTCATTTTCCTCAAGCTTCATAGAGATATACTTGATAGTTTCCTGATAACGGGGGATCATAACGTGCTCAAGCGAGTTAACGCGGCGGCGCGTTTTTTCTATTTCCGCCGACATAAGCTCGCAGCTTTTTTCGTACTGCGCCAACAGGATAAGGTCTGGAAGAACCTTGTCAAGTGACATCACCGCGTCGTCAAGCTCAAACGAGGTGAAAGCGAAGCCGTAGGGGAAGATATCTCCCTTGTCGGCTGTGCGCGCATTCGCCTCAAACTGAGGGATCTCAACGCTCATTACGTTTTTGGAGCCGATTTCAAGATTTATCTGCTGCTTTGGTGAGAGCAGTGCGCCGTCAAGAGCCTGCTTGCTCATAACCGCCGAGGCGTTTACAAAGTGGGCGTTGCAGTTTTCAAGCTCACGCTCAACCTTGTCGCGCAGCTCGCGGGTCTCACGAACAAGCTCCAGAAAGCGCCGCATAAGCTCGTCGCGCTTGTCTTTTAACATTTTGTGTCCCCTCACGGCTGTCACAAGCTGCTTTTTCAGCTTGGTGAGCTGCATTCGAGTGGGGTTAACATTCATTACTGCCATACTAATACCTCAAGATGAATTTTTTAAAAATTCATTATTACGCCGGATAGAACTCGTCGAGCATATCGTCCTTAATACGTTTAAGCTCGGAGCGTGGAAGAATGGCAAGCAGCTTCCAGCCGATGTCGAGGGTGTCCTCTATCGAGCGGTTCGCTTCATAGCCCTGTGAGACGTATTCTCTC
>JBGUPW010000206.1:0-5513 GCA_045130495.1 Ruminococcus sp. | reverse complement strand
CAACAACATCTCTGAGCTCAACCGAGCAGAGCTCTGATAACAATTCAAAAATCAATCGGGCGAGGATGGTAAATTCCATCTTCGCCCGATTTTAATGTGCCGCGCTAAGCTTTTTAAAGGTATCGCTGCCTTGACATGGAAATGTGTGTGCTGTATAATTATGACATAATTTGCAGGAGGTGGAAAGAAAATGACGATAAATATTCCCAAAAGATTTCAAGATAATCTTTCGCCGCAAGCTGAAGCTATTGCGAAAAATATTTATGAGTATTTTGACGCAGGGTTAGATTATTTTGATGAATACACCGATCACGGCTGCCGGCACGTCAACAGCGTTCTCGAGTACGCCGACAAGCTGATTCCTCAGGATTCCTTTGATAAAATGACGGAGCTTGACATTGATACGCTTGTTCTCGGTATCTGTCTGCACGACCTGGGAATGTTTATTAAAGAAAGCGGACTGGAATATCTGCTGGCTCAGGAGGCTGAATTTATTGCCGACGAACATTCAAATGAAGAAGTGACGTGGAAAAGCCTTTGGGATAACCATATCAGCAGGGTCAGGCATTCCTCGAACAAGGAACTGGAAGATATATTCGGAGATAAAGAATATGTTTTCGATATCAAAAGCAAACCTTTCTGCGCGTCGTTTATCAGACGGTATCACCACCTGATTGCCTGTTTTATCTCTGTCTCTGGTTTTCCCGGAGTAAAGTTGAACGATGTTCTCAGCGGCGTAGATGAGGATAACCGAAAGCTGATTGGATTGCTTGCAAAAAGTCACGGAATGGCGATGAGAAGCGAAAGCTTGAAGGAGGAAATCGACGGTTTTGGCTTCGACAATAGCCTCCCTCTGAACGTTCCTATATATTATTTGATGGCAGTGCTTAGATTAGCCGATCTTCTTGACGCGGACAGCAGCAGAGCTCCGAAAATCATCTCCGATATGAATTCCTTTTCTTCCAAAAGGTCGGAAAATGAGTGGACGCTCAATCAGCTTATCGGAAAGAACGGCAGACAATGGCCCGGCCAAACCGACAAACCCGAAACGATGAAAATTATAGCCAAACCAAAAAACTCCGTTCAGTATCATGAATTGAAAGCATGGTTTAACTATTGGCAGAGTGAGCTGGATTTGTCGTGGGCAGTTATCGGTGAGAAATACGGCGATGTTTACAAGCTGTCGGTGAGAAGAATTACATCTAACATATTTGACGCGAATTTTATATCAAAATGTAATTTCGTTACCAACCCCGCCTCCCTTAAGGTCAACCCGGATATTGTCAAGCTTCTTATTGCGCCGCTGTACGGGGATGAACCATCCTACGGTGTTCGCGAGCTTTTGCAAAATGCTATTGACGCCTGCAACGAGAGAACCGAAATTGACGGAACGCCCGGGAAAATATCTGTTGATATCGATACAAATAATCAAATTTTTACTATCCGCGACAACGGTATAGGTATGAACGAGGATGTGATAATTAATTACTTCTTGACCGCCGGCGCCTCCTACCGTTCCTGCAGGGAGTGGATGGAACGCTTCACAGACGAGGATGCTAACCCCACTGTCACGCGCAGCGGCAGGTTTGGGATCGGAGCTCTTGCAACATTCCTGCTTGGAGGAAAAGCAAAGGTGACAACCCGTCACATCGATGACGACAAAGGCTATTCCTTTGAGTATACGGTAAAGCCTGAGCTTCTAAACGTTACCCGAATCACAAAGAAAGAGCCGGGCACCTCAATTGAAATAAATATGAATGAAGAAGCTTTGAAAAAATTGTTGGAAGCTCAGGATTATCCATCCGATGACGATTGGGTCAATTGGTATCACCTAAAACATCCTTCCGTTACATTCAGAAAAGACGGAGTAGTGGCAGAGCCGGAGTTTTTATTCGACATGAAAAAAGGCGAAGATACAGATGACTGGTTTTACTATCCGTCATCAACGTATGACAGCTTTCATTGGTCGATGAATCGTTATTATAGGCTCGGTGTAAAATCCGTAGATTATCTGGGATTCATATGCAACGGGATACATATACCGAAGGGGCAAAGTTTTCTGAAGCCGCCGCTTGCAGGTTTATTGCAAAAGCACGGATATTATGGCGGAATGCCCGGTATTGCCGTTGTTGATAAAAAAGGAATATTCCCATTGGATTTGGCGCGAAATATTGTATCGGATTCTTTTGAGGTTGAGGAAAGCTTTATTGAGGAACTGTGTAAATTCAGAATTGCAGAGCTTTTGGTATACGGAAATACAATATGGGGTGATTCCTCTCTTCAAGAAAACCAAGAAATTATATATAACAAAAACGGATTTCTTCCCAGGGAACGGTCCTTCCTGCTGAGAACGGACGCCCCCGTTTTTTTGATCTTATATGCCTATGCCGACAAACCCAATTTATCTCACCCGGATATGAGCGAATGTGAAACCTCTGCTGGCTTTTTTGATAGCTCATATGCCCCTTGGCGTTTTGGCTTGATAGATTATCTGAGGTTCCGATCCGAAATAATTGCCGGTGATCCGTCGGAGAATTCAGCAAAAGAAATATGGGCGGATTTGTCTTATTTTGAATATGACAGTAGTCAGTTTCCTAAAGATGTATACATCCATAAAATCACAGGATCGGAAGAATGGCATAAAGATATTCCTTTGCCGTCCTCGGTGTTTGAAAATCATATCCGTTTATTGATCCGTTATTCCCCGACGCCGCTCGGAGAAAACGAAAACAATATCATGAATAAAATGATTGAAGAATATTTGCCGAAACACATAAACGGCGGCTGGATTCCTTTGGATGAGGAAAAACGTGAGGAAATGTACAGCGATACCTACAGAGAGCTGGAGCGGTACATCATACCGCTGAGAAGGGAAAAGGAAGATCTAACACAAAACAGAAGGTAACGCCGCACATTTAAAAAGCTTGTAAAAAGAGGTGTATTTATGGATAACGAAAGAAAAGCTCAGACTGACGAAAGCGCAGAAATGCCAAACGAGACCGCCGCAGAATCCGCATTTGATGAAGGGGAACCTTCCTTTGAGGAAGCGCCTTCCGGAGAAACTTCGGAACAGGAAGCCGGTGATGATACCGCCGCAGGCGGCGAGGCGAACGAACAGCAGAAAAACTGTATGGACGATCTGGAGCCGGATTTGAAGCTGAATTTCAAAGATATCAAAGAAGACATGGAAAAAGGAAACCGCTATCGTGAACTGCGGGATTTTTTCTCACGGTTGTACAAGGACGGCAAGTGTGTTATTCGTGACGAATACACAGCAAAACGCTTTTTTCAATCAGTGCTTTGGTATTCCAAAAAAGCAAAGAGAAACAAGCTGCTGTTCTATTCGTTCAGTGTTGTCACGATCGTGCTTCCTGCTGCAACTACAGTGCTCACAGCCATTTCTTCGGATGAGTTGGCGGCGATTAGAATTATCTCCTCCTGTCTTTCATCGGTGACGGCGATTTTCACCGCGCTGCTCGCGCTCTTCAAGTTTCAGCACAACTGGATTCAGTTCCGCACTACCTCAGAGGCGCTTCAAACAGAGCTGAGCCGAATGATTTCGGAAACACAGGACTACAGTGAGACTGAACTTGAAAAAAGATTTGGAAAGACATTGACAGATTCGGATGAGGACAAAGCCGAGCTGGTCAAGCTTAGAGAAAAGGTGTTCCTTATTCAAATCGAGAGCATAATGGCAAAGGAAAAAACACAGTGGGAAAGCCTGCATAAGCCTTCAAAATAAACGAGAAAGTTCAATGCTTTTCGTTTCGATGCCTGCCGCTCTCGGCGGTGACGCCGTCGCGTTCAGCATCGTAGCATAGGCAAATATTGATTTCAAATAATCAGCCGTAAAACAGACTTTTATCGGAAAGCTGTTCAAATAAATAAAAAACGGAGGTATTTATTGCATGGATATTCAGTATCTTTTATTTCTCCAAAACCTGCGGGAAGCGACAGGCGGCTTGTTTGACGAGTTTTTCAACGCACTCTCCAAATTTACCGTGGATATTTTACCGTTCCTGCCGTATGTAGTGTTTTGGTGCATCAGCAAAAAGTGGGGCTACCGCTTTATGGCTACGACATGGCTCGGCGAGGTGCTCAACGGAGTTATCAAGCTGACCGTCTGCGCTTATCGCCCGTGGATACGCTCGTCCGAGATCAATCCGGCAGGCGACTCAAAAAAAGCCGCGACGGGCTACTCATTCCCAAGCGGTCATACGCTTAAGGGTACTATTCAGTACGGCACAACGGCTGTCTGGCAATGGAACAAGCGAAAATGGCTCGCCGTCACCTGCATCATTTTGATCTTGCTGACAGGCTTTTCACGTAATTATCTCGGAGTGCATATGCCGCAGGATGTGCTGGCTGCCATGACCGAGGGCGTTGTGCTGATCGTACTGGTCGGCATAGCTCAAAAAGCGCTCGAAAGCAAGGAAAAGGCAAAGGATATCCTGACATTTGCGGGATTCGCCGTGATTATCGGTGTGCTGATTTATATCACCGTAAAGCCCTACCCCATGGACTACGACGCACAGGGCAAGCTGCTTGTCGATCCGCAGAAGATGATGAACGACTGCTTTAAGGCTTGCGGCGGTTTCTTGGGCTTCCTGATCGGCAGCTTTGTCGAAAGACATTTTATCCACTTTGAGGTTCCCAAGGGTTCCTACCGGCTCCCGATCCTCGCCTGTATCGGCTTTGCGCTTATGCTCGCGTGGAAGGAATTATTTGCACCCGCAACGGTCGTTGCAGGCTTAGGCGGTCACTGGGGCAACTTTATCGCCCACTGTATAATGGTGCTGTTCGCCATTATCGCATGGCCGATCGTCATCAAAAAGCTCTGCGCCACCGAAGGCGCTTTGGCGAAGCAGAGCTGAAACAATCGAACCTAATAACAAATAAAAGAATTGCAGCTCAGTTTTCAGGGCTGCGATTTTTTTAGGCAATCCGCACACCGTAATTATGCAGTATTGCCTTAAGAATCTACCCTTCTCTTTTTTTAGACAAATCTTTTACTGTTTATGTTGAAAAGCGCGAAAAAAATGATATAATTGATAAAAGAAAGGGGATGGGGACATGAGCGAATACAAAAACACAAAGCTTTGGAAGTTATTAATTAAGAAAGCGAATAGCGACGGAAACGTAATTACGACAGTTGAGAAAATATGTGATTTTGCCGTTGACAGAGCGTCCAAGATTGATCTGACATTTCCGCTGTATACCCGTCACGATGAGCCCCACATCTGCAACGTGATGAATATCATGGTTGATCTTTTAGGCGAAAAAGCGGACGAAATCAGCAAAAATGAAGCGGCTATGCTTGTGCTTGCCGCTGCCTGTCACGATTTAGGAATGAGTTATTCCGATGACGAGAAAAAGGAGCTGCTGGAAGATACCGATAGAGTCAAAAAATATCTTTCCACCCGCAGTCAGGCATACGTAAAAGCGCGTAAAGACGATCCGGACAAACCGGAATTAGACGACGACGCGTTTTCGGATTTTTTGCGCAGTATTCA
>JBGUPW010000205.1:0-2948 GCA_045130495.1 Ruminococcus sp. | reverse complement strand
ATACCTGTAAAGACCGCAAGCAGCATTATATCGCTATAGAGTATATCGTTCTCTTTCAAAACTTTGAGTAATGCAGCTTGCTCGTCGATGGTCAAAGCCCTAACGGGGATTTGCTCCTGTTTGGACTTTGGACGCTTAAAATCGCGCATAGGACTTTCAAGTATGATCTTCTTACTGACCGCCTTTTTGAAAATAAAGGAAAGCAGTTGATACATTTTGTCAATACTTGACTGCGAATAATAAAGGTTCTTGATAAAGAAATCCTTTATCATTTTTTCGTCCATGTCCTGAATCTCATAGTCCGAAATGGCTGAGAGCATTTTCAGCGTCGCCATTTTGCGGTCGTAGGTCGATTGCCTGACCTCGTTGAGTTCAAGCTGCTCGTTAAAGAGCATTTCGGCAAAATCGTAGAATACGGTTTTGTCCTTCTCGATGTACTCGCCGCGAATGGATTGCCTTTCGAGTTCCTTTAGCTTATCGGCAACCTCGGTTTTGGTCTTGCCGTAGACGGTCTTGGTTTTGGTCTTGCCGCCGCCTAAATCAACCTGCGTTTGTCCTGCGTAGCGTTTGCGGCTTGCAACGTAGTAGATGCTGCCCGTTCCCTTCGGGCGGCGTTTTTTATTCTTGGTACCGGTCTTTTTCATATTCATCCTTTCCGACCGTAAGCACACAAGAAATCCTGTAAGCCTATTGTACTCCCGGATTTCTTGTGTGTCAATACGGGAGCGGAATTATATCCTCCTGTTCTTCGTCCATTCATCAAAGGCTTCCGCGTTGACCTTCATATTCTTGCCGACTCTGATCAGCGGAAAGTCCTCGCGCTGCATGATTCTTCTTGCTGTGGGCAGGCTGCAACTAAGCGCCTGCGCCACTTCCTTGGTGTTCATAAACTTAATTGTTGTTTCCATATTTTCCTTCCTTAATTGCCGTATAAGCTGTCAGTATCCAGTGTGTCGATGGAATTGTATAACACTGTCAGTAGATACGCTCGCATGTTATGAATTTTGTGTGGTGTTTTCTCCAACTTTTCAATAACGTACTCGATATGTTCGGCAGTAAGTAAGGATATTCGTTGAATAAATGTGCTCAACGGAATACTTCTCTGACCAATTCGGATTTGTTCTTTGCCGGAGCAGAGTGTGTCGGCAAGGAGATGAACGATCTCCTGTAATACGCCTTCGCTGTACCGTTCAATTAATACTTCATATTCGATTTGGTCTTTGATATGTTCTTCCGCCTGATTATAGTTAATAGATTGATAGATATGACTATCTTCAATCTGATTATGATCAGTCTTAATACGTGCGGATTTTCCGCACTCGTAAACGCCGGTTTCCCGCGTTTTAGTATCCGAATTTTCCGCATTCATGTCTGCGGATTTTTCGCCCTCATAAAAATTCACATAGATTAATCTCGGTTTGCCTTTACCTTGTCTGTGCCTTCGCAATAGATTTGCGCCTTCCAACTCTCGAAACAGTTTGGTCGCCTTATCGTGACCGCAACCGATTTTTCGACACACTTCATCATTTGAATACAGGACAACGGTGTTGCCGTTTTCATCGTTAAAGTGATTCTTTTCCGATAACGATTTCCTGTCTAATAACAGCATATATAAAATCTTGGCGTCATTGGAAAGTTGACTGTATTTGTCTGAAAATAGTGCCTGTGGCATTTTGTAAAACTTTTGAGTGGGTTTCATTTGAGTATAAATGTTCTGAGGATTTCCATCAGCAACAGAATAATGACGGCTATCCAGCCTGCCCAAAGCAGTGCAATCTTAAAGCGGTTAAAATGATACCATTCTCTTGATTTTCAGCTTCAAGAGTGTTATTTCATTGCTCAGCTCTGACAGATAATTTTCTGTTTGAGCTTTCTGCTTTTCTTCCGCTTTAACAGTCGTCTCGGTAAAACTGCGGTAGTTATCAACGAAGATAGTAGTAAGCTGTTTTGACATCTGTTCGGAGAATTTACCTAATTCGTTTCCGAGGCTTTGCCTGAGCAGTTCGTTGCTCATCATAAGCTTGTCTACGCTTTCTCTCATCTTCTTCGTAACGGCGATGTCTTGTCGGACATACTCGGTAACTATTTCCGCCGGAGTTTTCTCCTGCAATTGCTGTTGCGGTAGATTTACTTGTTCCCGTGGCGGCGCGTACTCGCCTGTTTCTCGATTCTGTAAACTCATAAATTATCGCCTCCTTTGTATAAGCCTTTCCGAGCTTGCTGCCGCGGATGGGCTTCTTTTTATTTGGGTGCAAAAAGCTGATTGTTTTTGCGGTGTTGCGCGCAATCGTCACGCCGTATTTGCTGAGGTGCTTTTCAAACTCATCCATATTGTTACAGAGCTTGAGCGCTTCGGCGATCACCTCGCGCAGTTCCTCCTTCCATGATGTGCCGCCTTTCAGAACAACGCGCCTTTCCTCACTCTTGATACGGTCAGCCGACGGCTTTCTGAAATCCAACGTAGAGTAACCGTATTTCGCGGCGATCTCATTAGATAGGTCTTTCAGCTTGGCGTAGTCGCTGTTGCTGTAGTGGAGCATTTTCCCGTTGACAAACGATACGCTGTTCACGATGATGTGACAGTGGACATGGTGCTTGTCAGTATGCGTGGCAATGATGTACTCATTATCGGGAAAAGCCTGTTGTGCCAGCTCCTCCGTTAAGCGGTGGGCTTCTTCGGGAGTAATATTATCCTTCGGGTCAAAGCTGTGCTTGAAGTGGTAATATTTCCGGCTGTCATACCTCTGCGCTTTATGAAACAACTGCGCTGTTTCGGCAAACTGCCGCGCATAGTCGCGGTTGTCGTCAAGTGCGTATGAGGTGACGATTGATGCTTTCTTTTCATCGGTGATGTAGTCGATTGCTTTTCCGGGCTTGGCTTTACAGCCGCAGCCTTTGAATAAGGGCATGTCCTCACGCTCCTAACTGCTCGGACAGCTCATAGAGCC
>JBGUPW010000204.1:0-3175 GCA_045130495.1 Ruminococcus sp. | reverse complement strand
GCCTTCGAGCTTACCTTCCTCATTGCAGACAAGTCCGACCAAATCCTCATGGGGATAAACCGCCTGAATATTTCCGCCGACGGCTGTCTGCATTGCTTCAAGACCGTCGCTGATCTCGGTTTCATAAGGCGCCTTGCCGGGCTCCACCATTAAAACATTCATATACTTTGTTCCTCCTTCCGTTTTGCTCCCTTTGTGGGAGGTGAGTTATTGGTTTTGCCCTCCGTCAGCTTTTTCAGCACGGAAGGCTTTTTTTCATTAGACAAGCAATCGCCGCCTTTGATCTCATTGATGATCTCATCGGCGGTTTTGTTTGAAGGGACAGGCGCTTGACCTTCAACCGTATATCCGGGCAATAATACGCCGTTTACCTTGAAATACTCAGCGTAATTCTGCGGTATCGGCGGTGAGATTTCTTTGAAATACTGTGCAAAGGCTTTTTTGCGACCCTCGATATATTTTTCCGCAGCCGCTTTATCGGTGTAACGCTTTCGCCTTTGACCCGCGATCTCAACACAGCAGCCGTGCTTTGGCGATCGCATATCCACATCCCACGTAACATACCACGCGACAGGCACAGATTCTTGTTTTGCTCTGTCGTATTTGGTTTCTTCCCACACAGATACGGTCATTTCATAAACCATATTGCTGATCGTATCACGGTCATGGTAGTCCTCGTGAATCCATTGGTTCGATGTATGCGCGACCGCGTGAGTATTCAAGTATTCCAAAGCACGGTCATATGTCTTTGTGATAGCCGCCTGCCGTTCCCATTCACAAATCGAATCCTTGATTTTGGAAAAAATCACCTTCTCCGCTTCAACGCTCTGATCTCTTGCTTTTGATATGCTCTCAGAGCCCAAGCCGATAAAAGGAACCAAATCAATTTGATTGTCATAATAGTCCTGTACAACGGTATGCTCGATTTTCAATTCACTGCCGGGCGTCAGTTCATCACCGTAATCAAAAACACCGTAATATTTTTCGTTTCTCAAATAAACCTCCGTTAAGTAATTTCCGGCTCTTTTTTCTTTTTAGAAGGGGCTGCCGGTTCCGCCTTTTGCTGAGATTTTGTGTCGCTGATTTTGCCAAGGACAGAGGGCTTATGCGCGTCAGGCATAAAATCACCGTCGGAAAGCGCGTTTAATAAATCGACCGCTTTTACGTCTGTCCGCAAAACCGGTTTACCTTCTACAACATAATCGGGCAGTAACAAGCCGTTCTTTGAAAATCTGTCCGCGTATCTTTCGGGGATCGGCGGCGATATTTCCGTAAAAAGATGCGCGTATGCCTTTTTCCTGCCCTCTATGTATTTTAGGGCAGCGTCCTTGTCTGAAAAACGCTTTCTGTCCTGACCCGCGATTTTCTTTGTACGATATTCGTCCGGAGTGTTCAGACTGACGCCCCAAGTGACAATCCACGTATCGGAAACGAATTGACCGGTATCATTGTCATAATGATTATCCTCGTGCAAGCTGACAGACATTTTATAAACCATGTTGCTGATGATCTCGGTGTCACGGTAATGGGATTGCTGCCATTGATTTGATGTGTGCTCCACCTGCGGAACTCTTTTATACGAAAGCGCACGGTCGATCAGCATTGTCAAAGACGCTTTCTGCTCCCATACCTCGGCAAGCTCTTTGAGCTGTTCAAAAACCTTCTTCTCACCGGAAATCGCAAGCGCTCGCAGCTCGTAAAGGTCAAAATCTGACGCGTTTACAAGAGGAAGGAGTATTTTATCGTTTGGCTGAAAGCGCAGATCATGCTCCAACCTCAGCTTTTCGCCTTCTTCCAGAAAATCAAAATCATTCGCGCTGTAATATCCTGTTTTTCTCATTGGTACCTCCTAAAGCGCCGGCTCGTTTTTCTTTTTGCAAGGTGCAGCCGGCACCGCCTTTTGCTGTGTTTTTGCCTCGCTGATTTTATCCAGCACAGAGGTTTTTTTCTGTTGCTGCTCCCGACCTTCTAACCTGTAACCGGGCAAAACACACCCGCTTTCCATAAAAAGCATTTTATATTTTTCAGGAACAGGAGGCGAAAGCTCGGTAAAATACTTTGCATATGCGTGTATTCTTCCGTTCAAATAGTTTTCTGCGGAAATGCGTTCTGCAAATTTACGCTTCTGTCCTGCCACATAGCACCAATTACCAAGCTTCGGTGTATTGATAGTTACTTCCCATTCCGCTAACCAACGATTATTAAGAGGCTTGGCGCTCCACAAATTCCATTTCGGGTTTTCAGTCAGCCTATACGTCATTTTATAAACGAGATTGCTGATCGTCCGAACGCCGTCCTTATCCTCTGTCCATTGGTTGCCGGTATGCTCAACAGGAGCAATTTCAAGATGATTCAATGCCAATTGCAGTTTCCGTGTTTGTGCCGCGTAGCGTTCCCAAACCTGCAGCCCCGATTGAAGAACCTCATACATGCTTTTTTCTTGCTGAACACTTTCGTTGAAAAGCTCTCGTAATTCTTCAACGCCTTTATCCAACAAACCGGAAATATCATACTCGTTCAAAAACATAGTATGATCCAGCTTTATGCGGCTGCCGGGTAAAAATAGATCATTTTCAACTAGCTCGTATTCTTTTTCGTCAGACATTTAATCCCCCTATAAAGACGGTTCCTGTTTTTTGGTATGAGAACGCTGCGGATTAGGCACAGCTTTTGCCGCCGCGAGCTGACCAAGCACGGAAGGCTTATCCTCGCTGAATACTGAAAGCTGTTCGGTCTTTTTCGTCGGAGCAGGCAAAGATGGCGTTTCCTCGGTATGGGAAAAGACAAGCTCCTTTTTCAACTCCGCGATCAGATTGTCAAAGGCGGCGTTGATCGCCTTACGTTCCTCGCCCTGCGGATATGCCCGAATCGCCTCGACAACACCGTCTTTGTCAATATCCATTCCGACACAACTTTCAGCGTGACCGACAAGATAATCCGACTGATACCCCAGCTTATCCTTGACATAACAGGCGAACGCCCGCGCCGTCATCTCAACCTCGCTGTCCCAATAGCCGCCGTCCTTCTCGGTGGTATTGCCCATTCTCTGTGAATTTTTGTAGTAGTCGGTCGGTACGCGCCCGATCATCGGCTCCGTTTCATCTTGAAGATTCCGCATAATGTACGCCTGAACGTCTAATGATTTACGGTCGCTTTTCGGAATGACGTGACCCGT
>JBGUPW010000203.1:0-12574 GCA_045130495.1 Ruminococcus sp. | reverse complement strand
CTTACTCGGCAGAGAAAAATAACCCGCCCTGCCAAATACTCGAAAATCACAATCCGCTGAAAGCACCCTTTGTTTTCAGCGGATTTTCTTACTTCGCCCGATTGCGCACTCCGAAATACAACGACTGTTCTCGTAAATACATGGCGGGATTTAACGATAAAAGCAGAGTCAAAATAGTTAAGATAAATGCTTCAAAAAGTGGTACAATAAAATCAGCGAGTGGTAGGATGGCGCTTGAGTATCAGCGGTATGGGCGTAATAAGGAAACGCTTGTAAACAAATCATATATTAATGGTGGAAAATATCGAAGGAAGTTTGATGTTCTCACTAACAATGATGATGTTAATAAAGCTCTTTATGATAGCGCTAAAACCGCGTTAAAACATAGAAGCGGTACTTTGCTTGAAAGATATGTATTGGATTGATGGGAACAGCGGAAAAAGTAATTTGTTCCGTAACCAATAGTACAAGAGAGCAAAGTATTGTTTATACCGAAAAGATTAGGTCTACTATTAAAATTAATCAGAATATTGTAAACAATACATACGCACCCGCATAGTTTTCCACCAAGTGTTGATGATTATAATTCGTGCTATAATAATGGGTATCAATTTGGCGTGGTTTCGTGTCATGATGGTAAGCTCTTTCAATATTTTTCAAGTCAAGAGATAAACCCAACTCTTTATCAGCTCTATTTATCTGATTTTTTTGATAAAGGAGTAACAGAATATGAAGCCCGGATTAAAACGCTTCAAAAACTAAAAGAAGTATATGCCATAGATTTTAAAGAGGTGATTTGAGTGGCAGATGAAAGAATCTTTATTGATGACAGGGTAATAATTCCCGACGAAATCAAAAATATGAGCTCTGAAGAGAGAAGAGCGAGGATTCGCCAACTCGAAGAAGAAGCTCGTACTGAAAAAAAGAGCACCTTAAAGGGATGCGCCGCGAAACTGCTTAGTTTTCTATAATGACCGCTTGCTTCGGCAGGCGGTTTTTATACCCAAAACTTAATACATTGCGCTCAGAGCGCACGTCCCGAACACGACGTTAAACGGCAAGCAAATCTTTAAATTTGAATGTTCCTCGGAGACTGTGGATAATCTGCGCTTGCCGTTCTTTGCCTCGTCTTCCAAGCTAACTCCTTTAAATGCTTGGGACGGATCTTGTTGAGACTACCGCGCATATCGGGGCGCGTCCGTCGCACGCTGTATGGCAAGGAAAGGTGTTTAGCAGAAGCGGATCCACTTCCAAATATCCCAATTTTGAGCAATCAACCGGTTACGACACCGGAGATGGCTTATGTGGTTGGAATTGCCGTCACAGCTTTTTCCCGTATTTCGAGGGATATTCAACTCCTGCCTATGATATGGGAAAATTCGACAGCAAAGAGAATGCAAGGCTTTACGAGGAAGAGCAGAAGCAACGTCGCTATGAGAGAATGGTGCGCGAAGCAAAACGTGAAGTTGCTACGTTGGAAGCCGGTCTCGATGCCGCTGAATCTGCGGAACTGCAGAAAGGCATTGAGGCTGATCTCCGGCAAGCAAAATCAAAACTCAGAAACCGGCAGAAGCTCCTGCGTGATCACTGCAATGAGCACGGTTTGTACAACGATTATTCTCGTACATATACTGCCGGATATAATGATAAAAACAGAGTAAAGATTGGTAATAAAAACACTTCAAAAAAGCTTGCAAATTCGGGTAGAAGTGGTATAATGGAGTTACCAAGAACAATTCAATTAGATGATATACAGATTTTCCGTACTCTTAGTGCAAAGGCTAAAAATTATGATATTATGGATTTAGTTTCAGGTGATATCTATCATATTGCCGAAGGTACTAAAATTCAAAATGTAAAAGTATTTGCAGGAAAAGGAACAAGAGTAGAGTTCAGGAATGCAGCTAAATATGCTGAACGATATGGAGGAACCCCCGAGAACTGGCAACATGTAAAAGGTTTTTGCGAATTGGTTACCCCTGAAGGGAATATAAAGGCTGAGATTCATTGGGTTCAATGTGATGGTATAGGGAAAAAAGAATTCTTTGTAAAGGAGTGGTTTGAATGAAAGTAAAGTATATTGGCAAAGATATTGTTGCATTAGAAAAAAATAAAATATATCCTGTTCTTTCAGTAGAAAAGAATTGGTACCGGATTCAAACAGAGCTCGATGAGGATTATTTATTTCCACCTGAAGCGTTTGAAATAATCGAGAAATAGATCGCTTCCGCAAATGCGCGGGAGCGATTTTCTTGTTCAAAAAAGAACGAATTTTTACAATTGCGCTCATAGCGCACGTCCCGAACATGACGTTAAAAGGTTCTTTTTTTATGCTCAAATTTTCTCTCTTCCCGCGGAGATATAAAAAACGGGATAGCCAAATGTCAGAGAGAACTGACGATTAAACTAAATCTTGGCGAAAAAACGGAGGTACACGTTATGTACGAATTCTTAAAAGCACTGTTCAATGATGAAAGCGGAAAACCTACTGCGCTGACATTCGACCAGCTCACAGAAAAATTGTCCTCGATCAAAAGCATCAAGTTGGCGAATGACCTACGCTAAAACTTTCAACTCAAGATAACAAGAGACAAATAATCGAAGCATACATTCTTCCTAACTTTGAAAACAGAAAAATTTGCGAAATTACTTCAAAAGGTATTGACAAATGAATGCCCCCAAAAAGCCGCATAAAAACCGGCTTTTTGGGGGACTTGATGTTTATTCCCACTCCACCGTACCCGGGGGTTTTGATGTAATGTCGTAGACAACTCTGTTGACGTGCTCTACCTCGTTGATTATCCTGTTGCTTACTTTGCCGAGGATATCATACGGGATTTTCGCCCAGTCTGCGGTCATAAAGTCGTCGGTCGTTACGGCGCGGATAGCTACAAGCTCGTCGTATGTGCGGGCGTCGCCCATGACTCCGACGGTTTTCACGCCGGGGAGCACTGCGAAAAACTGGCTCATTTTTTCGGCATAGCCGCACCTGTCCATTTCGTCGCGGAGGATAGCGTCGGCTTCCTGGAGGGTTTTTACGCGTTCGGCAGTGATCTCTCCTATAACGCGTACGCCGAGTCCCGGTCCGGGGAACGGCTGACGCCACACAAGCTCATGCGGCAAGCCGAGCTTTTCGCCAACGGCTCTCACCTCGTCCTTAAACAAATCCTTCAGCGGCTCGATAACGCCCTCAAACTTGATATCCTTGGGGATCTCAACCTGATTATGGTGGGTTTTTATCTTTGCTGCGTCACCTTTTCCGCTCTCGATACGGTCCGGGTAAATCGTTCCCTGCGCGAAGAAGCCCGAGCCGTATTCGTCGCGGATCCTGTTCCAGAAAACGTTATAAAACTCCTTGCCGATGATTCCGCGCTTTTCTTCCGGGTCGGTCACTCCTTTCAGCTTTGAAAGGAACTCGTCCTGACAGTTTATGCGGATAAAATTCATGTCAAAAAGTCTTGTGAAGGTTTCTTCAACATAATCTCCTTCGTTTTTGCGCATAAGACCCTGATCCACAAAAACGCAGGTTAGCTGTTTGCCGACTGCCTTGCTGAGCAGCGCGGCGGCAACGGAGCTGTCTACTCCTCCCGAAAGACCGAGGACAACGCCTCTGTCTCCAACCTGAGCCTTGATTTGCGCCACGGCGTCTTCAATAAAGCTGTCCATCTGCCAGTCACCTGCGCAGCCGCAGACGTCAAACAAAAAGCTGTGAAGCATTTCTTTGCCGTGCTCGGTGTGGTTGACCTCGGGGTGGAACTGCACTCCGTAGAGCTTCTTTTCTGCGTTCGCCATTGCCGCAACGGGGCAGTGCGCCGTGGTCGCGGTCACTTCAAACCCGTCGGGAACCTCGCTGATATAATCGCGGTGCGACATCCAAGAGATACCGCTTTTGGGCAATCCGCCGAAAATCACGCAATCGTCGCTGTAATCGGTTTCGGTTTTGCCGTATTCGCTGACTGAATTATCGGCGGCAGAGACGACCGTTCCGCCGAGGGAGTACGCCATGAGCTGACAGCCGTAGCATATGCCTAAAACGGGAACGCCGATCGAAAAAATATCGGGAGTGTAGTGCGGCGAGCTTTCGTCGTATACGCTGTTCGGTCCTCCCGTAAAAATAATCCCCTTTGGATCGATTTCCTTTATCCTTTCAAGGCTGACCGTGTACGGCAGAATTTCGCAGTAAACCCCACATTCGCGCACGCGGCGCGCGATAAGCTGATTATACTGACCTCCGAAATCGAGTACAATTACGGTTTCTTTCATGGCAATTCCCCTTTCAAAACAAATTGATTTAATTAAAAAGCAATAAGGGCGCACACGCGGGCGCGCCCAGGTATTTATTATCTGAATATAATATCGCTTCTTGCGGGACCGTTGGAGACGATTTTAATCGGAACGCCGATCTCCTTTTCGGCAAACTCGATGTAGTCGCGGCACTCCTTCGGCAGCTCGTCATAGTTTTTGATTCCCTTGATCGAGCATTTCCAGCCGGGAAGCTTTTTGAGGATAGGCTTGCATCTTTTAAGCTTTGTTGTCGAGGGGAAGTAGTCTATCTCCTCGCCGTCAAGCTCGTAGCCGACGCATACCGGGATCTCGTCGAGATAACCGAGCACGTCGAGAACTGTGAACGCGATCTGAGTTGCTCCCTGAACCATGCAGCCGTAGCGGGTGGCAACAAGGTCGAGCCAGCCCATTCGTCTGGGTCTGCCTGTTGTCGCGCCGAACTCGCCGCTGTCGCCGCCGCGCTTTCTAAGCTCGTCGGCTTCCTCACCGAATATCTCGGAAACAAACTCGCCCGCTCCTACAGCGCTTGAATACGCCTTAACGACCGTGACGATCTCCTTTATCTCATAGGGCGGAATGCCCGCTCCTACAGCGCCGTAGCCCGCGATTGTGTTTGAGGACGTGACCATCGGGTAAATTCCGAAGTCGGTGTCCTTTAAAGAGCCGAGCTGACCCTCAAGCAAAATGGTCTTGCCCTCTTTGAGAGCGTTGTGAACGATCATGAACGCGTCGCCCACATATGGAGCAAGCTGCTCCTTGTACTCCATAAGCTTGTCAAAAACCTCCTGCCCGGTGACGGGGGGCTTGCCGTAAAGGTTTTTAAGAATGGCGTTCTTGATTTGGAGCGCATGGCTGATTTTTTTTCTGAGCGAATCGGGATCGTCATACAGCTCATTGATCTGAAAGCCTATTTTGGAATATTTGTCGGAATAAAACGGAGCGATTCCGCTTTTGGTTGAACCGAAGGAATTTTTACCGAGACGCTCTTCCTCGTAACAGTCGAACGCCACATGGTAAGGCATTACAATCTGAGCGCGGTCGGAGATGACAATATTCGGTTCGGGAACGCCGCGATCTTTAAGCTCCTGCATTTCCTTAACAAAATTCTCTACGCTGAAAGCCACGCCGTTGCCTATGACGTTGATTATATTCTGATGGAACACGCCCGACGGAAGCTGATGAAGCGCGAATTTTCCGTAGTCGTTGATAATTGTATGACCTGCGTTGGCGCCGCCCTGAAAGCGGATCACCATATCGCTGTCATTGGCGAGAACATCGGTTATTTTACCTTTTCCCTCGTCGCCCCAGTTGGCACCTACGATTGCTTTTACCATGGTTTTTTCTCCTTTTGCGGTTTCGCGTTTTCCGTAAATGAACGGAAATGCGGTCTACACGTTGATTTCAGGTTTTTCGGATTCAATATCCTTATATTTTTCAAGCACGGGAGCAACGAAATCTCTGAGGAATTCCTCGGTCTGTTCCTTTGCTCTGCCTGTATATTTTTCGGGTTGAAGAATTGTTTCAAGCTCTTCAAGCGTCACTCCGAACGCCTCATCCGCCGCGATCCTTTGCAGCAGGTCGTTTTCGCCGCCTTCTTCCTTGATAACTTTGGAAGCCGCCATTGAGTGAATGCGTATTCTCTCGTGGAGCTGCTGACGGTCGGCGCCGCGCTTTTTAACGGCGTCCATCATGATATTTTCCGTTGCCATGAACGGAAGCTCTTTTCTGAGACGCTGCTCGATGACCTTCGGATAAACAACCAAGCCGTCGGCTACATTCGCGTAAAGCGAAAGAATACCGTCAACCGCCAGGAAAGCCTCGGGAACGCTGAGACGCTTGTTGGCTGAGTCGTCGAGAGTGCGCTCAAACCACTGAGTCGCGGTTGTGAAATATCCGTTGAGAACATCGGTCATAACATATCTTGACAGCGAGCCGATCCTCTCGGAGCGCATCGGGTTTCTCTTGTACGCCATAGCCGACGAACCGATCTGATTCTTCTCGAACGGCTCCTCGATCTCCTTGAGGTGCTGCAGCAGGCGGATATCATTTGAGAACTTTGACGCCGACTGCGCGATTCCTGCCAAAACGTTCAAAAACTGCGAGTCAAGCTTTCTTGAATAGGTCTGACCCGAAACGGGGAAGCAAGCCTTGTAGCCCATTTTCTGAGCGATTTTTTTATCAAGCTCGTTGCATTTCTCATGGTCGCCGTCAAACAGCTCCAAAAAGCTCGCCTGAGTGCCTGTAGTGCCCTTGCAGCCCAAGAGCTTTGCTTTTGAAAGCTGATACTCTACGTCCTCCAGATCCATAAGAAGCTCTTGCAGCCACAGAGTCGCGCGCTTGCCTACCGTTGTGGGCTGAGCGGGCTGAAAATGGGTGAACGCGAGAGTGGGCAATGCCTTGTACTCGTCGGCAAATTTGGCCAAGTTGCGGATTACGGCAATAAGCTTATTCCTGATAAGCTGCAAGCCCTCGGTCATAATTATAATATCGGTGTTATCGCCGACATAGCAGGAGGTAGCTCCCAAATGAATAATGCCCTTTGCGCTCGGACACTGAACGCCGTAGGCGAAAACATGGCTCATAACATCGTGTCGAACCAATTTTTCACGCTCGACGGCGACCTCATAGTTGATGTTGTCGGCGTGCGCCTTTAGCT
Source organism: Ruminococcus sp. (assembly GCA_045130495.1). Classification (GTDB taxonomy): domain Bacteria; phylum Bacillota; class Clostridia; order Oscillospirales; family Acutalibacteraceae; genus Ruminococcoides. Next base: position 5,634 of record JBGUPW010000203.1, on the reverse strand, counting down.
CGTCGATCTGCTCCTGAGTAACGGGCAGTCCGAGTTCCATTTCAGACTCGGCAAGAGCGATCCAGAGCTTTCTCCATGTTCTGAATTTCTTGTCGGGTGAGAAAATATATTTCATTTCCCTGCCGGCGTAGCGCGCCGACAACGGGGATTCGTATGTATCTTTAATCATAACGTTTCCTTTCTTATGGGTTAATCAGGAATCCGCGCCGGAGCACTTGCCGCTGTAATCCATACCGCCGCGCTCCTTGCCCTCAAGGGTGATTTTGGTGGTTTGCGCGGGATATTCGCCCGTGAAGCAGCCCTGACAGAAGCCAATGGGCGCGTAGCCGATCATCTCGTGGAGCGACTCGACCGGAAGATAAGCGAGCGAGTCTGCGCCGCTGAGCTTTGTTATCTCCTCGACACTGTGGTTGACCGCGATAAGCTCTCCGCGCGAGGGGATATCGGTGCCGTAATAGCAAGGCCACATAAAGGGCGGCGAGCTGATACGCATATGAACTTCCTTTGCGCCGGCGTCGCGCAGCATGGTGACTATCCGATCGACCGTTGTGCCGCGCACAATGCTGTCGTCGATCATAACGACGCGCTTTCCTTTTACCATGTCGCCGATGGGATTCAGCTTTATGCGCACGCTTTTCATGCGCTCGGACTGACTGGGCTTGATAAATGTTCTGCCGATATATGAATTCTTTACGATCGCCTTTTCGTAGGGAATACCCGATTCCTCCGAGTAGCCGATAGCGGCGTCAATGCCCGATTCGGGCACTCCGATAACCATGTCGGCTTCAACGGGACAGGTGCGGGCGAGGATGCGACCCGCCTGCTTGCGGGCTTCGTAAACGCTTACGCCGTCTATCATTGAATCGCTGCGCGCAAAGTAGATATATTCAAAAATACAGATCGCTTTCTTTTTTTCGCCGAAATCTGGGTGGATGCTGTGATAGCCTTCACCTTTTCCGTCGATAACAACGATTTCTCCCGGCTCGACATCCCTGAGAAATTCCGCTCCGCAGGCGTCGAGCGCGGCGCTCTCGCTTGCCACGACAACCGAGCCGTTGCACTTGCCGAGGCAGAGAGGGCGGAAGCCGTGAGGATCGCGGGCGGCGATTATTTTCCGAGGACTCATAACCAAAAGCGAATACGCTCCGTGAATTCGGCGCATTGCGTCGGCTACGGAGTCCTCAACGCTGTGGCGCTTTAATCTGGCGCGGGCAATGAGGTAGCATATTACTTCACTGTCGATCGTGGTTTGGAAAATCGCTCCGCGCTGTTCAAGCTCTCGGCGGATCTCAACTGCGTTTGTCAGGTTGCCGTTATGAGCAACGGCTATCGTACCTTTTACATAACGCATAACAAGCGGCTGCGCGTTTTCCAGCACAGAGCCGCCTGCTGTTGAATATCGAACGTGAGAAATCCCCATCTGACCGCCGAGCGAATCCAAAATGGAGTTGTTGAACACCTCGCTGACAAGTCCCATGTTTTTATGATAATCAATAACGCCTTCATCCGACACGGCTATGCCGCAGCTTTCCTGACCTCTGTGCTGCAAAGCAAGAAGTCCGTTGTAGCAGGCATAAGCGGGATCGATCGTGCCGTCGCTGAAAACGCCGAAGACTCCGCACTCCTCGTGCAGACCTTCACTGTGATATCGATCAATTGAACAACTCAAAATTTCACCATCCGAAAAAATCTCGTTTTGGGTTTTTTAATGCTTAAGAGAAGTTATCAATAAGTTCGCAGGTGCGCCCTTGCAAAGTCAAGGACAGCAACTCTTTTATTACAAATTCTGATATTGATTGCATTGATATTGATATTCAAATATATTAATATTCAAAATAATCAAATATCCAAAACATTTAAAAGCTTCTCTTTGCCGCTGTTGGTGAGCACTTTCAGTCTGCAAGACCTACGCGCTTCATCATCTCGGCATAAGCCTCTTCAACTCCGCCCATGTCGCGGCGGAAACGATCCTTGTCGAGCTTCTCATGGGTATCCATATCCCAGAAGCGGCAGGTGTCGGGAGAGATCTCGTCGGCGAGAATGATCGTGCCGTCGGGAAGTCTGCCGAATTCAATTTTAAAGTCGATCAGTTCAACGTTGCACTGCTTGAAGAACTCAACCATTACCTCGTTGACCTTCATTGTATATTCGGCGATCGTGTCGAGCTCTTCCTTAGTGGCGGCTCCGATCGCTATGATCTGGCTGTCGTTGATCATGGGATCTCCGAGATCGTCGTCCTTGAGGCAGTATTCCAGGGTGGGAGCCTTGAAAGCCGTTCCCTCGGGAACGCCGAAGCGCTTGGAGAAAGAGCCTGCCGCCTTGTTTCTGACAATTACCTCAAGCGGCACGATCTCAACTCTTTTTAGAACGGTCTCGCGGTCGTTGAGCTCCTCAACATAGTCGGTGGGAACGCCCTTTTCTTCGAGAAGTCTGAACATAAAGTTAGACATACGGTTGTTTACCACGCCCTTGCCGACGATGGTGCCTTTCTTTTCGCCGTTAAAGGCGGTGGCGTCGTCCTTGTAGGATACTACGCAGTATGCGGGATCTTCGGTAGAATAAACCTTTTTTGCTTTTCCTTCGTACATTAGTTCTTTCTTTTCCATGATAAATCCTCCATTTGCCCTTTTGGACAATATAAAAATACAGTTTTATTATAATATATAATGTTAGATTTTTTTACCGTATTAGAATTATAATCAAATTTTATTGTTAATACAGAAATATATCGCTTGTTGCAATATTTTTAGTGATGTTGGCAGTCTAATCACAATTCTTCAACATATTCCGCAAGATACCTCTGCAAAAGCGTCGCGTCGCTTATATCGACAACGCCGTTGCCGTCAACGTCGGCGGCTCTGAGTGCATCGCCCGTGAGAAGCTCGTACTCGCTCGCGTGCCGTTGGATCGCTGTAACGTCGCGGACGTCGATCACTCCGTCGTGGTTCGCGTCGCCGCGTGCGGCAAGCTTCGGAATGACCTGCCGGGGAATCAGCCATTCTCCGCATTCGGAGCACTGAACGCCCGCCGTCAAACCCGTTTCGGTTTCGGTCGCGGGGATTTCGGGATAAAAGATATATTTATGCTCCGTCTTTGGAATTATCTCCTGAGCGGTCAGCACCCCGCCGCAAACAGAGCAGTGCGCGCCGTCGGTCAAGCCCGTATGTGAGCATGAAGAAGGGTAGCCCTCGTCGGCAATGCTGAGGCAAGGCTCGCCGCAATGGGAGCAAATAACATCATAGATGACAAAGGGAATATTATATACCTGAGCATATGTCTGCGCGTAAGAGTTTTCTTTGCCGTAAACAGAAAGATTGCCGCAGTCTCCAAACGCTCGTTCGCCTATGCTTGTCACACTGTCGGGAATAATAAGCTTTGTCAAGCCTTCGCACTTATAAAACGCCGAGTTGCCGATATACGTCACGTTGTCGGGAATAACTACGCAGGTCAGACCCGTGCAGCCTAAAAACGCATAACTGTAAATACTCCTTACACCGCTTCCGATAGTGACGCCGTTCAAGCCTGCACAGTTATAAAACGCGTAGGAGCTGATCGTTTTTACGGAGTCGGGAACCGTTATGTCTGTAAGACCGGTGCAGTTATAAAAGGCTGAGGAGCCTATGCTTGTCACGCTCTCGGGAATTATAATCCCTGTCATGCCGGAACAGCCGAAAAACGCTTCGCCTGCTATGCCTTTTGTGCCGTTCTCAAGGACAATAGAGGTATTCTCCGGCATTGTTCCCTTGTACTTATATGCGACCTTGCCCGCGTAAACCAAGCCGTCCGGCTGATTGTCGTACCACGCTGTGTCTGAAAAAGCTAATTCACCAATACTTGTCACGCTGTCGGGAACGTTAATACTTGTCAGGTTGGAACAGCTTGTAAACGCGCCTTCGCCTATGCTTGTCACGCCGTCAAGTATAACTGCACCGGTCAAGCCTGTGCAGTCTGAAAACGCAAAATATTCTATATTTTTCACACTGTTCGGAATCGTAATATCCTTCAGACTGCTGCATTTTCTGAATGTGTATCCGCCAATTACCGTAATTCCGTAGGGAAGATTTATGTCGGTCAAGCCGCTGCAAGTGTTAAATGCGTGTGCGCCGATTGTTGTCACGCTGTCGGCAATAGAAACACTTTTCAGGCTTGTGCATTTGTAGAACGCGTATTTGCCAATGCTTGTGACTCCGTCGCTGATGACCGCGCTTTTTACGCCGGTCCCCCACGGCGCGAGATTCCCCTGAGGATAACTGTAATCAGCCATAGCTCCGTTGCCGCTGACGGTCAGCACGCCGTTGCTCAGCTTCCATGTGCAGTCGCCCGTTGTGCCGCTTGACGCGCCTGTTTGCACCGACGCAGTTTCCGCCGCATCTGCCGGTAGAGGTAAAACAGTCAAAGTGCATATCAGGATTACAAATAGGACAGACAAGAATCTCTTCATTTTTAAACGCCCCTTTCAAGTTAAAGCTCAGTAATGAATTCGGCAAGATACCTCTGCAAAAGCGTCGCGTCGCTTATATCAACAACTCCGCTGCCGTCAACGTCCGCCGCTTTCTTTTGTTCGTCGGTAAACTCCGTCAGCTCAGCTATAAAACGCTGGATCTCGGTTACATCCTTTACCGTTACTATCCCGTCGCCGTCCGCGTCGCCTTTTATAATATCCGCGCCCGACGAGCCCGTTACAACGTACTTGAACACCCGGAGCGACGGCAGAGCCTTTCCGTTTGCGTCAAAGAACGCCTGATTGTCGACCGCGCTTCCACCGAAATACTGCGCCGCGTCACTGTCGTACTCCCCCGAATAGGACGAAGCCCAACCACAGCCGCACCGCTCCCAAAGCTCTCTGTTGGCGTTGCAGCGGCGGGTCAGCTCAGCGCCGCTCAGTCCCGTAGTGTCGCCGACGCTTATCCACGCGCCCTCCCAGTAGAACACTCCGAGCCCTTTTGCAGAGCTTACATTGTTAACGGCGTTCATCACGGCGCGAACCTCGTCAGCCTGTCCCTGAACAGAGAAATCCCAGAGCAGATTCTCTCCGGTGCTGTTGCTCCAACGGCTGACCGTGTTAGCGTGACCGTCTGTATCATCGAGAGTAAAGGCGTAGGAGGTCTCGGCGACCATCGTATATTTGCCGTAGGTTTCGGCGACGTAATCAAACACAGCCGTGAGGTTTTCGAGGCTTCCGTGCCAATAGGGATAGTAAGAGGACGCGAAAACGTCGTAATCGACCTTGTTCTGACTGAGATAATCCGCGTACCACTTCATCACGGCGGTGTTTTCGGGTCCCGTAAAATGAATCGCAACTTTAATTTCGCTGTCAAAATCGCGCACTGCCCCGGAGCCCGCCGAGAACAGCTTGTGAATGTCGGAATAATCATGCACGCCCGCTATGCCCGAGGTCGTTTCGTTTCCGATCTGAACCATTCCGATATCGGCTCCCGCTGCTTTTAGTTCTGTCAAAGAATTATAAGTGTAGTCATATAAAGCGCTCTGCTTTTGAGCAAGCGTCAGCTTTTCCCATGCTTTCGGAGCTTTTTGCTTGGCAGGGTCAGCCCAAAAGTCGGAATAATGAAAATCGACAAGCAGCTTCATTCCGTGCTCAGCGGCGCGTCTGCCGATTTGCTTGGCTTTTTCGAG
>JBGUPW010000202.1:0-6695 GCA_045130495.1 Ruminococcus sp. | reverse complement strand
AAGCCCTTTGTTTCGTTCAAGATACCTCGCGATCTGCTCCCTTTCGTCGGCGGAGGACAGGGCGCGCTTTGAGGTGATCTGCCACATTGCAAAAACCTCGTCGTAGTCTTCAATTGTCATCGGTCGAATCGTTATCATGCGGATACCTCGGTTTTCTGTGTTGTTTTGTTCCGGCTCAATAGAACATCGTGCCGATGCCCTCGTCGCTGAACAGTTCGAGAAGAATTGAGTGTTCGAGTCTGCCGTCGATGATGTGAGCGCGGCTGACGCCGTTGCGCACCGCCTCTACGCAGCAGTCGATTTTGGGGATCATGCCGCCCTTGATGATTCCGTCGCGCTTCAGCATGGGAACCTCGCTGACGTTTACAAGCGGAATAAGGCTTTCGTCGTCGTTGATGTCGCGGAGCAGACCGCGTATATCGGTCATAAGGATCAGCTTTTTCGCGCCCAGCTTCGCGGCTATCTGAGCGGCGGCAAGGTCGGCGTTGATGTTGTATACGTTGCCGTCATAGCCGCCCGCGACCGTAGCGACGATCGGCAGATAGCCCGCCTGCATTGCGTTTTGGAGCGGCTCGGGGTTGACCTCGCGTATCTCACCCACAAAACCCAAATCAGCCGCGCCCGAAACAAGCTTGTCCGCCATGAGCATTTTGCCGTCGAGTCCGCACAGACCGAGCGACTTTCCGCCGTGGCTGTCAAGAAGCTGCACAAGGCTTTTGTTCACCTTGCCCGCCAACACCATCTGCACGATGTCGATCGTCTCGCTGTCGGTGACGCGCATTCCGTTTTCAAATTTGCTTTCCTTGCCCACCGCCTTGAGCATGGCGTTTATTTCGGGTCCGCCGCCGTGAACCAGCACGACGTTTATGCCGATAAGCTGCATGAGCACAAGGTCGCTCATAACGGCGGATTTCAGTTTTTCATTTATCATGGCGTTGCCGCCGTATTTTACAACCATGGTCTCGCCCGACCATTTTTTGATGTAGGGCATGGCCTGAATCAAGACCTTGGCGCGTTTTTGTATGTCCATTTTGTTCCTTTCCAAACGGATAATTGTCAATTTTCCATTGACCACTGTCAATCGTCAACTGTCAATCGTCCATTGAATTACGTTCTGTAATCACCGTTTATTTTAACATAATCATACGTGAGGTCGCAGCCGTAGGCTTCCGCTTCGGCTGTGCCGTCTCCGAGACTGACTATAATTTCAATTTCCTTTTCGAGCAGGATCTTTTCGGCTTCTTCCTCGTCGAAGGCTAATCCGCAGCCGTTTTGACAAACCAATATCTCTCCCGCGGCGGATTTGTAGGAAACGTCGATTTTCTTAACGTCATCAACCCTCGCTCCGCTGTAACCCACGGCGCAGAGAATCCTTCCGCAGTTGGCGTCCGCACCGAACATGGCGGCTTTTACAAGGCTTGAACAGATAACGCTTTTGGCTATCGTTTTCGCCGCTTTTTCGTCCGCAGCTCCGCTCACCTTGCACACGAGAAGCTTTGTGGCTCCCTCGCCGTCGGCGGCAAGCTTTTTGGCAACCGCCCTGAACGCCGCCGTGAGAGCTTCGAGGAAGGTGTAATAATCGGCGTTCTTTTCAGTGATCTCCTTATTGCCCGCATAGCCCGAGGCTAAAATCGCGAGCGTGTCGTTGGTGGATGTGTCGCCGTCCACGCTGACCATGTTGTAGCTGACGTCAGCAGCTTCGATCAGCGCCGCTTTGAGCATTTCGGAGGAAACCGCGGCGTCGGTGGTGACAAACGAAAGAGTCGTGCCCATATTGATGTGGATCATTCCGCTTCCCTTCGCAATGCCGCCGATCGTTACGGTCTTGCCGCCGATCACGGTTTGAACCGCCCATTCCTTTTTGACGGTGTCGGTCGTCATAATTGCCTCTGCCGCGTTGGTGCCGCCCGCCTTTGAAAGAATGTCTTTGAGCGCCTCGACTCCGCTTTTGATGGGAGCGAGAGGAAGCGGCTGACCGATAACGCCCGTTGAGGCTACTATAACATCATTTTCATCTATGCCCAACGCCTCGGCAGCCAAAACTCCCATAGCCTCTGCCTTTTCGTAGCCGTCGGGGTTGCAGGCGTTGGCGTTGCCCGAGTTGACTATCACCGCCTGCGCCCTGCCGTTTTGCAGGTGCTTTTGAGTGACGTAGATCGTATCGGATTTTACAAGATTTTTTGTGAATATGGCGGCGGCATTGCAAACCCTGTCGCAGGCGATAAGCGCCAAATCGCGCTTGCCGTTTGGGATAACGGGAGATTCGTTCGCCTTTTCAGCCTTTGTTATAGCCGCCGAGGTAGCCGACTTTACGCCGGCACACACGCCGTTGGCGGTGAAGCCGATCGGAGAGGTAACACCGCCGCTGATAAATTTATAGTTCATAGTTTTTGTCCTGTATTATGTTCAGGGGATTTTAGAGGTTCCCTTGATTTTCTAATAGATTTTTTCTGCAAAAATGCAGCTTAGCTGCAATTCATGTACCAACGGTACTATTCATTACGAAGTAAATTCACGCTGCACAGCAGCAATTCATTTCTGTATCATTGGTTTCCGTTAATTCTCCGCGTTTGAGACATTATCAACCGTCGGCGAAAGGAATATGAATTGACCTGCGGTCGTGAATCGGCTTCGCCGTGAATAGCCTTGCGGCATGAATTGAGCGCTTTGGCGCTCGTTAAACAAGCCGGTTCGGTCATCTCACGTTTAGAACGCCGGAGGAACGATTACCAAGCCTGTTTTTTCGTCCAAGCCGAAGATTATGTTCATATTCTGGACAGCCTGACCTGCCGCGCCCTTTACCATGTTGTCAATCGCGGCGCAGGCTACGAGCTTGCCCGCTCTTTTGTCGTGGTGGATAGAAATGTCGCAGAAGTTTGAATATCTGACGTTGTGGATATCGGCGCACATTCCGTCGGGAAGCAGGCGGATGAAAAACTCGTCCTTGTAATAATCCTCATACGCTGCTCTGATATCCTCAAAGCTCACGCCGTCTTTTATGTCGGCGTAAACCGTGGCTAAAATTCCTCTGTTCACGGGGAGAAGATGAGGAACAAAGGTGATCGTCACGTCCTCGCCGCTCAGCTTAGAGAGGGTCTGTTCGATTTCGGGGGTGTGGCGGTGAGAGGCGACCTTGTAGGCGTGGAAGCCCTCGTTCAGCTCGGGAAAATGGCTGCCCTGAGTCGGCTTTCTGCCCGCGCCTGTCACGCCGCTTTTGCAGTCGCAGATTATGCCCTTTGTGCTTATCAGCCCTTTTGAGATCGCGGGGGCTATCGCTAAGGGCGAGCAGGTGGTGTAGCAGCCGGGATTCGCTATAAGGCGCTTGCCCTTGATTTTATCTCTGAAAAATTCGGGCAGACCGTACACGCTTTGAGCGTGAAGCTCCCTGTCCAAAAACGTTCCGCCGTACCACTCGGCGTACTCCTCCTCACTTTCAAGGCGGAAGTCCGCTCCCAAATCAATGAAAGCCTTGCCCGCACTCAGGCATTGAGCCGCGAGCTCCTGCGAAAGTCCGTGAGGGAGCGCAGCGAAAATCACGTCGCTTTTCTCAACAACAGCGTCCTGATTTTCGCAAATCATATCGTTTAAAAAGGCGTAGGCGGGGTAAACCTCGCTGAGCTTTTGACCCTCGAACGAAACCGAGCTGACCGCCGCGATCTCCGCCTCGGGGTGAGCCGTCAGCAAGCGGACAAGCTCCGCGCCCGCGTAGCCCGTAGCGCCTACGATTCCTGCTTTTATCAATTAAATCAATCCTTTGCGTTTTTTATAACTCTTCCGCTATTCCCTTTACCCGCTGCGCCTGCGCCTTTACCAAACCGGGCGCGGGACCGCCGAACGCGGTTCTTTGTGAAACGCACTTTTCAAGGGAAATCGCGTTGTATACGTCGTCGGTGAACACGTCGCACACCGCCTTGTACTCTTCAAGGGGAAGGCTCTCCAAATCGGTTCCCAATTCGATACACCTTGCAACAAGCTCGCCCGTCGCCTTGTAAGCGTCGCGGAACGGAACGCCGTTCTTTGTGAGCCAGTCGGCACAATCGGTGGCGTTTATAAATCCGCCCGCCGCAGCCTTGCGCATATTTTGGGGAAGCACTCGCATCGTGTCGAGCATCGGGGTGAAAGCGGTAAGGCACATTTTCACCGTGTCAACCGCGTCGAATATCGCTTCCTTATCCTCCTGCATATCCTTATTATAGGCGAGGGCTATTCCCTTCATAACCGTCAGCAGGGTCATTGTATCGCCGAAAACCCTTCCGCTCTTGCCGCGAACCAACTCTGCTATATCGGGGTTCTTTTTCTGCGGCATGATCGAGGAGCCTGTGGAGAAAGCGTCGTCGAGCTCGATGAATTTGAATTCCCAGCTGCACCACATTATGATCTCCTCGCAGAAGCGGCTGAGATGAACCATTATTATCGACAGCACCGAAGCGAACTCAATGCAGTAATCGCGATCGGAAACGCCGTCGAGCGAGTTGTTTGTTATTCTTTCAAAGCCGAGTAAATCGGCGGTGATCGTTCTGTCTATCGGGTAGGTGGTTCCCGCGAGGGCGCAGGAGCCGAGCGGCATTTCGTCCATGCGCTTAAAGCAGTCGTCAAGCCTCGAAACGTCGCGCAGCAGCATTTCGGCGTAGGCTAAAAGATGATGACCGAAAACGATCGGCTGTGCGCGCTGCAAATGGGTGTAGCCGGGCATTACGGTTTCGCTGTATTGCTCCGCCTTGTCCGCGATGACCTTGATAAGCTCAACGACCTGCGCCTTGACAGCCTTGACCTCTTTTTTGAGATACAGCTTTATATCGAGCGCTACCTGGTCGTTGCGGCTGCGCGAGGTGTGCAGGCGCTTGCCGTTGTCGCCGATACGCTTTGTAAGCTCTCCCTCGATAAAGGTGTGGATGTCCTCAGCCTCGGGGTCGAATTTCAGCTTGCCCGAATCGATGTCGGCTAAAATACCGCGCAGACCCTTTATTATCTCGGCGCTGCTGTCCTCGCCGATGATCCCGCATTTGCCCAGCATCGTCGCATGAGCAATGCTTCCCTCAATGTCCTCGCGGTACATCCGGCTGTCGAAGGAAATTGAGCTGTTGAAATCGTTGGTGGTTTTTGAAAGCTCCTTTTTGAAGCGTCCTTTCCAAAGCTGCATAAATTACCTCGTATAAACACTACATGGGCAGGGGTATTTCACCCTGCCCGACAGTTGAATTTCTGATTTGATTATTTGATAAGACCCTTTTTGGCGCGAACCTTGATCGGCAGACCGAACAGGTTGATGAAGCCTGCGCTGTCGTTCTGGTTGTATACCTCGTCCTCGTCGAAGGTGGCGATCTCCTCGTCGTAGAGCGAATAGGGACTTGTAACGCCCGCGTCGATGATGTTGCCCTTGTAGAGCTTAAGCTTTACTTCGCCCGTCACATACTCCTGAGTGCTGTCCACGAAGGCGGACATTGCCTCTCTGAGCGGAGTGTACCACTTGCCGTCGTATACCAGATCGGCAAAGGTGTTGGCAAGGTTCTTCTTGTAGTGAAGGGTGTCCTTGTCAAGGCAGATCTCCTCAAGCTTGTTGTGAGCAGCATAGAGGATAGTTCCGCCGGGGGTTTCGTAAACGCCGCGAGCCTTCATGCCCACAAGACGGTTCTCAACGATGTCGGTGATGCCGATTCCGTTTCTTCCGCCGATCTCATTGAGCTTTTCGATGACCGCTACGCTCTCGGTGACTTCGCCGTTGATCTTAACGGGGATACCCTTTTCAAAGCTGATCGTGACGTATTCGGGTTTGTCGGGCGCCTGTTCGGGTGACACGCCCATTTCAAGAAAGCCTTCCTTGTTGTAAAGCGGCTCGTTTGCGGGGTCTTCAAGGTCAAGACCCTCGTGGCTGAGGTGCCAGAGGTTTTTGTCCTTGGAATAGTTTGTTTCTCTGTTTATTTTAAGCGGAATGTTCTTTGCCTCGGCGTAGGCGATCTCTTCCTCACGCGATTTGAACTCCCATGTTCTCCACGGAGCGATGATCGTCATGTCGGGAGCGTACGCTTTGATAGCCAGCTCAAAACGAACCTGGTCGTTGCCCTTGCCGGTGCAGCCGTGGCATATCGCGTCGGCGCCCTCTGCCTTGGCAATCTCTACGATTCTTTTTGCTATTACGGGACGCGCGAATGATGTGCCGAGCAGATACTTGCCCTCGTAAACCGCGCCTGCCTTGATTGTGGGGAAAACGTATTCTTCAACAAATTCCTTGTTGAGATCCTCGATATAGAGCTTGGAAGCTCCGGTGGCGATCGCTTTTTCTTCAAGACCGTCAAGCTCGGTGCCCTGGCCTACGTTGCCTGAAACCGCGATGACCTCGCAGTCGTCATAATTTTCTTTGAGCCACGGAATAATGATAGATCTGTCAAGTCCGCCCGAATAGGCGAGAACAACTTTTTTGATTTTGCTGTCAGCCATGATTTTTCCTCCAAATGATTTTTTACTACGATTACAATTATACAACAACTTCACGAAAAATCAAGAGTTTTTTGAATAAATATTCAATTTTTAAGCTTTGCACAAAAACGCCGAAAACGTTATTTGTTTTTGTTGAATTAGCTGAAAAATACTGTAAAATCAGGCTGACCTCAGCAAAATACCCGCAGAAACCAAATTGGAATTTTATTATGAATATTCACAAAAAACGGGATAATATTCATTATTATGAATATTTTTGA
>JBGUPW010000201.1:0-10699 GCA_045130495.1 Ruminococcus sp. | reverse complement strand
TATCCGAATAGCTTAAGTGATAGTCGGACGCGATTCCGATATCGTATACGCACATATTGTCAGCAAACTTGAGCTCGCCGAGCTCGTCGCCCCTCTGACCGTGACCGATTGCGCAGGATTCCGCCCCACGCGATAACGATAACGCCGGTGATATTAACAGGGCAGCCCTCGCCGCCGTCACCTATATCGGGATTGAAAAAGTCGAAAAAGTCAGTCCACTTTTTGAGTCCTGCCGGGTCGCTGATAATATCGGTACGATACTCTGCACCGCCGCAGATATAGGCGCCGCAGTCGGAATTTGCCTTGACAGTACCGCCATTGATGACGAGATACCTCTTGACAAATAATACTACGTGTGATATAGTATTATTAGAAAGGAGGTATTCCCTTTGGACACTCAATTAAAGCGCGGTTTGTTTGATGTTTGCGTGTTGGCGGCGATCAGGGACGAGGATTCCTACGGATATCGGATCATCAAAACGATAAAGCCCTATATCGACATTTCGGAATCCACCCTATATCCGATATTGCGCAGACTTGAGGCGGCGGGAATGATTTCAGTCCGTTCCTCGGAGCACAACGGCAGACTGAGAAAATACTATCATATCAATCAGGCAGGAAAAGATCGGCTTCGCGCCTTCTCGGAGGAGTGGCGCGAAATAGGCGCAATCTATCAATTTGTTACAAGGGAGGAACCCGAAAATGAGTAAAACCGAATTTATAAACGATCTTTCACAAAAGCTCGACAAGCTGACAGACTCGGATCGCGAGGAATATATGTCATTTTTCTCGGAGCTGATAGACGATAAAATCGAGGAGGGCTTGGCGGAAACCTCGGCAGTGGAATCGCTCGGAAACGCAGAGCAGCTTGCTGAGAGTATACTGACCTCGGTTCCCGTGGAGCTTGATCCCGCGACCGAGTACATTGAGAATCACGCTGTCATCGACTGCACCAACCGCTACCGCGACGGCGAAAATGTCTTTCACTTTACCATAAAGATCCCGCGCGATACCGATTTGCGCGACGTGATGATCGAAGTGACACGCGATTACAGCGGAACTGCTTTGTTTTGCACCAACCTGAAATACTTTGGCGAATCGGAGCCGCAGCAGACAAGCATAGCGTTTGAGCGCACCGACGGCGTTTCGGACTACTATGAATGCGTGACAAAGAGCTATGACAGGGCAGGAATAGGCGTCAGGCTTTACCTCACCACGGAAAAGGGCGATTTTATGGCGACCGACATATCAAACAAAAGCACGGCAAAAGGAAACGGCTATTGGCTCAGCGCATGATTTCAGCGCATGATTATCATAGTACAGGACAAATTATAAAATATCAGTAAAAGGGGCGACGGACGATCGCTCCTTTTCGCTTTCTATAAGTTGATTTTTTTGCGATATTATTGTATAATAGTACAAAAAGAATGTTGTTTTTACTATAAACAGACGATCAAGTGAAAACAAACAATAAAAAAAGACGAACAAAGTCCGTTTTATGGGACAGTGCTTTGTGTATAATAGAGGTGCGAGGTGTAAGCGAGGTGTAAGTTTGGCGTAAGGCGATATAATTCAATAACTGCCTTTCCGGAGCGCGCCTTTAAACCGCTGTAAGGGAGATGAAGAAAATTGAAAATAGCCCACAGAAACGAATTGACGCAAGAGACACAGTCGGTTGCCGAGCACTGCATAGCAACGGCAAGCCTTGCGAGCGGCTTTTCGATAGATACATTGAAGGACTTCATATATGATATCGGATTGCTGCATGATATAGGAAAATATCAGGAGTCCTTCCAGAACAGGATTTGGGGCAGGCAGCAGAGACGAGCGGAGCACGCTGTCTGCGGAGCGTTGGATTTTCCTAAAAGAGTGAAATCTCCTTTTTCGCTGATGGCGCAGTTCTGCATTGCTGGGCATCACACCGGTCTGCCCGACGGCGGGACGCGGTCGGACGAAACGGAGGACGCTACACTTTTGGGCAGAATGTCGCACGCGGAGCGGTTTGATGATTATTCCGATTATATGGCTGAGCTTGTTCCGCGCACTGTAAATGACAGAGAGATAGCTGGGCTGTTTGAGGATGTAAAAAAAGATAAGGAACAATTCTTTGAGCGCTACGCTTTTCTGACGCGGTACTGCTTTTCCTGCCTTACGGATGCGGACTCGCTTGACACCGCGCGTTTTTGTACGGGCAGAGAGGATACAGAGCTGACAAGTGACTTTTCCGAGTGCCTGAGAAAGCTGAACAGCCGGCTGGAGCAGTTTGTTTGTGAGACAGATTTGCAAAAAGCAAGGTCAAGGGTTCAAAGCCAGGTGTTTCGCAAAACAGAGATCGAATCGGATATTTACCTGATGAATATGCCGACAGGCAGCGGAAAAACCCTGTGCAGCATGAAGTTTGCCCTGGAACGCGCGATAAAAAGCGGCAAACGCAGAATTATTTATGTGATCCCTTACAACAGTATCATTGACCAAACGGTTTCCGAATTTGAAAAAATATTCGGGGAAAGCGCGCAGCTTCTCCGCCATCAGTCATCGTTTTGTTATGATGATACGGATTATGACGAGGATTACAGGAAGCTGTTAAAAAATGTTACCGAAAACTGGAACGCGCAGATTATTATTACGACCTCCGTTCAGTTTTTTGAATCGGTTTATAAAAACAAGAGAAACAGGCTCAGAAAATTTCATAACATTGCAAACAGTATCATCATATTTGATGAAGTACACATGATGCCTGCGGAATACCTGCAGCCGTGTCTGCGAGCGGTTTCGCAGATCACAAGGCTGTTGAACAGTGAAGCGGTATTTCTTACGGCAACTATGCCTGATTTTGAGCAGTTGGTCCGCACATATTCTTTGCCGCAAACGGTTATCCGCAATTTGGCAGAGGATAAAACCGACTTTACATACTTTAAAAAAGGCGAATATGTAAGCCTTGGCAGCATAAGCGAGGAGGCGCTGCTTTTTGACGCGCAGGATCAGCCGTCGTCACTTATCGTGGTGAACCGCCGCAAAACCGCTTCGCGGCTGTACCAAACGGCGTCGGGCAAAAAATACCATTTGTCAACTTATATGTCTGCCTTTGACCGCCGTCGGACCATCAGCAAAATCAAAGAAGAGCTTAGCGCTTTGTACGCCGATTACCACGATTTGTCGAAGGTTCCCGAGGAAAGGCGTATAACGGTCATTTCCACCTCGCTTATCGAGGCGGGAGTTGATTTGGATTTCCACACCGTATATCGTGAGCTTTCGGGCTTGGACAGCATATTGCAGTCAGGCGGAAGATGTAACCGTGAGGGCAAACGCTCCGGCGCAAAAATTTATATTTTTGAGCTTGAAAACGCATCGCAGGAAGCAAAGGTTAATATCACCAAAAGATTGTTGGAGGAATACAGGGATATTTCCGACGCCGAATGTATCAGGGAGTATTATTATCAATTGTATTCTTTTTATGATGAGGCGATAAAGCGTAATTCTATCGCGGAGCGGTGCAGCTCGCCCGACAATCTTCCGTTCGCAACATATGCAAGGCATTTCAATATGATAGACAGCAACACGGTGGCGGTCGCTGTGGCAGGTGACGAACAGAGCAGGGCGATGATAGAGCAGCTGCGAACCACCGGATATACTGACTTCCGAAAGCTGCAAAAATACACGTTTTCGGTTTATGAGCATGAGCTTGAGGATTTGTTAAGACAGGGCGCCGTCAGGGAATACGGCGGCATATTCTGCCTGATAAATCCCGATTACTACAGTAAAGAAACAGGCGTAAGCTTTCAGGCTTCGGACTATTATATATGACAGGAGGTTAAAATGAGAGGCTTTAAAATTATTGTCGAGGGCGACTACGCGCTCTTTACCCGCCCCGAAATGAAATTGGAACGCGTAAGCTATGACGTTCCGTCTCCGGGCGCTTTGGAGGGGATGTTAAAGAGCGTATACTGGAAGCCCGCAATACGATATGTGATCGATAAAATCATCATATTCAATCCGATAGATTTCATCAATGTACGGCGAAATGAGGTCAAGGACAAAATTTCCTATGCAAAGGTGAAAAGTCAGATGAAGGGCAGCGGCGGAGACCCGTGTATCTTCACCTCGGAAGAGCGCACGCAGCGTGCGTCAATGCTCTTGAAAAATGTCCGCTACGGAATAGAGTTCCACTTTGAAATGACGGGCATCAAAAGCGAACGCGATGATGAGGATGAAAAAAAGCACTTCAACATCATAAAGCGGCGTCTTGAAAAGGGACAGTGCTTCCGCACGCCGTGCCTCGGCTGCGCGGAGTTTCCGGTCAAAAAGCTTGAACTGACGGACAGCTTTGATTTAAGTCAGATCCATTCCGAAATCCTTTCCATGGGCGACGTTGACCTTGGTTTTATGAGCTACCGGGTCAATTTTGAGGACAAGGGGCTTCCGCTTAACGGCGATTGGGAGAACCCGATATTTTCCGACAGGGCGATGACCGAGTATTACAGACCTCACATGATAAACGGCGTGATCGACGTCAATCGGTACCGGGAGGGGATAAAATGTTGATTTCCGCGCTGTGCGATTATTATGATGATTTGGTGCGCGACGGCAAGGTTGTTCCCGACGGCTATTCAATGCAGGCGGTTCATTACCTGGTCGCGCTCAATCCCGACGGAACTATCGAAAACCTGATCAATTGGCAGCTGACCGAGAAAACCGTTACAAAAAGCGGAAAGGTGAAGGAGCGGTTTGTTCCGAGAACGATCGTTCTTCCGCTGAGGAGCGAAAAGCCGGGAATAGATTTCAATATGTTCGAACACCGTCCGCTGTATATTTTCGGGCTGAATTTCGGCGACAACGGCTTTTCCGCCGATGACCGAACCGGTAAGGCGAGAAAATCCCACGCGTTATTTAAGGAAGAATCTCTTAGGAGAACGGAAGGTATTGATTCTCCGATAGTTAAAGCGTTCCGCGCATTTTTAGAAAAATGGATACCCGAAAATGAAACGGAAAATCCGTTGCTTTCAAGTCTCGGAAAAGCGTATAAAAACTCATACTTTGCCTTTTGCCTGAGCGGACATCCCGAGATTTTACTTCACGAGGACAAAGCGGTAAAAGAAAGCTGGGAGCGTTTCTTTGAGGAATCGGGCAAGGCGGGGGATTGCATCTCGCAGTGCGCCGTTACAGGCGAGGCTCAGCCTATCGCCCGGATCCACAATAAAATCAAAGGCGTTGCCGGAGGACAGCCGTCGGGAACCGTGTTGGTAGGCTTCAAAACCTCCGCGGGCTGGTCGTACGGCAACGAGCAGTCGTACAACAGCAACATCTCGGAAGCGGTAATGAAAAAATACACCTACGCGCTTAATCATCTGCTTTCCGATAGAGCCCACAAGCAGCTTGTTGACGACATAACCGTGGTGTTCTGGGCGAGCGGCGGCGATAAAAACGAGGTGTGTGCCGACTTTTTGAATTATTTCCTGTTCGGCGGCAGCGACAGGCTTGATAAGGAGCAAACCGAAAATCTGCTTGAAGGCATGATGAAAAAGATAAGGGACGGACAGGCTTCCCTCGACTCTTTTTCGGAATTGGAGGATATTGATGAAAACGTAGATTTTTACATCTTCGGCATAAAACCGAATTCATCCCGTTTATCGCTCAAGTTTATTTACCGCAGAAGGATCGGAGCTATGCTGAACGCCGTCGCGCAGCACCAAAGCGATTTGCAGATCGGAAGCGATTACCGCCCGGTGCCGTTGTGGAGGCTGAAAAATGAATTGAAATCACCAAAAAGTGATTCAGAGAATATAGACGCGTCCCTGATGTCGGCGATATTCAAAGCCATAATATACGGAACGCCTTATCCCGCGTATTTGCTGTCGGGAATGGTGACGAGAATAAAAACCGACAGGGCGATCAATGCGGTACGCGCGGGCGTTGTCAAGGCGTGTATCAACAGACAATCAAGAGCTTCGGGACAAAAGGAGGAATTACAATTGGCTCTCGACAAACAAAACACAAATCAGGCATATCTTTGCGGGCGGTTATTCGCTGTGCTGGAGCATATTCAGCAGTCGGCTTCTTCCGCGGCGCTCAACCGGACTATCAAGGACGCCTATTTTTCATCGGCAGCATCCAAACCCGCTTTGGTTTTTCCAAAGCTTATAACGCTTTCGCAGAACCATATGAAAAAACTCAGTGAGAAAAGCGCAGTATTTTACAGCAAGCTGATAGAAGAGATCATCGGTAAGCTCAACGGCGAATTCCCGGACACTCTCATGCTTAAGGATCAGGGAAGATTTATGATAGGATACTATCAGCAGGATCAGGCATTTTATCAAAAACAAACAAATGACAA
Source organism: Ruminococcus sp. (assembly GCA_045130495.1). Classification (GTDB taxonomy): domain Bacteria; phylum Bacillota; class Clostridia; order Oscillospirales; family Acutalibacteraceae; genus Ruminococcoides. Next base: position 4,368 of record JBGUPW010000201.1, on the reverse strand, counting down.
TAAGGAGGGGCAGTCATTATGATTAACAACAGATATGATTTTATTATGCTTTTTGATGTGGAGAACGGCAATCCAAACGGCGATCCCGACGCGGGAAATACACCGAGGATCGACGCCGAAAGCGGCTTCGGTTTTATCACCGACGTTTGCCTGAAGCGCAAGATCCGCAATTATGTGGAGCTTGTAAAGGGCGGCGAGAAGGGCTTCGGAATATTGATCAAGGCGGATAAGGCGCTCAACACAAAATTTGAGGAGGCGTATGATGCCGAAAACCTGAAAAAGGGTCAGAAGGGCAAAAAAGCCGATGACGTAGCAAGGGCGCGTGATTATATGTGCAGGAACTACTTCGACGTCAGGTCGTTCGGCGCTGTAATGTCAACAGGCGACAATCCCTGCGGAATAGTCAGAGGTCCCGTGCAGATCAACTTTGCAAGGAGTATTTCTCCGATCAATATTCAGGATATAACCATCACCCGTCAGGCGCGCACAACGGGAGACCGCATGGAAACAGGCTCCACCGAAATGGGCAAAAAGAGCATAATTCCTTACGCTCTCTACCGTGCGGAGGGATATGTTTCCGCCGCGTTAGCGAACAAGGTGACAGGTTTGTCCGACGACGACCTTGAGCTGCTTTGGACGGCGATAGTCAATATGTTTGAGGAAGACCACAGCGCCGCAAGAGGCAAAATGTGCATGAGAAGGCTGTTTGTGTTCAGGCACGATAACGTACTCGGCAATTGCCCGTCGCACGTTTTGTTTGACAAGGTCAAGGTGGAGGAAAAAGCGGCGCCTCCGAGAAGCTTCGGCGATTACAGCGTGACCGTTGACGCCGATTTGCCCGAAGGCGTTGAGCTGATTGAAAAAATATGAGGTTTGAGGACATTACGATCCGTTCCATACAGCATTGGCTGTACTGCCCTCACCGCTGGGGTTTGCTGGAGATCGACTGCGCCTGGGCGGAAAACTATTATGTTACCAAATCAAACCTGATGCATGAAAGGGTCCATTCCGATAAATGTTACCGCTCAAGCGCGAAAGCTTCGTATACTGCCGTAAGCGTATATAACGATTTGCCTCAATACGGTATTTACGGTGTGACGGATTGTTTGGAAAAAGCGGGGGATCAATACACCGTTGTGGAGTATAAGCCGACACAGCCCAAAAATCAGTTTTACCGCCATGAGGATCTGATGCAGGTTTTTGCGCAAAAGCTTTGTGTTGACTATGTTTTTCAATGTGACAGTATTGGCGCGATCTATTATGCCGATACCCGTAAGCGTGTAAGACTCCCTTTGCGTGAAAACTACGATGAATACGACAGGGAGCTGATCGGGATACTGCGGGAAATCAGGGAGCACATTCGCACGGGAACTATCCCGCCGGTTGTAAAGGGACAGAAATGCGGAGGCTGCTCCATGAAGGATATATGTATGCCGAGCCGCAAAAAGCAAGTTCCTCTCGGTAAAGCGATCGAAGGAATATTAGAGGAAACAATATGAGAAAGTTATTGAATACGTTGTATATCACGAATGAGAATGCGTATTTATCTCTTGACGGTGAAAACATTGTATGCAAGCTTGACAATGATGAGAAATTCAGGATCCCGTTTGATAACGTCGAGAATATTGTCTGCTTCAGTTATCTCGGCTGTTCGCCCGCGCTTATGGGAAAGTGCGTCAGCAAGTGTATCCCCATCAATTTTCATTCACCGCACGGCAAATTCCTCGCAAGGGTTTGCGGAGAAACAAAGGGGAATGTTTTTCTCAGAGTGGCGCAGATAGATGTTTTCCGTCAAAACAGTCTGCGCTTGGCGCAAAATACGATGTCAGCCAAGTTTTGCAATTCGGTACAGACGATCAAGCGCACTCTGCATGATGTTCCGGAGCTGCGTGATGATGAAGAGATCCGCAACGCGATCTCAGTGTTGTCCGACGGCGCGAAAAAACTGTTGACAGCCGATTCGATAGATCAGGTAGTCGGGATAGAGGGTAATTGCGCGCAGGCTTACTTTTCTGTGTTTGATAAGCTGATCACCAACAAAAAGACGAAGCTTCATTTTTCTTACCGCAGCAAACGTCCTCCGCTTGATGAGATCAACGCGCTTCTGTCGTTTGTGTACACACTTTATACAAACGAGTTTGCTTCGGCGCTTGAAACCGTTGGATTAGACAGCTATATCGGTTACTGCCACTCCCTGCGCAGCGGAAGAAGCTCGCTCGCCTGTGATTTGATAGAGGAAGCCCGCTGTTTGGCAGACCGCTTTGTGCTGACATTGATAAACCTGCGGATCATCTCGGAAAAAGACTTTGACAAACAGGTTTCGGGGGCTGTTTGGCTGAATGACCAAGGCAGAAAAAAGCTTCTTACTCATTGGCAGGAGAAAAAACGGACGGACTATCTGCACCCTTATTTGAAGCAAAAGATCCCGTTCGGGCTTATTCCGTATATTCAAAGCAATTTACTGGCGAAATATGTTCGCGGCGATCTGGCAGAATATCCGTGTTTTCTTTTGAAGTAGGTGAAACAAATGATGGTTTTAATCAGCTATGACGTCAAAACATCCGATCCGGGCGGAAAAAAGCGGCTCAGGAAGGTTGCCAAAGAATGTCAAAACCATGCGCAAAGAGTGCAAAATTCGGTTTTTGAGGCAGATTTGGATTACTCTGCTTTTCTGAAACTGAAAAGCAGGCTTATCAAGCTCATTGATGAAGAAAATGACAGCCTGAGATTTTATTATTTGGGAAACAACTGGGAACGGAGAATAGAGCATATAGGCAGCAAACAAACCTATAATCCCGAAGGAGTGATTATCCTATAAAGGCGAACCTGTGGCAAAATCAAAAACGCAGGAACTTCGCCTGAAAATAATCGCTAAAACATCATTTATAATTCTAAAAAGAAATAATAAATGATAGATGTCCGTCTCTTTAGTGGTGTGACCGCGCAAAACCACAACATATTGCGGTCACGCCTCGCAAGAGGCGTGTGAGTAGAAATGTCGAGAATGGCAGTATTGACAAAATCGGCGGTCGTCACGCCTCGCAAGAGGCGTGTGAGTAGAAATGTGTGACCTGCTACAATAACACCGTTTTTGTCAAGTCACGCCTCGCAAGAGGCGTGTGAGTAGAAATGGTCACGTTCAGCAGTTCGGTTCCGTTCCCTGCTGTCACGCCTCGCAAGAGGCGTGTGAGTAGAAATGGTGCGGCTGTTAAAAAAACAATCTGCTGTTGTCGTCACGCCTCGCAAGAGGCGTGTGAGTAGAAATCTTTCCTATTTTCCCGTTGACAATCAGCGAAAAGTCACGCCTCGCAAGAGGCGTGTGAGTAGAAATTCCGTTCCCCCCAAGGGGGGGGGAAAACGCGGCGTCACGCCTCGCAAGAGGCGTGTGAGTAGAAATTTCCACAAGCCGACTGCGCAAGGCATCCGGTGTGTCACGCCTCGCAAGAGGCGTGTGAGTAGAAATCGTTGTCGTATGTAACGTCAACGCCGACAGGCAGGTCACGCCTCGCAAGAGGCGTGTGAGTAGAAAACTTACGCTGTTTTCTGCTGTTGTTCGGCGAGCTCGTCACGCCTCGCAAGAGGCGTGTGAGTAGAAATCTATTGCAGACGCCTCCGAGGTTATGGCATACCGTCACGCCTCGCAAGAGGCGTGTGAGTAGAAATTATCTTAATTTCAGGCATATATAAAATCTAACCGTCACGCCTCGCAAGAGGCGTGTGAGTAGAAATATTCAAAACAGAGGGGAGGGAAGAAGATGGAAAAAGTCACGCCTCGCAAGAGGCGTGTGAGTAGAAATGGCGTTGCGGTTGACGTTCTGAAAATTCCAGCCGCGTCACGCCTCGCAAGAGGCGTGTGAGTAGAAATACAAGTATATTATACATGATAAAAACACAATTGGTCACGCCTCGCAAGAGGCGTGTGAGTAGAAATTTGGCACACATGACGGACACTGTTTAACCCCAAGGTCACGCCTCGCAAGAGGCGTGTGAGTAGAAATTGATACATACCCCGCAGCTCTTACGCTGTCTGCGTCACGCCTCGCAAGAGGCGTGTGAGTAGAAATTTGAATACGCAATTTAATGGTCATATTATTTACGTCACGCCTCGCAAGAGGCGTGTGAGTAGAAATTGTCAAGCAAGATAAAGCCGTTGCCTGTACATACCGTCACGCCTCGCAAGAGGCGTGTGAGTAGAAATTAAATTTTACAAAAACGAAACCTATGCGGACATTGTCACGCCTCGCAAGAGGCGTGTGAGTAGAAATCCCTGTAGGCGTTCTGGCGGTGTTTCTGCTATATAGTCACGCCTCGCAAGAGGCGTGTGAGTAGAAATTTTGCAACGATTATAAAAATCGTTTATTTGATCGG
>JBGUPW010000200.1:0-2558 GCA_045130495.1 Ruminococcus sp. | reverse complement strand
CGCTCACAAAAACGGTCTGCCGCTCGTTATCGACAACACCTTCGGCACGCCTTACCTTATCAGACCAATTGAGCACGGCGCGGATATAGTAGTTCACTCCGCGACAAAATTCATCGGCGGTCACGGTACGACTCTCGGCGGAGTTATCGTAGACGGCGGCACTTTTGACTGGGCAGCCTCGGGCAGATATCCGTGGATTTCAGAGCCGAACCCCAGCTATCACGGCGTAAAATTCACCGAAGCCGCAGGCAAGGCAGCGTTTGCAACTTATATAAGAGCTATTTTGCTCAGAGATACCGGCTCCTGCATCTCTCCTTTTGCCGCATTCCTGCTCTTGCAGGGCACCGAAACCCTCTCGCTCAGATTGGAACGCCACGCGGAGAACACCAAGAAGGTCATCAAATATCTGAAAAATCATCCGCTGGTAGAAAACGTCTATCACCCCTCGCTGCACGACCGTCCCGACCACAAGCTGTATAAAAAGTATTTCCCGAACGGCGGCGGTTCAATCTTCACCTTTGATATAAAGGGCGGCAAGGAGGAAGCATTCCGCTTCATCGACGGCTTGAAAATTTTCTCACTTCTCGCAAACGTCGCTGACGTAAAATCCCTCGTCATCCACCCTGCCACCACCACCCACTCGCAGCTCACCGACGAGGAGCTTGAAGCGGCAGGAATCCACCAAAACACTATCCGCCTTTCCATAGGCACGGAGCACATCGACGACATCATCGCCGATCTGGAAAACGGCTTCTCGGCTGTATAACCCGTTGCCATAATGGGGCAGGGCGCCTAATAATCACAATATTAGCAGAGGAAACCTTCCTTCAACGGCGCAGTCAAACGCGGGCATGGGAGGTTTCCTTTTTTAAATAGTTTGGTTCGCAAGCTGTCTGTAGGTTTAGCAAACCTCGAATTATGTGCAGCTTCGTGCAGCCGCCTGTTTTATTATCAAATTTTTATTGACAGGCAATATTTAATGCTATATAATTAACCTACTATGTCAGTAGTTGTATAAGATGTTTTAATGTTTGGAGGGAAAGCAATGCTTCTCGACTTCAACAATTCAAAAATAAACTGCCTTGCGCAGGCGGCGGAGTTTGGCATTGAGCGCGAGAGTCTGCGCGTCACTTCCGACGGTAAGCTTGCGCAGACAGAGCACCCATTTGTCGGCAATCCGCATCTTGACCGCGACTTCTGCGAGAATCAGGTGGAGATGATCGGCGACGTTTTTAATTCTCCCGACGAGATGAACCGTCAGCTCGGCAGCCTGCTCGACGAAATCGACGCGGAATTGATCAAAAATGATGAGCTGCTTTGGGCGTTCTCGAATCCGCCTCACTTCAATTCGGAAGATGAGATTCCGATCGCTCGGTTTTACGGCAGTCAGCGCGATAAATCGGAATACAGGCGCTATCTCGCGGAAAAATACGGCAAGAGAAAAATGCTCTTTTCGGGTATCCACCTCAATTTATCTTTTACACAAAAGCTCCTGCGAACGGTGTTCCGAGAGAGCGGTAACACTGACTTTATACGCTTTCAAAACGACTTCTATCTGCGCCTTGCAAAGCGCCTGACGCAGTTTGCATGGCTGGCGGTGTTTCTCACCGCCGCAAGTCCTGTCGCCGATGCTTCTCTCGGAATAGAAGGCAATCTTTATTCATCTATTCGCTGCTCCCGACATGGCTATTGGAACGACTTCACGCCGATTTTAGATTATGCGACCTTGGAAAGCTACGTTCGCAGCATAGCGCGGTATATCGCAAACGGCGATCTGCAAACCGCGTCCGAGCTGTATTATCCCGTGAGGCTAAAGCCGCGCGGTGCAAACAGCTTGACGCTGCTGCTCATTAACGGCGTTAATCACTTAGAGCTGCGCGTCCTCGACGTTAACCCGCTGACGCGCACAGGCATTTTTACCGAGGATATCCGCTTTATGCACCTGCTGCTGCTCTACCTTTGCAGTCTGCCCGACTTCGATTTTGATGAAGAAAAACAGATAAAGGCGATCACTGACGTCAAAGACGCCGCCGTTTTCGGCAATGCGGAAATCAAGCGCAGGGCAGGGGAGACGCTCAAAGAAATCAAAGAGTTTACCGAGCACTATTTTCCGAATTATCTGAATATTGTTGCATATCAGCTCAACAAGCTTCACGACGGCAACAGCTATGCCGAGATCGTCAGCCGCAAGTTCACAGATGATTATATGGCAAAAGGCTTGGAGCTTGCAAGAGCGTATCAAAGGGGTGAGCGCGATGTGTGAGTTATTCGGAATTTCAGCCCGAGATGATTTTTACGCAAACGATTATCTAAAAGCTTTCTACGCTCGCAGCGATTATCACCCTCACGGTTGGGGTTTAGCCTGCGTTTCGCGAAACGGCGCGCTTGTTGAAAAGGAGAGCGTCAAGGCGAAGAACAGCAACTACCTTCGCGAGAGATTATCCCAGCCTATCACCGAAAAGCTCCTGCTTGCGCATATCCGCTACGCCACAATCGGCAACGTGGAGTACAAAAACTGCCATCCTTTCACCGGCAAAGACGTTACGGGAAGGCGCTGG
>JBGUPW010000199.1:0-2392 GCA_045130495.1 Ruminococcus sp. | reverse complement strand
ATGATTGAACCGCCGTGTACCGAACGGTACGCACGGTGGTGTGAGAGGTCGGCTGCTCAATTAATGGGCAGCCTCCTACTCGATTTTAGTTAAGTGGACCATAGGGGGATCGAACAGGGCGTGCCTGTGATTTAAGCCGCGCGCAAATCACAGGTAAAATCGTTTCAGTGAAACGATTTTAGCCCGCCGAGCAGCTGAAACTTCACCGATCCCGCACACCGCAACAAGCGAGCCGGAATTTTTGAATCATTTAATCTAACTCCCCCACATATTTTGGGAGTATTATCACGATACTCCCTCTTTTCTTATAGCGAGTTTTATGTTATACTTTTAGAAAGATAAAAAATGCAAGAAGGAAACAGCGATATAATGAAAAGCAAAAGGATACTATATCTGACGGATTTATGCTATAAGGCAAAAGGAAGAAATTACAGTGAGGAAGATATTTATATAACCGATAAGCTCAAAGAATCATTTGATGTTGTGCTCTGCCACCCCAAATGCGCGGAAAGCTTTGAGGATATGGTGAATTTGATCGTATTCAGAAACACGGGAAGCGTTATAGGGTATAAAGATATTTACCAAGCGATTGTGGATCGTGTTTTGCAAAAAAGATTGAAAACCTATAATACTTTTACCGGCAAAGCCGATATGCGCGGAAAGCAATATTTGCTCGACCTCACACTTGAAGGCTACCCTGTTATTCCCACTGTAGATTCAATCGATTCTCTCGGCTTACTGCCTAATACGGAACGTTTTGTTATAAAGCCAAAGGATGGCGCTGATTCTATCGGGCTTGAAATTATTACCAAAGAAGAACTGACAAAACGCAGTATTCCTGACGGAGAATACTTGATTCAACCCGAAATTGATTTTGTGTATGAGGTGTCATTCTACTTTATCAATGATAAATTTGAATACGCGCTGTATGCACCCGACAAAGCAAAAAGATGGGAGCTTAAAGAATATGCCTGTAACAAATCGGATATTGCTTTCGCCAAGGGATTCATAGAGTGGAACTCGATAATAAACGGTATACAAAGAGTAGATGCGTGCCGAACCAAGGACGGCAGACTGCTTTTGGTAGAGCTCGAGGATTTAAACCCGTATCTCTCTATACTCGAAGTGAATGAGGAAGCTCGTAATAGGTTTATATCGGATTTCATCGACGCGATAAAAAACGCATAATGATTTGAAAGATTTAAAGAAGCGGATAAACTTTTTTCGATTATAATTTCTGTCTATAATAAAAATCCCCGCCTGCTCACACTTTGGTGAACAGGCGGGTAAATTTTATGCCGTAATCGGAATACTCTCGCTTTCCTCCATTCCGAGGAAAAATTGGCGGATATTCATATTCAGCTCTACATTCAGTTCATAGTTACGGTAAACGTTAACGCGTTTGATCATCGAATTGACGATCATTTTCTTTGCTTCGATCGGAGCGCTATCATAAAGGCTTGCACGCCTAAATCTGCGGTATATTTTTTGTTCATTAATATATCAGCACAATTTACTAATGGTTGAAACAGCAGGATCGCACCCCGGAGGGAATCGCTAAGTTACTGCTGCATTTGATAACAAAATTGAGGATATAAAAACAGTATTCAATAAGCCTCAGGACTTCATCAGAAATCATCAGGCTGTTCTTATGTATAAACCAAATTATCTGTTATTTTTATTTTCTTCCCGTCAATAACCAGTAAGCCCTCGTTCTGCATCCTTCCGAGTTCTCTGGATAGAGCACTGCGGTTTACACCGAGGTATTCGGCGAGGGCGGTTTGCGTGAATGGGATCTTTACATATTCATCCTTGTCCTTCGGAAGTGTTCGGAGATAAATAAATATCCGGTCACGCAGACTTTTTTGGCTGAGAATTCTAACCTTTTGGTTAAGGATAAGATTCTTTTTCGCAAGGCTCTTTATCAGATTTCTCGCAAGAATATTTCGTATCGGGGAATTGTCCGCAGCTGCGTAAATCATTTCCAAATCAATAAACAGCACAACGCAATCTTCAACAGCTCTGACTTGAACAGGGCTGTTTTTTGCGCGATTGATAACCAAGCTTTCGCCAAACAGATAGCCGTTTGTGAAGGTGAGCATTGTGATTTGGTCGAAGTTCTCGTTCTGGAAGGAACTCTCGATTTTGCCCTTCAACAACAATCCCGCATATTGTATCGTTCCGCCGAGTTGAACGATATAGTCATCTTTAACGACCTTCTTTATATGCCCGTTCAACAGCTTGATCGCATCGGCAAGCTGTTCATCTTTTATTCCGTCAAACAAGTAACATTTACGGATAGAGCAAATGTAATCTTGGTTTGTAAGCATCAAAATCACCTCATATTAAGAATATCATAAAAGTGTTGCTGTGGCAACAGCTTTTTGGTGGT
>JBGUPW010000198.1:0-2550 GCA_045130495.1 Ruminococcus sp. | reverse complement strand
CGCTCACAAAAACGGTCTGCCGCTCGTTATCGACAACACCTTCGGCACGCCTTACCTTATCAGACCAATTGAGCACGGCGCGGATATCGTCGTACATTCCGCGACAAAATTCATCGGCGGTCACGGTACCACCCTCGGCGGAGTTATCGTAGACGGCGGTACCTTTGACTGGGCAGCCTCGGGCAGATATCCGTGGATTTCAGAGCCGAACCCCAGCTATCACGGCGTTAAGTTTACAGACGCCGCGGGCAAGGCTGCCTTCGCGGTTTATATCCGCGCGATCCTGCTCAGAGATACCGGCTCCTGCATTTCTCCCTTTGCTGCATTCCTGCTCTTACAGGGAACCGAAACCCTCTCGCTCAGATTGGAACGCCACGCGGAGAACACCAAGAAGGTGCTTGATTACCTCGTCAATCATCCGCTTGTCGAGAAGGTCTATCACCCCTCGCTTGCCGACCACCCCGACCATGCGCTGTATCAAAAATACTTCCCCAACGGCGGCGGTTCGATCTTCACCTTTGACATCAAGGGCGGCAAGGAAGAAGCCTTCCGCTTTATTGATGGACTGAAAATCTTCTCGCTGCTCGCCAATGTTGCGGATGTTAAGTCGCTCGTCATTCATCCTGCCACGACCACACACTCACAGCTCACCGACGAGGAGCTTGACGCGGCAGGTATCCACCAAAACACCATCCGCCTCTCAATCGGAACAGAGCACATCGACGACATCATCGCCGATCTCGAAAACGGCTTCGCTGCAGTTTAATCCGCGTGTCGCGGGAGCCGGCGCGCCTATTAATCACTAAGATAAAAAGGAAACCTTCCTTCAACGGCGCTGTCTGACGCGTGCACAGAAGGAAGGTTTTCTATGTTGTTTAGTAGCGCGAATTGCCCCGTCGTGGCAACGACCGGCGCGTCATTACGCGGGCAAGGGAGGTTTCCTTTTTTTCATTATAACTTATTGACAGACAATAATCCATGTTATATAATTAACCTACTATGCCAATAGTCAATTACGTTTGTTCGGAGGGAAAACAATGCTTTTCGATCTCAACAATTCAAATATAAGAAATCTGCTGAAAAAAGCGGAATTCGGCATCGAAAGGGAGAGCCTGCGCGTAAATTCCGACGGTACTCTTGCGCAGTCAAAGCATCCGTTTGTCGACGATCCCCATATCGACCGCGACTTTTGCGAGAACCAAATCGAGATTATCGGCGATGTTTTCTACTGCCCCGACGGTATTAATCGACAGCTTAATCAGATACTTGATGAAATAGATGAGAGGATAAGCGGAAACAACGAGCTGATCTGGCCTTTTTCAAATCCGCCGAAAATCAGCTCGGAGGATGAGATACCTGTCGCTCAGTTCGGAGGAAAGCTGAAGAGCAAGTCGGAGTACCGCTATTACCTCGCTGAAAAATACGGAAAAAAGAAAATGCTGTTTTCCGGCATTCACCTAAACTATTCATTCTCAAATCAACTGCTTAAAACTGCGTATTTATATGGTAATTATTCGGACTTTGACGAGTTTCGCAACGGCGTTTATCTTCGCCTCGCAAAGCGCCTGACGCAGTATTCATGGCTCGTTGTTTTCCTTACCGCCGCGAGTCCTGTTGCCGACCCTTCTATCGGCGTAGAAAGCAACGTTTATTCCTCGATCCGCTGCTCGGAAAAGGGCTACTGGAATGATTTTACGCCGATCCTTGATTACACTGATCTTAATAGCTATGTAAAAAGTATTGACAAATACATAGACAGCGGCAATTTGCGGGCATTGTCCGAGCTCTATTATCCGGTTCGCGTAAAGCCGCGCGGCGAGAACAGCCTTGACGCTTTGCTTCAAAAGGGAGCAAATCACGTTGAGCTGCGTGTGCTTGACGTCAATCCTCTGACGCGTTCCGGTATTTTCGCAGAGGATATCCGGTTTATTCAGCTGCTCATACTTTATCTTTCGTTTTTGCCCGATGATGAATTTGACGACAACGCCCAGATCAAATCGGTTGAGGACGTCAAGGCGGCAGCTGTATTCGGTAACGCCGATATAAAGCGCAGGGCAAAGGAAGCGCTCAACGAGATCAAATCCTTCACTGTGCGCTATTATCCCGAATATACGCCGATCGTTGATTATCAGCTGAATAAGCTTCACGACGGCAACAGCTACGCCGAGATCGTCAGCCGCGAATACAGCAAGGATTATATGAATAAGGGACTGGCGCTCGCTAAATCCTATCAAAGGGGTGAGCGCGATGTGTGAGTTATTCGGCGTTTCCTCCCGGGATGATTTTTACGCTAACGATTACCTAAAAGCCTTCTACGCACACAGCGACTTCCACCCACACGGCTGGGGACTCGCCTGCGTTTCACGAAGCAGTGCGCTTGTTGAAAAAGAGAGCGTCAAAGCAAGCACAAGCAACTACCTGCGCGAGCGGTTATCACAGCCGATCACCGAAAAGCTTCTGCTCGCGCATATCCGCTACGCCACAATCGGCAACGTGGAGTACAAAAACTGCCATCCTTTCACCGGCAAAGACGTTACGGGAAGGCGCTGG
>JBGUPW010000197.1:0-8039 GCA_045130495.1 Ruminococcus sp. | reverse complement strand
ATGATTGAACCGCCGTGTACCGAACGGTACGCACGGTGGTGTGAGAGGTCGGCTGCTCAATTAATGGGCAGCCTCCTACTCGATTTTCGGGATAAAAACGACGCTAAGGAATACGCAGTAATCGGGAAAACGCTGTCGGCAGACGGGAAATGCGTTTATGCGCTGCTCTACTATTCGGCGAAGAGGCTGGAGCGCGCGACATTTATCAACCGGGATTTTGAGTCGATCGACGTAGTTCCTAATACGCCTGTCAAATGGTATTATCGGTTATGCTTTATGCAACACGAAGTTAAGACCGAATTACTGAACGCCGGACCTTTTTTCAGCTATTTCAGGGAGAGGAACCGTAACATTTCTCCGTTCTGTTTCCTTGAAAATGAGATTTTCGGAAAGAAGGAAGCGGATAGCCTGAAAAAGTTTATTGAGAACGTCGAACGCAAGAATAAAGCATATAACGCTGAAATGCGTCCTGTTCCGCAGGATTTTTTCAAATACGCGCAGGATGTTCAATGTTACGGCTGCTTCAATACGGATGACAGGCATCAGGCTCAGTGTATGGAATGCGGAAAGGATTTCCATACAGACGCGGTTCTGAAATACAAGCACCGGCACGTTTGTCCGCATTGTGGCAGAGAGCTGACGATGTATACGGTAAGAACACGTCCGATGTTTTCAGCGGAATACGGCGTCCATTATATCGACCGTGACGTCAATAACGAAGCAGTTGTCCGACATTTCCTTGTCACCAAGCATTTCAAACCCGACGGCTGTAAGGTCGATTACTTCGAGTACGAGCGAAACAGATTCAAGGCGAACGACAAGGGATATTCTTTCCTTTATCAGGTTTCGCGCTGGAACAACAGGGCGGGTCAGTTTAGTTGGAGAGACAGTAAGCCTACGCAGGGTTATTTGTGGTGTATGAGAAATATCTTCTATGATGATGAATTTCTCTATACAGAGAATCTGCAGGAAGTATTCGCGGATAATCTCCAATACGCCGAAACAATTAAATTTCTCACAGAGAATAATAAGGTCAGGGTCGAGGACTATATGCATCGGCTGGATGTAGCGTATGACGTCGCGCGGGAGTTTATCGTCAAAGGATATCCCGAGCTGTTATACAATTACTATCCGCGGGAGCTGAAAGAAAAATCTCTTGAAGATTGTTTGAGCGGCATCAGCGAGGAATTCCGTACGATCATCAAAGAAACCGGATATGTTTCGGGATACCAGTTGTCAAAAATCAGGGAAATCCAGACGTTTGGCTTTGATTTGTTCCGGTTATTCTACGAACACGCAAATAATAAGGGAATTTACCGATTGGATTTTTCTATCAACGCGCTGCGATACGGACCGCATATTTCCGAAAAGCTGATTAAGGCAGGTTATACCGCACTGTGGAATAATATGAGCGTTTCCGAATTTGAAAAATGTGATGATTATTCTATCAAAGAATTATTTAGAAATCTTACTCCGCAATACAAGCAATACATTCGTAAAAGACGCAGCACTACCATTCAGGAGATCGAATTGCTGCGGCAGCAGTGCGTGAAGGGAATCGGAATTGAAGATTTCCAAGAAACCGCTGAAAGAATCAGAACAGTACTCAGATACCGGTCGAATATCAGCTCGGTTGAGATTTGGTTTGATTTCCTTGATATTTGCGAGAAGTATAATGTGTCCGTACACAAGGCGCTGAACTACCTTGAGGATAATGATTATTACTGCTGGAACGATATGTGCGGGTGGTATTTGAAGCTCTACGGCAAGCCCAAGAGAAACGCGCTGCTTGTCAAAACCATGATGACGGTGCACGACGAGCTGTTCGCGCTGATACAGGAAAAGAAGAATCAGGAATCGCGACAGAAGGCGGCTATTATGAATTCCTTGATAGGGCGGATTTTCCGCTTCTTTACAAGGAATCATCTGCAAAACTATGAGCTTTCAAACGGCTTGGTGGCGATCGTTCCGCAGTGCAAAGAGGATTTTGCCCGTGTCGGTAATGAAATGCACATTTGCGTCGGCGGGAAATCGTATTATTGGAGACACGCCAAGAAAAACAGTGTTATTTTCTTCCTGTGTCAAAACGACGCGGCAGAAAAGGACTATTGCTGCTGCGAGGCGCGCGTATCAAACGGAAAGGTCTATCTGGCGCAGTGCCGCATGGCTCATAATGCAGAACCGGAGGACAGCGTGCTCACGGCGGCAAAGGACTACTGCAAGGTGCTCAATAAGACAATAAAGTTTAAGGAAAACGCGCTGCTGTTAAAGGCGGCGTAATCTTAGAATTATGAGGTGTAACAAATGGAAAAAATGATTTTTACATTAACAGAACAGATGAAGGACGCTCTCCAGCTTCTTCAAAGGACGGTCACGGTGAAAAAAGGCGCCGGCGGCGTTTATCCCGAAGGAGTATTATTCTACAAGGATAACCTCGCGGCGATCTCTGCCGATCTGAGCATTACCTATAAGCTCACCTCCGACGAAACAGGCTTTGTGCCGCAGCTTTTTGACGAGCGTGTGATCGTTCCCGTCAAGGGCTTGCAGGTGATTCTTGATTCCGTAAAGAACAGCGAAATCACACTCAGCGTGGAGAACAACATTCTTTCTGTCAAGAAGATCAGCAAGCGCGGCGTCGCGCAGATCGCGCTCTCTGATAAGCATTTCCTGGATATTCCGCCGCTTGATGTGGCGGGAAAGGACGCTGTACCCGTTAAGGAGTTTTTGCACGCGATCAAGACGACGAGCTACGCGATGTCCAAGAACGAGTCGAAGCCCTTGTATACCGGTATGCACATGATTTCGGACGGCAAAACGCTGACGATATTCGCCATCGACGGATTCCGCGTCAGTCTGTGGACGCAGCCGTATGCTTCAGATAGCTTTACCATCAGCATCCCCGCTAAAACGGTGGACAAGCTGACGGCGGCGCTGTCTAAGGCAAGCGGCAATCTCACGGTTGTCAGGTGCAACGGCGGGCGTCAGGCGGCTTTTGTTATCGGAAAGCTTGTTATCCGTACCAATCTGCTGATTGGCGAGCTGCTTGATCTTTCAACTATCGTTACGAAAAAGAAAAATGAGGTCGAGGTGGAAAAGTCGCCCTGTCTGTCAATCCTGAAAACAGTTTCCATGCTGCAGGAGGATCGACTGAAAAATCCTCTGCGTGTGAACTTAGCGAACGACAGGATCGTATTCAACTACAGAGGAGCAAATTCGCAGTATGAGGACGAATGCGCTGTTTCGGCGGCTGAATCCGCGGAGACGGTGATGATCGGTTTGAACAACAGCTATTTGCAGGACACCCTCAACGCGTGCCCTGCCGACAGCCTGAAGGTACAGTACGACGACGCGCTCAGCCCGGTGCTGTTCCGCTCCAAGAGCGAGCAGGCGGAGGTCGTGCAGGTCATCGTACCGATGAGACTGGCTGCCGAGCAATAGAATAAGGAAAAGATTGACCCGATGCTTTTTACGGCGTTGGGTCAATCCGATTCTAATTTGTGACAGGAGAAAGAAATGGCAAAAATATATGCTCAAAATGAATACGAAAAGGAGTTCTTCAAGATATTTGAATCTCTCAGTATGACAAGAAGCGGCTGGCGTGTTTGGAGCGATTTCATCACCGTGTCGGCAATATCCTTGTCCAATGCGTTTGAGTTGGATTCCGAACGGAAAGCTGCGAGAGAAAAAGAGTATTGCGAGTGCATTAAGCGGCTCGGCGGAACAGCGAAAGCGGCTGAATTACTCGGTGTTATTGTAAAGGCGTTTGAAGAAAACCCTTCGCAGGATTTTCTCGGCGGGCTATTTATAAAGCTCGGTCTTAACAATCATTGGCGGGGACAATTCTTTACGCCGTATCACATTTGTGAGTTTATGGCGCAAATTGCTCTGATGGACGCCAATGAGGAAATCGCGTCAAAAGGCTATGTGTCGATATGTGATTGTGCTTGCGGCGCCGGAGCGATGTTGATTGCCGCCGCAAATGTGATGCGCGGAAATCATTACAATTATCAAAGGCAGGCGTTGTTTGTGGCACAGGATATTGACAGGATCGTCGGCTTGATGTGCTATATCCAGCTTTCATTGCTTGGATGTCCGGGGTATGTCGTTATCGGAGATTCCATAACCAATCCTGTGGTTGGCAAACCGTTAATGCCCTTAGAAATGCCGGGGCAGGAGCTCTGGTGTACGCCAATGTTCTTTTCGCCTGATTGGATTCAACGCAGACTTTGCAGAAACAGAACATCAGATCAATCAGATTAACGAAGGGAGAAAAACAATGACAATGTACGCAACATTACAAATGGACAGGGAGATTGACCCGAACATCCACTATATCAGCATTGGCGGCTTTGAGCTTCGATTCAGCAACGGCGTAGCAATCGCCTTTGATTTCAACAGCTCGGTTGCGAATATCCGGAAAGATCCGTCATACATTCGGTTTGAGTGTGATGAGCCGGATTTCGATTCATTTCCCGAAGCGGAGCTGTTAGAGTGGATGCTTGTTCATTCCGAGGTGGAGAAAATCGAGGAGTTCTATGTCTATACAGGCGAAGAATACGAAGAAGTTATCAATCCGAAGCGTATTGACTCAATGAGCTTTGCGTTTGACGGCAGGATATTAACGATCCCCGAAAGCCTGCTCAGTCGATATCACTTTGAATAGGAGGCAAAAAATGTCAGTAATAAAATCAAATGAAATATACAGTCCGCAGAATTACTGCGACACGTTTTTCGGGGTGTGCCCGGTATTCTCAGGCGATCAAAACGAGCTGAGAAATCTTTTGGATGAAAACGGACATTCAAATTTGCGGGATTTCCCGTTTGATGAAATTGAATCCATCGTCAAGAATAGGATTCCGGTTGTGCTGGTTGACACAACCTACATCAGCAATGACTGCGAGATGGTTTCTGAGCACAGGTGGTTTGAAGTTCCTGACAACGTCCCGCGTTTTGAAATCGGCGATGTTCTCGAAAACACCATCATCGGTATTGAGGATTGGGACGGTGAAAAAAGCATCCATTATTACGCTTACAGCTATTGCGCGGATAACGGAGCGCCAGACAGCTACAGGTTTGTCGAATATACCTTCTTCATCGAGACGCTTGCAAAAGCGCTGCAATACGGCATAAAGCGGTATGAAAGCGATTATCAGGATGAAGTCAAGCAGTATATTGAAGATTGTACGGAAGACGAGCTTATCCGTTTTTATGAGCATTACGACAAAGGGGAGGCTCCGACGCCGATTTGGGTCAGCGAGATCACGGAGAAAACGCCTTACGGTATGTATATTCTGGAGGATTGATGATGCAATATGAGTTTTCAAAAACCTGTTCCTTTGAGCAGGATATCAATGATACTTCAATGGGGCACGACGCGGTTTCAACTAAGCCGTACCCTAAAAAGCTGATCGCTTATATCCGCGGTGATTACAAGAACCAATGGTGGACCGGCTATTTCGGCGTTCACGAAAAGCTGAGAACTTCTCAAACAGATAGGGAAGGAGACGCTTTGCTCGACTATCTCACAAACGAGATGTTTCCCGATCTGGATACGCTTATCGCTTTTTGCGAGAGTAACGGTAAAGATTCCCAAGACGCTTGGCTTTACGTCGAATGCGAGCTTTGTAACTACGCGGTGCGAATTATTCCAATGAAGAATAATTACAATCTATACTTATATCAATATAAACGATAAAACAGGAGGCAAATATGTCATATTACGCAACTGCTGATGGAAACATCAGATTGAAGAACCGTCTTTCCGAGAAACGTCTCGAGGAGCTTATTGATATTATAATAGAGGTTTTCGAAGACTATGACACCGGAGATGATTACCAACAAGTATTCTTTGGAGGTCATATTAAGTATGATGATGACATTGTACTTGAAACACTGTCAAATGTCATCGACAATTTTGAAATCGAGGAAGGCGAGGTTGACTACATTGGAGAAGATTCCGCTTTATGGCGTCATATCCTCATTGACGGTGAGTGGAAGGAACAGAATGGCAAAGTGGTTTATACATGATTTTTTGAGAAAAGAGGCACGAAAATGAAAAGGGTATTTATCAGCGGCGGCATTACGGGTGTTTCCGATTATATGGAAAGATTCCGAGCTGCGGAAGAACAGTTAAAGCGAAAAGGCTATAAGGTTATTAATCCTACGGTCGTATCAAAGTATTTGCTTGATGCAGACGCGGACTGGAATGATTTTATGGTTGTTACGCAGGCTTTTTTAGACATTTGCGACAGCATATATATGCTGTGCGGGTGGGAGCAAAGCGCGGGAGCTGCCCTTGAACATAAGAGAGCGTTAGAAACCAAAAAGGAAATTATCTACGAAACGGAGGAATAAGATGCGGTTTTTAAATGGTTGTATCTATAAGGCTATGCTATTCTACAAAATGGAGAATGAATTAAATCAGTTTGAAAAGGAGTTGTTATGCCAATCTCCGAAAGAGATACTTAAATCAGCTTACGAGCTGACATTCAAGCGTGAGCTGCTGCTCCTTTTTGGGGAATCCTCAACAGATTTTTTGCCGGAAAGTATGATCAGACAGCTTTATGGTTTGGAGTATCCCTTGCAGGCGTTATATCTGGCGTGGCTTAAAGAGGATTCGTCTGAGCTTGAAATGCTGCGCTCTTTCGTAGTAGCCTATTGTCAGGATAGCTTCAAGGCTTCTCAAAATCGTCAAGCAGAGGAGCAAACGGCAATTGACGAAGAAAGGTACGAACTGATCGAAGTCTACGGTCAAAGGGCTTTGTTCAGTGAAGGACATATTTCTGACAGCGATATCCCCGATGGTATGTATCACTATGACCTCAGAGAAGGCGACGGTTTTCGGACATACTTCGCTTCCATCGAGCCCAATGTGCGTGTTGATTTTGCAGGCTCAATCATCACCCGCGAGCCAATCAATTTCGGTACTGACGGGTGCGTTGAGTTGGACTGCGAAACCGAACCGAATTTTCTCGGAGAGGAATTGACGCTCAATGAATTTATCCACGGAGGTGACGTAGAATGAAAACAGAAGCAATCGTCCATTCTTTGCGTGACTTAGCAATGGTGGAAATCGTCGAGCATAAGGACAATAATCACTGCCAAGCACGGTACGACGGCAAGCTATGTACGGCAATTTTCAATCCGTTTTCGGGGTATTATTACGTCGATGATATTTACGGCGTGATTGAAGAAAGCAAAAAGGAATAAAACACCTAATAATCACAGCCGTCAAGTGGGTTAATCTCCTGCTTGGCGGCTATTGATATATTAAAAGTTTTATGATAAAATTTTATAAAATTGAAGGATTTGGTTGCAAGTACTTGATAGAATGATGTAAATCCAATAAAAACTTAACGGAGAAACTTGAAATGAAAAAAATCACTGTGATATTTTTTGCGGTAATCATTTTGCTTTCGGGTTGCACCGCGTCCCAAAGTAGCACCGATGTTTCCTATACGCAAATCACGCAGGAGGAAGCAAAGGCTATGATGGCTAAAAACGACGGGCATATTATCGTGGACGTGCGCCGTCAGGATGAATACGACACGGGGCATATTCCGGGCGCAATTCTTATTCCCAACGAGAGCATCTCAGACAAACAGCCCGAGGAGCTTCCCGACCTCGATCAGATCATTCTGGTGTATTGCCGCAGCGGACGCCGCAGCAAGGAGGCTGCACAAAAGCTGGCAGACATGGGATATACCAATGTTTATGAATTCGGCGGTATCATCGACTGGACGGGAGAGACTGTAATGAACGAAACGGAAACGACACAATCCGTAAGCTCAACTCCGGTACTTGTGATAAAAGCAAACGGCAAGGTGTTTTACGCGAATCTTGAAGATAACTCCTCGGCAAAGACGTTTATCGAGAAGCTGAGTCCTCAGGAACTCAAACTTGACCTGCACGATTACGGCAGCTTTGAAAAGGTGGGCGATCTTCCGTGGGAGCTGCCGCGCAACGACGAGCAGATCACCACAGAGCCGGGAGATGTTATTCTGTACCAAGGCAATCAGCTGACGATTTATTATGACGAG
>JBGUPW010000196.1:0-3477 GCA_045130495.1 Ruminococcus sp. | reverse complement strand
CACGGCGGACGCGGAAAAAATCGGCGCGGCTATGCTGCTTTTGATCGCCGTCGTCAAGCTGCTGCTTACGAATATTTGCATTGACTCGGGGCTAAAAGGCGGTCACTTCTTCCCCGTTATCTTCTGCGGAGTGAGTATCGGCTGCTCAATGAGCCTGCTGCTCGGCTTGAACCCCGTGTTCTGCATGGCGGCAGTTACCGCCGCTCTGGTCGGACACACCCTGAAAAAGCCGTTTGCAACTGTTTTGCTGCTGCTGATAGTTTTCCCGATAAGGCTTGTTCCGATAACTATATTCGCGGCTGCAGCGGCAAAATTCATTCCCACTCCCCGATTTTTACTAAACGAACCTACAATGCAAGGAGAAATTAAAAATGACTGTCCATGATGAAAATATTTGCACCATTTTCAAAAAAATGTTTTCCCTTAAAGAAGACACCGCTTCCCATGAGGAGATACGCTCGCGCCTGATCTCGGGAGGAAAAATCACAGGCACAAATATGTGCGTGCTGATTTGCGCAATGGTAATAGCCTCGGTGGGATTAAACGTCAATTCGACCGCCGTAATAATCGGTGCAATGCTGATTTCACCCCTAATGGGCAGCATTCTCGCCATGGCTTACGGACTTGTATCAAACGACTTCCGCCTTATGCGCAATCACGCCGTCGGATTTTTAATGCAGATATTGATAAGCTTGGCGACGTCCACCATTTATTTCCTTCTGTCACCCGAAAAAGAAGCTACCTCCGAGCTGATCGCACGAACATCTCCGGGACTGTTTGACGTCATCATAGCTACGGCGGGCGGATTGGCAGGAATAATCGGTCAGACCCGAAGCGGACAGTTCAACACCATTGTTCCGGGCGTTGCAATCGCCACTGCTCTTATGCCTCCGCTTTGCACCTGCGGTTACTCAATAGCCAACGGTCACTGGAAAATGCTTGGCGGAGCGGCATACCTGTTTATTGTAAACGCATATTTCATTTTCTTATCCTCCGCCTTCATTCTCTGCATCCTCAAAACGCCGAAGGTGCGCGAACTGACCGAGCGCGAGTGGAAAAAGCTGCGCTTCCGCATGATACGGAACACGTTGATCGTTTTGATCCCAAGCATTATCATCGCCTATTTTATGTATTACAAGGGATAAGATTTATACTATCTTCAAATAAAAATCTTTTAACATCTGTTGCGTAAAATTCCGCTGACATCTGTTTTAATGCGTTTTATTTAATGCGTTTTAAATGAAATACTACATACGATTTTTCAGGAGAAAAATATGACAAAAGAAAAAATCACGGAGCTTTGGCTCCCCTATCCCGACAATACCGATCGGCTGATAAGGGTTTTCGTCCCGGCACACGAAGACGGAGAAACCTTTCCCGTGATCTACATGACCGACGGCTCGAATTTGTTTGACGAGGAAACCTGTACCTTCGGCTGCTGGCACACGCGCGAATCCGTCAGAGCCGAGCACGAGCTGAGCGGTCAGGCGGCGATCATCGTCGGGATACATAACGATGACTCCGATCAGCGCACAAACGAGCTTACCCCGAAATCAATCGGCGCGATCTTATCCTCAAGACACCTTGAAAAGGATCCCGTTCCGCTGGGTGAGATCTTTGATGATTTTACAGTCAATACGGTGATACCCGCCGTTGAAGCGCAATTCCCCGTGAAAAAGGGCAGAAATAACACCGCGTTCTGCGGCAGCTCCTCGGGCGGTCTTGAAGCTTTCTTCACAGCGCTGAGCCACCCGGATAAATTCTGCGCCGCCGGCGTGCTTTCACCCGCTTTTTTGCTCTACTCCGAAGAGGATTTGCGCCGCTGGATCTACACAAAAATACAGCCGGAAATGCCGTATCTTTACATTTATACGGGAGCGGGCGACGACTTGGAAAGAGATATATACGAAAGTGTTGAACGCACCTACGACGCCTTGCTTGAATGCTATCCCATGCACCTGCTAAACGAAATAGTTCTGCTTGATCAAAAGCACCATGAAACAGCCTGGGAGCCTGTTTTCAGTGATTTCCTACACACGTTCCTGACGCGCAGGAATGAATTTTGACGACAAAAAATTTCAAGGCTTGGAGCCCGATACGGATTCCAAGCCTTGTTTTGTTTTACTTTGTATGAACGCGCTCGCGAATATAGTTAAGGACAAAATCGTAATCCGCAGGCTCCGCGTAAACCTGATTTTTGAATAAACGCTCGTTGACCTTTATCAAGTGTCTGCGCGGACAAGCTTTTACCGAGCGGACACGCTCAAACTCAGAGTACATTTCACTTCGCGAAGCGGATGTAAGTCCGACTCCGACTGTTGTGACATTTCCCGTCGCCAAGCCCGCCAAAGCTGTTATAAAGCCAATCATCTCCGCCTTTTTCACCTGCTTCGGGAGCTGCTTGTGATTAATGCCGTCGTTGTCCATCTCAAACATCACAACATATTTTCCGCCCATTATCGCGGCGTAAACAAGCACGCCCAGAGCGACCAAAACGGTCATACCAGCCAAAAAGATCCCCATAAATTTCAGCGTGTTAAGCAAAAGCTCACCGTCAAGATTACCCTCAATAGCGTCAAAAATCAAGGTCACGGCGAATATTCCCAACAAAATAAAGAAGAAGATTTTCCAGACCAAAATAAATATCGTCGGGTTTTTGAGTATCGGCATTTCGTATACCCAACGGTATTTGCCGTCCTCGCAAAGATAAATATTTTCCGTGATCCTCGCGCCCTCGTTCATCATTTTTTCAGCCTTTGGCTTGCGCTTTTTCGGTTTCTCAGCCGTGTTTTCGTTTTTGGCTCCGCAGGCGCGGCAGAATTTGTCATTTTCGTCAATATGCGCTCCGCAGTTCTTGCAAAACATTAAATCACCCCTTTGTCTGTTGCTTTTCAAAAACAAATTCCTTTGAGCTGTCGGACGGCAGATAAAACACCAAGGTGTCGGAATCGGTCTTTCCGACGGAATTGTTGAAAGAATATTTCTTATCGTCTATCGTGACGCGGAAATACTCCGCCTTATCGCGCCGCAAGCTCTCGTTATGAAACAGAAAAACATAGGTTCCGGCGCTTTTTCCCCCGGGCATTCCGCTCAAACGGGAAAATTCCCCGTTGACGTTCAACTCAATGCTTTTGCCGTCGCCGTTAAATGTCAGCTCACCGTATTCTCCCGAAAAAACTCCGTTAAGCGGCTCGGGAGAAGACGTGTCGTCGTCGGGAGGACGATCATTCCCGCAGCCTGTCAAAAGTGCAGCAAGCAACACAGCAGCGCAAATCATCATAAATACTTTTTTCATCAAAATGACCTTTCGTTAATATTTGAGTGTACATTATCAGCCGTTTTCGGCTTTGTCAGCCGACTGCTCCCCTTTGCCGCTTTCGGGCAGCTCTTTAAAGGCAATACCGCATAATTCAGGTGTGCGGATTGCGTTGTAAGATTTTTCGTCAGGTTGTACAAAAAATTGAGGTAAGGCTGTCG
>JBGUPW010000195.1:0-7642 GCA_045130495.1 Ruminococcus sp. | reverse complement strand
GGCTCACCACGGCTATATGCTGATTTCCTGCACCGTGATTGTCCTGCTGCTTGCCGCAAGCGGATTTTTGTATATCTACAACGGTCCTGCTCCCGTCACGGAGGCGGAGGAAGACACACGCTTTTTGATTTCGGAGCTCGACCGCAACCCCGACTGTTACTACGTTATGGATCCCGTCACAAAAAAGGGCTTTATAACTGGGACCACGAACTACATTCACCCGATGTGGGGCTTTAGAGAGGACTACCTTGACAACCTTGACGACTTCGGAATTTTACACAATACGGAAATAATGCGCAGACGCAACCTTCCCGAAAACATCTACGAGGCTGTGGTCACCAAAAAGAAGATTTATATAATCGACAACAACGTTGTGTTTAAAAAAGAGAAGTATTTCACTGCTCACTACTGCGGCGACGGCAAGCAGGCGGTTTATGAGCCTGTTTCCGAGCCTGACGGATATAAGATTTATAAGGTACAGACATATTAAATCGACGGTTGACGTTCCCTGATATTTCTCTTTTACTTATTACGATCTGCAATAACGGTTTACTTTGCCGCCCTGCTTTTGCAAGGCGGTTTTGCTTATAAAAAATATTTCTTTATTCACGAGCTGTTATTACAATATTGTCACAATTCTGTCACATTAATATGTTATATTTATTTTCAAAATAGAATATATAGTGGGTCAGTTGTGAAAATATCTAAAAATTTTCAAAAAAATTTGTTGATAGAGGTTGATTTTTTTCTCGATTTTGTGTAATATGTATATGAGAGAAATTGTATCCCTTACAATTATTATTACAAAATATGCAGGAAAAAGAGGTAAGAACCATGTCAAACAGATTATTTCAGGGTATCGTGCATCAAATGAAGGATGCAGTTGACAGAACCATCGGCGTAATAGATGAAACCTCCGTTGTTATCGCTTGCTCGGAGCTCGGAAAAATCGGTGAGGTTAACGAAAGCGTTAACTCCGAGACCCTCAGCTCTACCGCTCCCTTTGTCATTAACGGCTACACATACAAGTCATTTGGAAGCAGCGCAAAATACGACTACGCGGTTTTTGTTCAGGGCACTGACGAGTACGCGCAGAAGTATGCTCATCTTCTCGCAGTCAGCTTTGCGAGCATCAAGCAGTATTATGACGAAAAGTATGACCGTTCCAATTTCATCAAGAATGTTATCATGGACAACATTCTGCCCGGAGATATTTATCTTAAGGCGAGGGAGCTTCACTTCAACAGTGAGGTGGCGCGCGTTTGCCTGCTTATCAGGATCGTTTCCCGCACCGACATTTCCGCTTATGATATCGTTCAAAACCTGTTTCCGGATAAGTCGAAGGACTTTGTCATCAACATCAACGAGGAGGAGATCGCTCTTGTCAAAGAGGTCAAGCCCGACACCGACGGCCGCGACCTTGAAAAGCTTGCGAGCTCCATTTCCGACACCCTTTCAAGCGAGTTTTACACCCATTGCGTTGTCGGCATAGGAACCACCGTTACCGGCATAAAGGATCTGGCGCGTTCGTTCAAGGAAGCGCAGTCAGCCCTTGAGGTCGCAAAGGTGTTCGACACCGAGCGCACTATCGTAAGCTACGACAATCTCGGTATTGCCCGCCTTATTTATCAGCTCCCCACTACGCTTTGCAAAATGTTCCTTAAGGAAGTGTTTAAGCGCGGCTCGATCGAGAGTCTTGACCAGGAAACGCTGTTCACGATCCAGAGATTTTTTGAAAACAACCTCAACGTTTCCGAGACCTCGCGTAAGCTGTTCGTACACCGCAACACTCTGGTTTACAGACTTGAGAAAATCAAAAAGCTCACAGGTCTTGACCTCCGCGAGTTTGAGGACGCGATAGTATTTAAAGTGGCTCTTATGGTTAAAAAATACCTTAACGCCAGTCCAACAAAGTACTGATTTATAGCCGTGTTTTATACGTTCCTGAACGCGTTTTTACGCGTTCGGGGCGTTGGCGTTTTTTGAGGGATATTTTGACAGCTCCGCAGTCAGTCACGTTATGGCAACACCGCACAAGTCGCGGTTGAGTCTTGTTGCGTCAGACTATCCGAAAAATCTTACTTCGCGATCTGCACACCGTAATTATGCGGTATTGCCTTAAGGGAACCTTTTAAAATTCCCTACCGCGCATAAGCACGGAATCCTCACGACATAATCTTCCGCACTTCTGCACAACATTGAATTATTAGAGATTCTCTTAAAAAACGCGTACAACGGAATAATGAGGTGATAATTAATTATGATTGATTTTGAAAACGTATCAAAAACCTATCCCAACGGCAATCACGCGCTGCGCAACGTCACCCTTCACATCGACAAGGGCGAGTTTGTGTTCATCGTGGGCGCTTCCGGCGCGGGCAAAAGCACCTTTCTAAAGCTGATTATGAAAGAGGAAACAGCAACTTCGGGAGAGATCACGATCAACGGCAACAAGCTGTCACAGCTTAAAAAGCGCAACGTGCCCTATCTCCGCCGTCATATGGGAATAGTTTTTCAGGACTTCCGTCTCATCGACAAAATGAACGTCTTTGACAATGTGGCGTTCGCGATGCGCGCGGTTGGAGAGAGCAACGCGACCGTCAATAAGCGCGTGCCGTATGTTCTCGATTTGGTCGGGCTAAAGGACAAAATGCACGACAAGCCCTCCGAGCTTTCGGGCGGCGAGCAGCAGCGCGTCAGTCTTGCGCGCGCTCTTGTAAATAACCCTGCCATTATTGTTGCGGACGAGCCTACGGGCAACATCGACCCCGAGTTGTCCTATGAGATAATCGACCTGCTCACTCAGATAAATGCAATGGGAACTACCGTGCTTGTCGTTACCCATGAGCACGAGCTTGTCCGTGAGTTTAACCAGAGGGTCATCACAATTGACAGGGGAGAGATAATCAGCGACTCGCTTGCGGGAGCACAAAAGCGCAGCATTGACGAGAGCTTTGACGATTACGCAGAGGATTTCCGCGACAGCTACACCGACGGCTACTACGAACAGGCGCCGGCCTATGAAGATATCAACGAGCGTGCGGCAGCCTACGAAGATATTAATGAACAGGCGGCAGCTTATGAAGATATTAACGAGCGTGCGGCAGCATACGAGGATATCGGTGAACAGGCGGCAGCCTATGAAGACATTTACGAAGAGCAGGAGGAATCACCTTACGCGGATATTTACTCCGAAGCAGGGGAGGACGAATCGCTGTATTACGTAGATCCGGAGGTCGAAACGGCTCCCGTTGACGGCGAGAAGGAAAAAAGCACAGGCTCACGCCGATACAGGGGCGCCCATTTTGCCTCTGATAACTCCAAGTAAAAATCCAAAGCAAGCCGAAAGGAAGATGGGATGAAAGGATTTGGCTATCTTGTAAAAGAAGGCCTCAGAAATGTTTATGCCAACAGAATAATGAGTATTGCGTCTATCTGCGTGCTTGTAAGCTGTTTGGTGATGACGGGAGCTGCGGCGTTGTTTTCGCTAAATGTGCGGAAAATCGTTGACGAGGTTGAAAAGACAAACGAAACCTCGGTGTACGTTGAAAAGGATCGCAGCGAGCTTGAGGTCAATCAAATCGGAAAACAACTTGAAAAAATCAAAAATGTAGACAAAGTCACATTTGTGTCGAGTCAGGTCGCGGTGGAGCAGTACCGAAGCACCCTGGGAGATCAGCTCTTTGATCTTATCAAGGACAAAAAACCGCTCAACGACGCGTTCCGCGTTTCGTTCAAGGACCTGAGCAAGTACGACGACACCGTAAAGCAGATCAAAGCGATCGACGGCGTGCAGTCCGTGACCGACCGGCGCGAATTTGCGCGGAAGCTGTCGAAGCTGAGCAGTCTTATCAGCATAGTTTCGATTTGCATTGTAAGCGCGCTGGTCATTGTTTCGCTGTTTATCATAGCGAATACGATCAGAACCACCATGTATTCAAGGCGCTTTGAAATCAGCATTATGAAATCCGTCGGCGCTACAAATATGTTTGTCCGAATGCCGTTTCTGGTAGAGGGCATGATCATCGGATTGATCTCCGCCGCGCTTGCAACGGGTGCGCTTGCGCTGCTCTACCGCGCAGGGATCGGCGTTATCGAGAGAACAAGTTTGGGAATAGAGGTGATACCGTTCTCAAATGTCGTCGTGCTTCTCGCGCTGGCGTTTATTTTGGTGGGCGTGCTTGTCGGATTCTTCGGCGGATTCATCTCTATACGCAAATATCTGAAAAAAGAAGGAAACGAAATTCTCGGATGGTAAAACGGAAGGAGAAAGGCTTATGAAGAAAATCAAAGCGATCATATGCGCCGTACTGAGCGCCTGCGTCATCGCGGTTCCGCTCGTTTCATCCATGTCCTTCAATGTTAAAGCCGAGGAAAAGACGGTTCAGGAACGCCTTGAAGAGCTCGAAGCCAAGAGCGCCGAGTATCAGGCGATTCTTGACGACACCGCGTCGGACATAAGCGATAAAGAGGCTTACAGCACAGCTCTGGTAAACAAGATCTCAGTGATGAATGAAAAGGTTATCCTCACAAAAGAATCTATCGAGGAAATCAACAAAAGCATAGAGTCCAAGCAGGCTGAGATCGAAAAGGGCAACACCGACATCGACGAACAGGTTGACGCGCTCTGCGAACGCCTTAGCATAATCTATATGGCAGGCAGCGCGAGCAATCTTGAGATTCTTCTCGGAGCGAAGGACTTCGGCGACTTCATCGACAAAATAACTCTGGTGAAAACCCTGTCGGACTATGACAAGGAAATGATAGAGAAATTAAACGGCAAGCTCGATATGGTAGAGGATCAGAAAAAGAATCTCGAAGCCGAAAAAACCAAGCTTGAAAAGGAGCAGGAAAAGCTCAAAACCGACCTCGCCGACCTCAACAAGCTGTATGAGGAAAACAAGGCGGTGCTTGCCGAGCTGACAAAGAAAAATGAGAACGCGAAAGCAGCGCTGAATACCGCCAACTCCAGGACAGCGGAGCTTGAGGCTGAGGCGGCAAAGAATTTTGCCCAACAGGAAGAGGCTGCGCAGGCTCAGGCGGCTGTTCAGGCTCAGATAGCAAAGCAGAGAGCGGCGGAGCAGCAGAGGCAGCAGGCTCAGCAGGCTCAGCAGAGCGGCGGAAGCGGTTCGGGCTCATCGGACGGTTCGGACTCATCGGGCGGTTCGGACTCATCGGGCGGAACGGTAACTCCCTCGGGAAGCGGATACACGTGGCCGTGCCCCGGTTACTACTTCCTCAGTTCTCTGTGGAACGAGGACAGAACCACCTATAACCACGGTGCCATTGATATAGCGGGCGGCGACATTTTGGGAGCTGTCGTAGTGGCAGCAGAAAGCGGCACGGTCGCCGACACCTGCACCTATTGCACCCACAACTGGGGCAAGGACATGAGCGAAAGCTGCGGCTGCGGCGGCGGCTACGGCAACTATGTATGGATTGAACACGGCAACGGCAAGGAAACGATCTACGCCCACCTTACAACCGTTGTTGTTAACCCGGGACAGACCGTGACGAAGGGACAGGTCATAGGCTATGTCGGAACAACAGGTCATTCAACCGGCCCGCACCTCCACTTCGAGTGCCGCTACAACGGCGAAAAATACAACCCAATGGACGAGCTGAGTGCATATTGGGGCATGGTTTCGTTTTGATTAGATAATATTTTATACATAAAACAGGAACGTGTGTTGCTGCACGTTCCTGTTTTTAGGTTTTATACTATTTTCAAAATTCCTGTGTCCTCCGCCTTGTTCTGCGAATTATTCCGCTAATATCTGTTTTAATGCGGTTTAATTGAAAATAGTATTATATGATATTTATTCCACTTCCGCCAACTTATTCAATACTCTCATGTTAACTTCGGTGTAGTATGCTAAATCAGCATCGGAAAGTTCATCTTTATCAATCTCGTTTATTTTGTTCATGTATTCGCTGTATTTGCTGATATAATTAGTGTACTCGGTTATAAGCTCCATGTCGGTCGGGTTTTCCTTGTATTTTTTCATGAAGGCTATATACTCATCCATAAACGCTTCATAGCTGTCCATGGTTTCCTTGAATGAGGGTGTAACTATCCCCGAATCGGCAATTGACTTGGATTCCGCTTTGCTTTCGGTTTTGCTTTCCGTCTTGCTCGCAGCTTTTGTCTGTGCCTGTGTTGCAGCCTGAGCTTTTGTATAATACGTAATCACAATTTTTGCATCAATCGGAGGATGAAATATATAGTCCGATAAAATGCTTTTGCCGTCAACTGCAACATCCTTTACTGAACCCTCGGTCTTTGAAGTATCTTCAACCGTTCTGGTGCTTATATTTGTAAAGCCTTCTTTTTTAAATTGAGTTATTAAATCCTCGTAGTTGATTTCATTGTCATCATCTTCAAAATCCCACTTATCAACAGGTAAATTACCTGTTTTCACAGAATGATAGTTTATCATTATTTTAGCATTCGACATACATTTGTCACCTTTATTAAAGGTGTCTTTGCCGTTAACTGTTACGCTTGAAATTGTTCCGTTCAGCTTGTCGTCGCTGCTTGTTAAATCCTCCAAGCCATAATAATCCGCATTGGTAAAACCTGCTTCATAAAATTGGCTGTACAATTTTTCGTAATCCATTTTCAGTGCTTCATCACTTGAAATCGGCAGTGTAAGTTCTTTTGGCGCTTCGGTTGTTTCTTCAGCTTTGGGTGTGGATTGTTCAGATGAATTATTTGATGAATGTGTTTTCCCGATTTGTGCGTTGAAAATAAAGAACGGAATGAAAAGCAAAAAACCGCCGATCATAATAACCGTAGCCATATAACTCTTGTCCGTTTTAATAATACCGCGCCTGAACATTACAGATGCGACAAAGGCTAAAAAGCCGATTAGTGCTGTAATTCCCGCAAGAACTCCCCAAACGTCAACAACACTTGTAAAGCGAAGGAGTGCCATTAAACCGAAAAACACTGCGCAAATAATGGAGATCACACCGAATGCTCCAAACTTATACTTGTGCTCCTGTTCTTCTTTTTTCTTTTGATCCTCTCGCTCCCATTTTTTGAACTCGGTTTGCTGCTTGATTTTTTCGACAGCAACATTGTCGCTGTCGAGCAGCAGCTCTTTTGAACCGCAATACGGGCAGACAAGAATATCCCCCTCCTTATCCATTGTCAATGTTCCGCTGCACTGTCGGCACTTCATAATGATTCTTCCGTTCACTGATGAACCTGACGACTCGGCGCCGCATTCGGGGCAAAATTTTACGTTGTCGGGAATATCCGCACCGCATTTTTTACATTTTGACATGATATTAACCTCCTTAAAATTGTCAAAAATATTTTCCATACGCATATGCGTATATCACACATTATATCACATTTGTTCTTATTACGCAAGTGCGTACACGCAATTGAGTAAATTTTTGTACAATGTGATCGAGGTGATGCTATGGGCGTTAAAGACGCGGTTGCCGCGCGCTTTAAGGAGCTTTGCGCGGAGAGGGGCATTACCGTTAATGAGCTTGCGACGCTTTCAGGTGTAACGCCCTCTACCGCCTACAGCATGATGGATCAGAGCCGCAGGGATATTTCCGTTATCACGGTCAAAAAGTTTTGCGACGGTCTGGAAATAACTCTGGGCGAGTTTTTCTCCGCTCC
>JBGUPW010000194.1:0-8347 GCA_045130495.1 Ruminococcus sp. | reverse complement strand
GGCCACAATAAGGCAAGAGCGCTGGCTGAGACCGTAGAGGGCTCTGTCAGCCACAAGTGGACCTGCTCCGCGCTGCAAATGCACAACGGCGCTATCATCGCCTGCGACGAGGCTGCCTGCGGCGAGCTGACGGTTGACACTTACAAATACTTCCTCGACATCGAGAAGAAGGAGAGACTTTAATGTATACAATAAAAGATCTGTATGATCTTGACCATACGCTTGCAAAGGATTATCTTTCGCGGTTCACATATCCGTGGGAGGCGCTCAAGGGCATAAAGGACTTTATCCTCGCTTTGGGTCCCACTCTCGGCGACGACTACGAGGAAAGAGATAAGGGCGTTTGGGTTCACAAAACCGCCAAGGTATTCCCTTCGGCATATTTGGGCGCTCCCTGCATCATCGGTCCCGAGACCGAGGTCAGACACGGCGCGTTTATCAGAGGCTCGGCGCTTGTGGGCGCGAACTGTGTTGTAGGCAACTCGGTCGAGCTTAAGAACGTTATTCTTTTTGACCACGTTCAGACCCCGCACTACAACTATGTCGGCGACTCCATTCTGGGTTATTTCTCTCACATGGGAGCCGGCTCGATCACATCAAACGTAAAGTCCGACAAAAAGCTCGTCGTTGTTCACAACGGAACCGAGCAGATTGAAACGGGCATCAAAAAATTCGGCGCTATGCTGGGCGACTATGTTGAGGTCGGCTGCAACGCGGTCTGCAACCCCGGAACCGTTATCGGCAGACACTCAAGCGTATATCCCACCTCATGCGTGCGCGGCGTTATTCCCGAAAACTGCATTTTCAAGAACAGCGGCGCGGTTATCGAAAGGAAGGCTGACTGATGGGTAAATATTTCGGAACCGACGGCTTCAGAGGCGAGGCGAACAAGGACCTCACCTTTGAGCACGCCATGCAGATCGGACGCTTTTTGGGCTGGTATTACGGCGCCAACATGGGCAAAAAAGCTAAGGTAGTGATCGGCAAGGACACCCGCCGTTCATCTTATATGTTTGAATACGCGCTCTGCACGGGTCTTATGGCGAGCGGCGCCGACGCGTATATCATGCACGTTACAACAACACCCTCCGTCGCTTACATCACCCGTATCGACGATTTTGACTGCGGCATTATGATCTCTGCCTCTCACAACCCTTACTACGACAACGGCATCAAGCTGCTCAACAGCAAGGGCGAAAAGATGGAGGAGGAGACCCTGCTCAAGGTCGAGGATTATATCGACGGAAAGCTTGAGATCCCCGTAGCGGAAAGAGAAGAGATCGGCAGAACCGTAGACTATGTTTCGGGCCGTAACCGCTACATCGGATATCTCATTTCAATGAGCAAATACAGCTTCAAGGGCATCAAGGTCGGTCTTGACGTTGCAAACGGCGCGGCATGGCAGATCGCGAAGGGCGTTTTTGACGCTTTGGGCGCCAAGACATACGTTATCAACGACAACCCCGACGGCTACAACATCAACACAGGCTGCGGCTCCACTCATATCGAGGGCTTGCAGAAGTTCGTTGTCGAGAACGGTCTTGACATCGGTTTCGCTTACGACGGCGACGCCGACCGCTGCCTCGCGGTTGACGAAAAGGGCAACCTTGTTTCGGGCGACCACATCATCTATATGTACGGCTGTTACATGAAGGAAAGAGGAAAGCTCCTCAACAACAAGGTCGTTGTTACTATCATGAGCAACTTCGGCTTCTTCAAGGCTCTCGACAAGGTAGGCATCGAGTACGACAAGACAAAGGTCGGCGACAAATATGTTTACGAGAACATGATGAACACGGGCAACCGTCTCGGCGGTGAGGATTCGGGTCACATCATCTTCTCCAAGTACGCCACCACGGGCGACGGCATCCTCACCTCTCTCAAGGTTATGGAGGTAATGCTTGCCAAGGAGAAGCCCCTGAGCGAGCTTGCCGCTCCCATGGTCAAGTATCCCCAGGTTCTCAAGAATGTCAGAGTTAAGTCAAAGCCCGACGCGAAGAACGACCCCGACGTTCAGAAAGAGGTCGAGATCGTTGCCGAGTCTTTGGGCGAGAACGGAAGGATCCTGATCAGAGAATCAGGTACCGAGCCTGTTATCCGCGTTATGGTCGAGGCTGACACCGACGAGGCGTGCGAGAAATACGTCGATCAGGTTATTGACGTTATTCGCGCTAAGGGTCACGTTGAGTAAGGAAAAAACCGTTTCAAGGTTATAATAATGTAATAATTTTATGAAAAACGCTCTGCCGGCATAAAACGGCGGGGCGTTTTTTAAATAAATTAAATCAATATGAATTTTTTGTCGAATATGCTTGTATTTCTCGGTTAAATTATGTATAATACAAAATGTATGCAACTCTTTAAAAAATCATTGTGACATGGGGGAATGATTATGAATAAAAAACCGATCGGCAGACTTTTGTCGTTGGCAATGTGTGTTCTTGTGGCGGCAGCCTCATGCTTTACGGCGTTTGCCGAGGGACAGACTATCACGATAGAGGAATGTGACAACTTGCAGATCACCCTGCCCGACAATATGACGGCGGTGACGCGCACAAGCGACGCAGACGATTCATATTACACGAGCCACAATCTCAGCTATGTTGATGTTCAGCAGGCGTTTTTAAACGGCGACATCTATATGCAGGCTATGGACAATGACAGCGACGTTACTTTGACCATGTCCTGTCTGGAAACCGACGCCAAGGATTTTGACACGCTTTCAAATGATGAGCTTAACGAGATGTCGCGCCGCTTTATCGCGAGCATAAACACCGACGTTCAGTATGAATCGGGCACCGCCGACGAAGTGGGCAACGGTACGCCGTGGATTTTCCTGGATATGACCGTTAAGGATCCTGACGGCAATGTTTCGCGCCAATTTCAGGCGACAACGGTACATAATGGCAAAAATATAACCCTTAATCTCTACCGCAACGGCGGAGACGTCGACGGAAACGACTACGCGCTGCTTGAATCAGTTGCACGTACGGTAAATATTCCCGCCAAGCCTTTTTATATGAACCGTTGGTTCTGGCTTATCAGCGGCGGCACGATCGTGGCGATCCTTCTTATCATTGTGATCGTTATAATCGTGAGAAGTGCCAAGCGCCGTAACAAGCAGACAAAGAACGACAAGATCCTGGAAGAGCTTGCCGGAAAATATAAGACACGTCAGGGCTCTAATGTCGTGTACGACGACGGCGAGGAGGTCGTTGACGTTTCTCAGAGCGGCCGCACACCCGCGCCCGCAGCCGATAGCCAAACAGCAACTCCCGAGCCTGCCCAAAAACCCACGGCGCAGAATAACGCCCCGGTAAGCACGCCCGACGCCGGCAAAAACACTCAGGCACAAAATAAAGCCGCAGCAAGCAAGCCCGCGCCCGAAAAGCGTAAACCTGTTAAGCAGACTGACCGCGACATTTACAGCGGAAGCGGGGACACAGCTTCGACGCCGAGCGCTTCCGCAAAAACCGAGAACAATAACAACGGCTTCTACGGAGCGGACGAGCCTAAGAGAAAATATTCCGACGAGGATATCGAGCGTCTCTTGGGTGATTTGGACGACGAAGAAGATTTTTGATTAAAGGGAACCTCTAAACACCGTAATTATGCGGTATTGCCTTTATAATTTTGACAATTGTACGAATGAACGCAGCGAAGAAGGATCCGTAACAGAGGAATCCGCGTCGGTGATAACGGCACGGAAGCTTCGGATGTGACGGATATGAACGAATGCGAATCAAATGCGGACGAAAGCGGCACGAAGGATTTTTCCGACGGCGCGGCGGACGCGGAAGAAGGTTCGGATGTGATGGATATTAACGAATTAAAAGCAAATAACGTCGATAAGGACGAGGAAGATTTTTACGAAGGTGTATCCTCGGACACGGAAGAGTTATACGATTATGATTTGCGCGACGACGATATCGAAGCGATCATCAGATATGCGGACAGAGTGTACGAGGATGATGATGAATTCGACGATTTGACTTCGATCGATCTATTTTTATCAAAATATACTTCCGAAGAATTGTCAGAGGATTCATCAGAGGATTTGTCGGAGGAGCCGTCAAAGGATTCGTCGGCGGATTTGTCGGAGGATGTATCTTCTGCCGAACCTGAAAGCCCGAAGGAGGCTGCGCCTGTTGAGGCAGCCCCTGTTGAAGCTGCTTCCGAGGAAGAAGCGGAAACCGACAAGGCTGAAGAAACAGATAAATATACCGGTAAACATACCGGCGTAGAAACGGATGAAGATACGAACGAAGAAACGGACAAAGAAACGGATGAAGATAAAGATGATGCGGCTTCGGACGAGGGCGCATACGGAAGGCATTACAAAGATGCAGACGATATAGATTTGGATATAGACGGCATAGACGCAATGGATCTGGGCGATGAGTTAGACGAAGGTTACTATTATGAAACCGACGACGAAACCCAAGGCAACGCAGAAGCTGTTGAAGAGGAAGAGGACGAAGAATATTACGAAGATTATGACGAAGATTATGACGAAGATTATGACGAGGAAGATGAGTATTATCCCGAGGAAGACGGCGGAGCCAATCTGAAAAGGGGCTTTATATCGATGTTTGCCTTCGGGGACAGCGGCGACGAGGAATTTGACGAGTACTTCAACGACGAGGTGCTTGCACGCGAGGAAGCGCGGCAGGAAAAGTTCCGCGACAGCAACGACTTCTTTGAGGAGGCTCCGAGCAGGTTCTCGGGAGCTATGACCCCGGAGGACGCTTTGTATACCGAGGACTACGCCGACCGCTCCAAGACTTCGGCTGCCCGAGGAGAAATGCAGTCCGATCCGATTCAGCGCATCACCTACTCCGCCAAAAAGTTCAGCGGCAGAGTAAAGGGCGTCAGCAAGCATTTCGGCTATTTTGCCGTGAATGTCAAGCGCACCGTAAGGAGCACCGTCGCCAAGAAAACCCGCAAAAAACCGGATGATGAGCGCCGCGTTCAGGAAAAGCACGAGCAGTCGCGCACTGCGCAGGAACGCCGTCGGGCGCTCAACGGCTTGATAAAGGTTCACAGCCGCGGTGATGCTAAGACCTCTCAGAAGAGCAGCAAACCGCAGAATAAGAGCCAATTGCAGACCAGCAAGATTTACGCGAAGGATATTTCAGAAAAAATTAAATCCGCGTTGAAAAGCAAAACCGCACAGATAGTTAAAAGCGGCAAGCCTTCCGAAAAAGACGGTTCCGATCAGAACAAATAAAGGGGTGCGACAATGGACTTACTTATAAAAAACGCGCACGCGGTATCTCCCGCAGACGGCTTTGACGGGCAGCTCGATATTTTGATAAGCGGCGGAAGGATAGCTGAGGTCGGAGAAAACATTTCAGCCGACACCGAGATGATCGACGCATCGGGGCTGTACGCGATCCCGGGCTTAGTCGATATGCACGTTCATCTCCGCGACCCCGGACAGACTCAAAAGGAAGATATCATCACGGGCTGCCGTGCGGCGGCTGCGGGCGGAGTTACGAGCCTCCTTTGTATGCCGAATACAAAGCCCGTAACCGATAGCCCCGAAACCGTAAAATATATTCTCGATAAAGCAAAAGACGCCGATGCGCGGGTTTATGTCGCGGCAAGCATTTCAAAGGACTTGAAAAGCGAGGAGCCGACCGACCTTAAAGCGCTGAAAGCGGTGGGTGCCGTGGGACTGAGCGACGACGGCAGACCCGTTGAAAACACAAAGATCCTGAGCGATGCGATGAAGCTCGCTCCCGAGCTGGGAATGACGGTCGTCGCCCACTGCGAGGACTTGTTTTTGGCTGACGGCGGAAAAATAAACGAGGGAGAGGTCAGCAGACAGCTCGGCGTTAAGGGTATTCCCGCAGCCGCCGAGGACTGCGGCACAGCGAGGGAGATCGCCCTTGCGGCTGCGGAAAACGTTCCCGTTCACATCTGCCATGTCAGCACCGCCACAAGCGTGGCTTTAGTGCGCGACGCGAAGCGAAGGGGAGTAAAGGTCACGGCGGAAACCGCTCCTCATTATTTCTCGCTCACCGAGAAGGAGCTTTTAAAGCGAGACGCGGATTACCGCATGAATCCTCCGCTCCGAACGGAAGCAGACGTCGCCGCGATCATCGAGGGTCTGCGCGACGGAACGCTTGATTGCATAGCGACCGACCACGCGCCGCATACGCCGCAGGATAAGGCGGATTTTGAAAAGGCTCCCAACGGCTCTATCGGCATGGAGACCTCGCTTGCCGCAGGCGTGACATTTTTGGTAAAGACCGGGCTTCTCGGCTTTGAGGAGCTTGTGCGGAAAATGTCAGTCAATCCCGCGCGTATTTTGGGAATCGACGCCGGAACACTTCGGGTCGGAGCGCCTGCCGATATCGCGCTTATAGATTTGAACGAGGAGTGGACGGCAGATCCCGAAAAGCTCCACGGCAAAAGCAAAAACACCCCGTTCAAGGGCATGACCCTGACGGGCAAAGTCAAAAAGACGATCCTCGGCGGCAGAGTAGTGTTTGACGGCGAGTAGGCGGCGAGTAGGCGGCAAGTAAAGAAAAATAATATTTTCCGGGCGGGCATTGCTCGCCCGTGTTTATGAGTAAAACTGTGTTGAAGCACAATTATCACGGCGCAGCCAATTCATGCAGCGTCAGCGGCATGAGATTTGTTTCACATGAATAGCTGATTATCAGCGTGGATTGATTGGCGGCGCCGATCATGTAAAGATATGGAGTGAGAAAAATGGCACAAAAAGGTAATCTTCTGTCGGTCAGACAGGACATAAGGGTGGTTGACGCGACGCTTCGCGACGGAGGTCTGTGCAACGATTTCCGTTTTTCGGACGAATTTGTACGCGACTTGTACAAGGCGAATCTCAAAGCAGGCGTGGACTACATGGAGTTTGGCTACAAGGCTTCGAGAGAGATTTTCGACGAGGACGACTTCGGCAAGTGGAAGTTCTGCAAGGACGAAGACATCCGCGAAATCGTCGGAGAGGGCAGCAAAAAAATGAAGATAGCGGTTATGGCTGACGTAGGCAGAACCGATTTTGAGGAGGATATCATCCCCAAAAGCGAAAGCCCGATCGACTTGATAAGAATAGCAACGTATATAAATACGATCCCTGCCGCGGTTGAGATGATAGAGTACTGCGCCAAGCAGGGCTACGAAACCACAATAAATATTATGGCGATTTCAAAGGCGCGTACAGAGGATCTGGACACCGCGCTGAATATTCTGGGACAGACTCCCGTTTCGTGCTTCTACATCGTTGACAGCTACGGCTCGCTTTACCCCGAGGAGGCGCGCCGCTACGCCGAGATGTACGGAGAAATCGCGGATAAATACGGCAAATTAACTGGGATCCACGCCCACAATAACCAGCAGCTCGCCTTCGCGAATACGATCGAGGCGATGGCTTACGGCGCGAGCTTCCTCGACGCGACGGTTGACGGAATGGGCAGAGGTGCAGGCAACTGCGCTTTGGAGCTGCTTTTGGGCTTCCTTAAAAACCCGAAATACAAGGTGAACCCGATCATCCGCATGATGCAGAACCACATGACTAAGCTTAAAGACGAGGGAGTAAAATGGGGCTACGACGTTCCTTATATGCTCACGGGTCAGTACAATACCCACCCGCGCCCCGCGATCCAGTTTATTCAGGACGGCAGAAAGGATTATTACAAGTTCGCGAACGATTTGTATGATATAATCAATTCGTAATAGATAAGAACAATATAGCTATGAAATGAGAGGTTAGTATGGCATTTGACAGACTTATTGAAAACATCGTTGAAAAGCAGAATCCCACCGTCGCAGGGCTCGACCCCAAGCTCGACTATGTTCCCGCTTCGATAAAGAACGCCTGCTTTGAGAAGTACGGCAAGACCCTCGAGGGTGCGGCTGCCGCGCTGCTCGAGTTCAACAAGAGGATAATCGACAATATCTGCGACATCGTGCCTGCCGTAAAGCCGCAGGCGGCGTACTACGAGATGTACGGCTGGCAGGGCGTGAAGGCTCTGACCGAGACCATCGCCTACGCGAAGGCTAAGGGCATGTTCGTCATCACCGACGGCAAGCGCAACGACATCGGCACCACCATGGAAGCATACGCCACCGCTCACCTCGGCGCGACCGACGTAGCGGGTGAGAGCGTTGAGGCGTTCGGCGCGGACGCGCTCACAGTCAACGGCTACCTCGGCAGCGACGGCATCAAACCCCTCGCGGGCATCTGCAAGGAGCGCGACAAGGGCATCTTCGTTCTCGTCAAGACCTCCAATCCCAGCTCGGGCGAGCTTCAGGACATGAAGCTCGAAAACGGCGCGACCGTCTATGAGCAGATGGGCAGAATGTGCGAGAGCTGGGG
>JBGUPW010000193.1:0-11516 GCA_045130495.1 Ruminococcus sp. | reverse complement strand
CCCTGCTGAGGTGCGCACCAGCCGATTCCGTGTGTGAAACCCGAAACGTCTTTAATTTCTTTCACCTGAACCCACTTGCCCTCTTCGGGGATAGGAGCGGGACCGTGATACGCGCCCTTTGCTACAGGACACATATTGGTGACTTCTGCGGTGTAATACATAAGCAATTCCTCCTTATTATATTAAATGTAATGAAAATATGCCTTAAAAATATTATAGTAGAAATTCACGAAAAGGTCAAGAGCAAAAATGATTTTCTGTAAATATTTCATCTAAAATATCGGCGGCACTTGCGCAAAGCTCGGCGCAGGGGCGCTTGCGGTAGTATGCCTCAGTCCTCATCTCGGGCGAACCGCCCTCCGTCGCTCCCGTGCCCGCCAAAAGTGAGCGGCATATTATCGAGCCGTTCGCCGAGCGGAAGCGTTCGGCAAAATCCCTTACAAGCTCGTAGTGCTCTTTTTTTGCGGAATGATCCTCGGGATCGCTGTAACCGCAGAGCAGCCCGAGCACCATAGCGCCGCCGCTCACCGCTCCGCAGACCTCGCGCATACGGGCAAGCCCTCCGCCGAAGGACGACGCAAGGCGCGCAGCCGTTTCCTCCTCAAGCCCCGTCAAGTCGGAAAACGCAAGCAGCACCGACTGAGAACAGTTGTATCCGCTGTTGAAATAATTTTTTGCAAGCTCCGAGTGAGTCATGGTATCGTCTCCCATTTTAAGTATTTGCCTGATAGACAGATTTTCGACAATACCGCACAATTACGGTGTGCGGATTCTGGAATGAATTTTTCGTCAGGTTGTACAAACAAATTGAGGAAAGGCTTACACGCCTTGCCGAGATTTTTGGCCGGCTGACAGAATAATTTTGCAAGAAAAGCGTGCGCCGAAAATTGTGCAGCGCAGCTTTTAATTTCCTTTTCATATTTTTATGTATTTAACGCAAAATCGAAAAACCCCGAAAGCAACTTAAATACTATTTATCAAATAAAACACCTTAACATCTGTCGCATAAAATTCCGCATAACCGCGTTGTCGTCCTCGGAAGGCGACAGCCTTCCTGCGTCCTCCGCCTTGTTATGCGAAATTTTCCGCTGACATTTGTTTAAAAGCGTTTAAATTGAAAATAGTATAATATCGTAACTTTCGGGGAAAAATTATTTTCAACCTACCTCATTTTTGCTCTGCGTTGACTTTTCTTTTAAAAAAACAGAATCACTTAATTTCCAAATCAGTTTTTCAACAGCGTATAACAAATATGAAATTATCATTACGCTGATAAAAACGAGGAGATTGTAAACCACAGCAGGAAATGCCGAAAAATATCTATCAACCAAATAATCTACCGCTCCCTGCAAACAGTACATTTCAAGTGAAACAACTCCGATGGCACTGAAAAACGCAGTAATTATTTTACAGAATCTTAATTTGAAGAACACATCAAATAATTTTGCCAGGATAAAAGTTAATGAAATTGATAAAAGCAGACACGGAAGAAAACATTGCGAATAAGGAACAAGCAAATATTCATTCTGTATCATCAAAAAAAGCCCTATAGCGTTAACCAAACCAACTAACACCCAAACAGAACCGGAAAAAACCACTTTTTTTTGCTGAGCTGTCCATCCAAAAAGAACTCCTATTAAGAAAACGGGAATTCTGTTAGTAAACATGTAGAAATCAAGCCGTCCTATTTCTTGGAGCAACCCTGTAAAAGACAGCGAGAGCAACAGCCACACGGAAATAATTATTGATGTAAAAATATATTTGTTTTTTGATTTTTCAAAAAACTTGTAGTATAGCGGAAACAGAAAATAAAATGTTGCAATCGCAGGGACGAACCACAAAAGACTTAATATATTCTTTGTCCAAAAATTTACGCCTGTAATATTACCGATAATTTCCATTATCGATAAATGATCAAATAATCCTCTGACAATTCCAACAAGCCAAAAAGGAATAATCAACCGCTTTATCCTTTTATAGTAAAAAATTCCTATGCTTGTTTTTTTTATTGAGTATGTCAAACCGATACCGGAAATCAAAAAGAAAATATCAACACCAACACCGCCACAGCCCACCAAGCTGCTTTCAATTTGATACAAAAAACTATCGGCGGGAAATATGCACCTATATTTATGAAACATTAATATAATCAGCGCAGCAAACCCCATAATCGCTTTTCTGTGTTTACCGACGAGGGAAAAAATGTCATCATTGTGAATTTCTGTTTTCAATGTTTGCCACCATTATTATAATCAGCAATAAGAGTTTATATCCGGGAATAGCCGCTATCACTCAGTTTACTAAACCATTTTTTGTAAAATTAAACTATTTTTCGTAAAAATCTACCATATTAAGCTGAGAATATTTCGATTATCGTGTCTGTTATTTTTTAAATCAGACAATATTATATCATGCAATCAATTCACTGTCAATAGAATATCACCTTACAAACACGCCATACATACAAAAATTCACGTTCAATAAGAATAAAGGCACTAAATCAAACGGTTTTATAATTGATAAGCACCACTCGTTTATGATATTCGGGTTTTGTGCAGCGGCATTATCCGGCTCTTTGACAGTCCGACCCATCAAGCAACTTGTGCTTTTTCTTCCACGGTTGTCTGATATCTTCAATGATTTCTATCATTCGTAATGCTTTTTCCGTTTTTTACACCCCCTTTTTGCTATATATAACATATATAACATTATAATTTGATTTTCTGTTTCATCTTGTTAATTATTCATTCCATTTTTCATGCATTTGCATTAGGTTTACAAAATCTACCGAACAACTCCAGATTTTATCTGTTTTCTTTCGCCGAAAAACTTGCTTTTCTGTCGGATTTGCAGTATTATATATACAAGTATAATACAAGTACAATCGAAAGGAATGCTGCGCATGAAACCAAGGCATTTAGTTGATTCAAAGCAGGACGCGGCAAAGGAAAAGACCGCAGGACGCGCGAAGCTCAATGTTTTACGGACTGTCAAGCTGATTTCGCTGTTCCTCGCGGTGGCGATCACTGCGGGCATATTGCAGGAATTTGTGCTTTGCCACGCCGATCACAACCGAGAGAGGCTCAAGGGCTTTTATCTTGAGGAAAAGGATTCGCTCGATGTTGTGTTCATGGGAGCCAGCGAGGTTTATTCCGACTTCTCGCCGGGTCACGCATACTCTTCAAATAATATCACGAGCTATTTGTTCTCCACCCAGTCAAACTCGATCCTCAACTATAAGGCGCAGCTTAAAAACATCCTAAGCCGCCAGAATCCCGATTTGATCGTCATTGAGCTTAACGGAGCGCTTTATGACAACGACGGCGAAACCACCAAGGAAGCAAATCTCCGAAACTACGCCGACAATGTTCCGCTCGATTCGATCAAAGCCGAATGGATCTCGCAATACGGCGGAGAAAACACCCTTGAATACATTTTTCCGCTGATAAAATATCACTCCACGTGGAAGGATATACCCGACAATATGCTTTATCAAAAGACCGTGGTTGACGACAGGCTTCGCGGCTACAGCTATTTAAAAGGTATACTGAATGAAGCGAGGATCTTCAAAAGCACCCAGCGCTCCATGAACTCGATGCTTCAAAAATCTGCGGGCAACAAAAGACCTCTCGGAACACTTGAGGAGCAGACGCTTCGCGAGCTTCTTCAATTCTGCCGTGATGAACAGCTTAAAAATGTTGTTTTCACCCGTTTCCCCCACATTGTCGTAATGAGAACCTTCTCGCGCTTTGAGCGGAGCAACACCGTAGCCGACATTGTTAACGAATACGGCTTTGACTACCTCAACTTCGAGCTGAACTATGACCAAACGGGACTCGATGAAACCACCGATTTCTATAACCTCGACCATCTGAATGTTTACGGTCAGAAAAAGTTCACCGAATATCTCACCAACTATCTCATTGACAACTACGGCGTGACCGCCCGCAATCAGAGCGACAGTCAAAAAGCCAAGTGGAACGAATGCGCCGACTACTACAGCGCGTACTTTACATACAGCGACAGCCTGATAAAGTCGGGCAACGGCCGCGAGCTGAGCGAGGATTCGGAGCTTATTCAAACTCTCCGTGATTACCTGCCGCAATAAACAATATGATCTCAACCTCCGAAAAGCTTTGTTTGAACGGTAAAGCTTTTCGGAGGTTTTTTGTATCCCGTATTTTGTGTCCCGTACTCCTGACTGGATTATTTTATAAAAGCGAAACCGAAAGATCATGTAACTTATTCCGCATAATTTCTACATTATTTCTACATTATTTTTGCATTTTATACAATTTTTGCTTGCAATATATCATACAAATAGGTTATAATAAGATATCACGCCGAAATCGGCGATATCAAGGAGACGGATATGGACTTTTTATCAATTTTAAATTTAGCAGACGATTATATGTATTTCCCCATTCTGGTCAATTTTTTAGCGGCGGCAGGTCTGTATTTTACTTTCAGGACCCGGTTTGTTCAAATCAGGCTGTTCGGAACAGCCTGCAAGCTGATAATGGAAAAGCCGTCAAACGACAACAAGGTTTCCTCGTTTCAGGCGTTGATGGTTTCTACAGCATCGCGCGTGGGAACGGGAAATATTGTCGGCGTATCCACGGCGATTTGTCTGGGAGGTCCCGGAGCCTGCTTCTGGATGTGGATCATGTGTATAATCGGCGCATCGTCGGCATTTATCGAAAGTACGCTCGCACAGATTTTCAAGCAGAAGGACGAAAAAGGTCAGTGCTTCGGAGGTCCCGCCTATTACATTGAAAAGGCTCTTAAGAAACCC
This sequence comes from Ruminococcus sp., assembly GCA_045130495.1. Classification (GTDB taxonomy): domain Bacteria; phylum Bacillota; class Clostridia; order Oscillospirales; family Acutalibacteraceae; genus Ruminococcoides. Next base: position 6,721 of record JBGUPW010000193.1, on the reverse strand, counting down.
TTTATAGCAGGGTTATTCTGTGTCTTTCTGATAGTGACCTACGCTTTCGGCTTCAACCTGCTTTGCTCCTTTAATTTGCAGTCCTCCTTCGCGGTTTACGACTTCTACGATCAAACATGGACTCCGATTATTGTCGGTGCGATTCTTGCAGTGCTTGTCGGATTCTGCGTAATGGGCGGCGGCAAGCGCATTGTAAAGCTCACCGAAAAGGTCGTTCCGATTATGGGTATCGCCTACGTGCTTATCGCTCTTATTATCGTTTTCGCCAACATCACCCGTATTCCCGAAACCTTCAGCATCATTTTCAAAGACGCATTCGATTTCCGCTCCATACTCGGCGGCATAGCCGGCTCCTGCATGGTGCTTGGCATCAAGCGCGGTCTTTTCTCGAACGAGGCGGGCGTCGGCTCCGCTCCCAACGCCTCGGCGTCGGCGGACGTTACACACCCCGTAAAGCAGGGTCTTGTTCAAACTGTTTCGGTTTATATCGACACACTGCTGCTCTGCACCGCCACAGCCCTTATGTGCCTCACCTCCGGCATTGTGCCAAGCAAAGAGATCTCGGGCGCGCCTTACGTGCAGTTGTCTGTTTCCACTATTTTCGGAGATTTCGGCCCGATATTCATTACCATAGCTATGGTGCTCTTCGCGTTTACAACGCTTATCGGAAATCTTTACTATGTTGATAACGCTTTGGCTTATCTTAACGGCAAAAAGCACCCCTCGCTCAAATTTATGACGTTTTTCTACATCGCCTGCGTAGCGGTTATCTTCGTCGGCGCTCTTGTTCCGATGGACTTCGCATGGACAATGGCTGACCTTACAATGGGAGGAATGACGCTTATCAACATTCCGTGCTGCGTGATCCTTTCGGGAATCGCGATAAAAGCGCTAAGGGATTTTGAGAGTCAGAAAAAGCGGAAGCTGAACCCTGTTTTCAAGGCAAAAAATATAGGTCTCGACGACTCCTCACTGCACTTCTGGAAATAGGCAGCGAAACGCTCACGCCGCTTTGGGTTAATTTAGATTTACAGTTTTTTTAGTTACAGGTTTTATTACAGGTTTTAATTTTCAATGTTGGGGCTGTCGCAAATCGAAAGATTTGGCGGCAGCCTGCCTTTGATTTATTTGTACTATTTTCCTAATCGTCCGATTTTTCCGAATCTTCCGAAAAATCCGACTTTGCGATCCACACCGCATAATTACTGTACGATCCGCACTGTAATTATGCGGTGTGAACAGGTGCGGACATAAAATTTTTGCTTGCAAAATATCATACTAATAAGTTATAATAAGATATCACGCCGAAAAAGGCGATATCAGGGAGGCGATTATGGACTTTCTTTCAGTTTTACAGTCCATTGACGATTTTATGTATTTTCCCGTGCTGGTTATTGTTCTGGCTGTCGCAGGTCTTTACTTCTCATTTCGGACGAAATTTGTTCAGATCAGGCTTTTGGGAACTGCCTGCAAGCTTATTGTTGAAAAGCCCGAAAATGACGATAAAAAGATTTCGTCCTTTCAGGCGCTGATGGTTTCCACCGCCGCGCGCGTGGGAACGGGAAACATCGTGGGCGTATCCACAGCTCTCTGCATAGGAGGTCCCGGAGCCTGCTTCTGGATGTGGGTCATGTGCATTATCGGCGCTTCGTCGGCTTTTGTCGAGAGCACGCTCGCGCAGGTTTTCAAGCAAAGGGATAAGGACGGTACGTGCTTCGGAGGTCCTGCCTATTACATTGAAAATGCCCTGAAGCTGCCCGTCGTACCCGGGATATTCTGTGTCTTTTTGATTGCGACCTACGCTTTGGGCTTCAATCTGCTTTGCTCCTTTAATTTACAGTCGTCATTTCAGGTATATGACTTCTACAACGACACATGGACGCCGATCATAGTCGGCGGTATCCTGACCGCAGTGGTCGGCTTCTGCATAATGGGAGGCGGCAAGCGCATTATAAGGCTCACCGACAAGATCGTGCCGTTTATGGGTATCGCTTATGTGTTCGTGGCGCTTATCGTCGTATTTGCCAATATCACCCGTCTTCCCGAAACCTTCCGCATGATTTTTGAGGACGCTTTCGATTTCCCCGCTATTTTCGGAGGAATTGCGGGTTCCTGCATGGTGCTCGGAATAAGGCGCGGTCTGTTCTCCAACGAAGCAGGCGTAGGCTCCGCTCCCAACGCCTCAGCGTCGGCGGACGTGACACACCCTGTAAAGCAGGGTCTTGTTCAGACCGTATCGGTTTATATTGACACGATGCTGCTTTGCACAGCCACAGCCCTTATGTGCCTGACCTCCGGCATTGTGCCGAGCGAAGAGCTTTCGGGCGCGCCGTATGTTCAACAGGCGGTTTTGACCGTTTTAGGCGGTTTCGGCCCCATATTTATCACCGCCGCAACGGTGCTCTTTGCGTTTACCACGATCATCGGAGATCTTTTTTATGTTGACAACGCCCTCGCGTATCTCAACGGCAAAAAGCACCCCTCAAAAAAGTTTATGAAGTGTTTCTATGTCGGCTGTCTTGTCGTCGTCTTTATCGGCGCATTGGTTCCGATGGATTTGGCGTGGATAATGGCTGAAATCACGTTGGGCAGCTTGGCGCTCATCAACATTCCCTGCTGTCTGATCCTTTCGGGAATAGCCGTAAAAGCGCTCAAGGATTTTGAAAGCCAGAAAAAGCGGAAGCTGAACCCTGTTTTCAAGGCAAAAAGCATAGGTCTGGATGACTCCACCCTGCACTTCTGGAAATAAGAAGCGTGACGCTTGACCAAACCCCTACACGCCCAAGACAAACTCCATATCCCACAGCATTACAAATCAGGAGCGAAGCGACAACCAAAAGCTCCACTCTCCACTCTCCACTCTAATTATCCATTGTCCATTGAAAAAAGCCTTCCCTCAAAGCAACGCGTTAAAACGTGCCGTTGAAGGAAGGCTTGTTTTTTTATCGTATTAATCAGGTGCCCGCAGAATTATCAATTCGGAGCGGAGCGACAACCAAAAACTCCACTCTCCACTCTCCACACTAAAAAGTATTTTTCAGCGTTTAAGAGCGCGGTCTGAACAGTCTTTCGGTTTCGTAGGTCGGCTCCATTGTAAGTCTTATGCCGAGGTTTTTGAGGATCCTGGTGTCGGTCTCGGAGAGGATGACCGTCGCGTGAGCGTCGGTGTCTCTCAGCTTGGGAAGCTGATCCATAGCGCGCTTTGCGTCGGGATTCGTCACAGCCGACATCGCCAGAGCGATAAGGATCTCGTCGGTGTGAAGTCTCGGGTTCACCGAGCCGAAGCTGTCAACCTTCAAGCGCTGGATCGGCTCTATAACTGCGGCGTCAAGAATATAATCATCCTTGGGGATATCCGCAAGATATTTAAGCGCGTTCAGCAGCATTGAGGCGCAGGCACCGAACAAGCCCGAGGTCTTGCCCGTGATGATTTTTCCGTCATCAAGCTCGATCGCCGCCGCAGGCGCGCCTGTCTCGGCAGCTCTCTTTAAAGCGGGAGCTATAACTCGGCGGTCGGAGGTCTTTAATTTGTTCTGCTTCATAAGAAGCCTGATTTTATACGCCTCGTCGCGGGAGCCTATGCCCTTTGTGCGGTTGCACATGGCGGCGTAATAACGGCGGATGATCTCCTGGTTTGCCGCGTCGCAAACCGCCTCGTCGTCGATGATGCAGTTGCCTGCCATGTTCACGCCCATGTCCGTCGGCGACTTATAGGGCGACTCTCCGAGTATCTGCTCGAACATCGTGTTGAGCACCGGGAAAATCTCGATATCGCGGTTGTAGTTTACGGTGGTTTCGCCGTACGCCTCAAGGTGGAACGGGTCGATCATATTTACGTCGTTGAGGTCGGCAGTCGCAGCCTCGTAAGCGACGTTTACCGGGTGCTTCAGCGGAAGGTTCCAAATCGGGAAGGTCTCAAATTTGGCGTAGCCCGCTTTTACACCGTGCTTGTTTTCGTGATAAAGCTGCGACAGGCAGACCGCCATTTTGCCCGAGCCGGGACCCGGAGCCGTGATAACCACAAGGCGGCGCGTCGTTTCGACATAATCATTTTTGCCGTAGCCTTTGTCGCTGACGATCAAATCCACGTCGGTGGGATAGTTCGGGATAGTATAGTGGTGGTAAACCCCGATGCCGTTTCCTTTGAGGTGCTCTTCAAATTTTACGGCGGTGGGCTGATTGGCAAACCGGGTGAGCACCACTGACCTGACGCATAAGCCGCGGCTGCGGAAAACATCTATCAGGCGGAGCACATCCAAATCATAGGTTATCCCCAAATCGCCGCGCACCTTGTTCTTCTCGATATCGTCGGCATTGATAACAATTACGATCTCCGCCTCGTCCTTTAGCTGCATGAGCATTTGAAGCTTTGAGTCGGGCTTGAAGCCCGGCAAAACACGCGAGGCATGATAATCGTCAAACAGCTTTCCGCCGAATTCGAGATAGAGCTTATCGCCGAATTTCGCGATCCTATCACGAATATGCTGCGACTGGGTTTCCAGATATTTATCGTTGTCAAATCCTATTTTCATGGTATTCCTCCTGTTGCGCCAAACAAATCACTATTCAGTTATACCACAAACGGCGCTTATTTTATATATAATAAAGAAAATTGGCAAAATTTTAACTATTTTAATGGACAGCAAGCCGCGTTTCTGCTATCATAAAACAAAAGCATAACAAATGCCTTGTGATGCTATCAAACTGAAAAAGGGTGAAATATATGAAAAAATCAATAATTTTGCTTGCTGCGGCGATGATTTTAACGGCGGCTGCGGCGGGCTGCAAATCAAACGCCGAAAAAAGTGACAGCTCCTCTGCCTCGGCTGCCGACCAAACCTCCGCCGCGGTTATCGACAGCGATACAGCCTCCGACTATGAGGTGCGCGAGATCTACTGCGACAACAACGGCAAAAAAATCTACGGCGAGGCGTACATTCCAAAAGGCGGAGGCAGGTTCACCACTGTACTGACCTCGCACGGCTTGGGCTCGAATCACGAGTCGGGCGCGTCATACGCGAAAAAATACGCTCCGAAAGGATATGCCGTATATACCTTTGATTTCTGCGGAGGCAGCAACACAAACAACGAAAACAAAAGCGACGGCTCGCCTCTTGAAATGTCGGTGATGACCGAGGTAAGCGACCTTGAGGCGGTGCTTTCCGCCGCAAAGAGCTGGGATTTTGTCGATCCCGACAGGATCTACTTACAGGGCGGAAGTCAGGGCGGACTGGTTTCGGCGATCACGGGAATAAAGCACCAAGACGAGATCGCGGGAATGATCCTTCTCTACCCCGCCTTCGGAATGTACGACCTTGTATGCAGCTTTGACGACGAAACGCTTGAAGACGAGATCCAAGTCGGCTCGATGACGGTCGGAAAGAACTTTGTCACAGATTTGCGTGATTACGACGTCCGCGAGCATTTGTATGAATTTACCAAGCCTGTTCTCGTCCTGCAAGGCAGTGAGGATGGAACGGTTCTCCCCGAGTTCACCGAGGAGGCGACAAAGCTCTTCCCCGATGCGGAATATTATGTGATCGAAGGTGCGGGGCACGGCTTCTCGGGAGAACACCACGACGAGGCGTCAAAGCGGGCGCTGGGATTTCTCGGTGATAAAAGTGCTGAAAAGAGTAAAACGGACAGTTGACAATGAACAAATTCCGGTTGCCGCTCCGAAATCTCAGGAGAAGATAACCAAGATAACATCATATTACCCCAAAAAGCGCCGAGATAACCTTTATCGCCACAGCATTACAAATCCGTCGCGAAGCGCCAACTCCAAACTCCACTCTCCACTCTCCAAACTCCACTCTCCAAACTCCATTCTCCACACTAAAACAAAAACGCTTTCCTTCAAAAACGTAAAATGAAGGAAAGCGTTAATTTTAATATTTTAATATTTTATTATCTATTTATGAGGTAACGCTGAAGGCTGGTAACATCATCGATTGTAACTCTGCCGTCCTGGCTAAAGTCGCAAAGCTTGATGTCCTCGCCCGAAAGGTCTGCGATACCTGCAAGGTATTTCTGAATGATAGTCGCGTCCAGAATTGAAATACATCCGTCGTGATTCACATCGCCGATAATGTGCTTTTTATCGCCCTTATCGTCCTTATCTTTCTTGTCCTCCTTGTCGGGAGTGACATCTCCTGTGGGAATGTAAACCGTAACGCGCTGAGTGGGGTTCTCGTCCTCGGCGGGATCTGTAGCCAAAGTTACTTCGGGAAGCGTTGTCTCGGGAACAGTTGTTTCGGGAACGGTCGTCTCGGGAGCTTGTGTTGCTTCCTGTGCAGGAGCGACAAAATCACAGTATTTAAGGGAAACCCAACCTGTTCTTCCGTTGTAAACGGTTTTTCCCCATGCCATGCTGTCTGCGTAATATGTATCGGTAACATCAATTGTTGATCCATCGGGAACAGTGCCGACAACACCGTAACCCATGCCGGCTCCGGATCTCATATTCAGATAGGGGCTCGCGTCAACCTTGTAGGTTCCGGGCTCATAATCCGAAGGAGTTTCTTCCTCGGTCTCTTCGGGGGGATCGTAGGAAGGCTCGGCTGAATCTATGATGTAGATGTATCCCTCAAATGTCCACCAGCTGTTGCCGCCGGGGTTGGAGTCGCTTGCGTTTGCGTAGGTGAGGTAGAATGTGCGTCCGCCCCACTCTGAGTTGGAGAGGGTCATGCTGCCGTCGCTGTCGATTTTCTCAACAACTGCA
>JBGUPW010000192.1:0-28762 GCA_045130495.1 Ruminococcus sp. | reverse complement strand
ACGTGAACGCCGACCACGAACGCGCCGGCGATAAGCTCGGGCAGCCCGTAGGGATAGCTGAACACCGAAACGCCCTTGAAGCAGTAGACAACTAACATTCCGATTATAGCATATGGCAGCACGCCGCCCAGATATGTTATGATCTTGGGGCGCTTACGCCCCTCGGGAAACGCCAAAAACGGCAGAAAGCGCGTAAAGGCGATAACAGCCGCCATTATAAGCACCTGAAGCAGAGGATAAAGCTCATTCATTATTGTCCACCTCATCCGTCGTTTTGTCAAGTCTTTTTCGGAAAATAACCATTTCGGCGGAGATAAGGCAGAGCGACGGAACGATAAAATACTCCGCGCCGAAAATGACAAGGCAGAGCACGGTCGTAGACGCGCCCAGAATCGCGGGAAGGTGATTTTCGCTGCTCAGCCATTGCTCGGTCATAATAACAATAAAGAGCGCGGTCATCGCGAAATCGACGCCCTCGCTGCTGAACGGAAGGAACATACCAAGCACCGCGCCGAGAGTGCAGCCCGTTATCCAATAGCTGTGGTTGAGAGCCGTCAGGAAGAAGTAATACTTTTTGGGATCGATACCGTCCTCAAGCGTCGTCGTGGCGGTTATCGAGTAGGTTTCGTCGGTAAGTCCGAAAATCAGATAGGGCTTGACGATCCCCGTTCCGCGGTATTTATCAAGGAGCGACACGCCGTAAAAGAAGTGGCGACAGTTTATTATCAGCGTCATAAAGGCGGTCGTCAGCAGCGACGCTCCGCTCGCCATGAAGTCGGCTCCCGCGTATTGCCCCGACCCTGCGAACATCGTTATGCTCATAAAAATCGCCCACCAAAAGCTGTAGCCCTTGGATTGCAGCAGTACACCAAAGCCCATACCCAAAGCGAGATAGCCCGCCATAATGGGCAGGCTGTCTTTGAAAGCTTTTTTGAAGGATCGTTTTGTCATGGGGATAGGAGCCTCCTGTTTTAGAGTGGAGTTTGGAGAGTGGAGTTTGGAGAGTGGAGTTTGGAGAGTGGAGAGTGAAGCTTAGTTGGAGGTTGTCCTGTCCTTGTACGCGCAAAGTAACCTCTATATGCCACAGCATTATAAATCCGGCGCTTTGCGCCCCTTAACTCCACTCTCCAAACTCCACTCTCAGATTCTAAACGCTTAACAGCGGTTAGAATCTGAAGTCTCTTTTGCCGTTGTTTTTGATTTCTTCTATATATTTCGCGGCAATCGCTCTTACCTTTTCCTTGGGAATGTTTTGAAGCTGTTCCTCTATCACCTTTTCGCCGATTTCGCGGGTCTCGGGGGAGGCGTAGTCAACCAAATATTCCTCAAGCGTCATAAGCGCGTTGGGGTGGCAGCAGTTCTGTATCTGACCGCTCTTGCACAGCGACATGAAGCGGTCGCCCGTTCTGCCCTCGCGGTAGCAGGCGGTGCAGAAGGACGGGATATAGCCTAACTCCATCAGCCAGCGGACGACCTCGTCGAGCGTGCGGCGGTCGGATACGTCAAACTGGGCAGAGTTTTCCTCTATCTTTTCCTCCTCGGCGTAGCCGCCTACGCTTGTGCGCGATGCGCCGCTGATTTGCGAAATGCCGAGCCTGAGCGCCATTCTGCGCACTCTCTCGCTCTCGCGGGTAGAGATGATCATGCCTGTATACGGAACCGCTATGCGGATAACCGCGATGATTTTTCCGAAGGTTTCGTCGTCGATACCGTTGTTAAAGTCGTCGGGATCAATGTCGTCGGCGGGCTGGATCCTCGGCACGCTTATAGTGTGAGGTCCGACGCCGTGGACAGCTTCGAGGTGTTCCGCGTGCATCAGCAGACCCGCGAGCTCATAGCGGTAAAGCTCCAAGCCGAACAGAACGCCCAAGCCGACGTCGTCTATGCCGCCCTCCATGGCGCGATCCATTGCCTCGGTGTGGTAGGCGTAGTTGTGCTTCGGTCCCGTGGGGTGAAGCTGCTCGTAGCTCTCTTTGTGATAGGTCTCCTGGAACAGAATGTAGGTTCCGATTCCCGCGTCGTGGAGCTTTTTGTAGTTTTCGACCGTGGTAGCGGCGATGTTGACGTTGACGCGGCGGATAGCGCCGTTCTTGTGCTTGATTGAGTAGATAGTTTTAATGCAGTCCAAAATGTACTCGATGGGGTTGTTCACGGGATCCTCGCCTGCTTCGATCGCAAGGCGCTTGTGTCCCATGTCCTGAAGGGCGATGACCTCGGTCTTGACCTCCTCCTGATTCAGCTTTTTGCGGCAGATGTGCTTGTTTTTGGCGTGGTACGGACAGTAAACGCAGCCGTTGACGCAGTAATTTGAAAGATAGAGCGGCGCGAACATTACAATGCGGTCGCCGTAAAAGTCTTTTTTGATCTGCTCGGCAAGGGCGTAGATCTCCTTTGTCTTTGCCTCGTCCTCGCAGGCGAGAAGCACGCTTGCCTCGCGGTGAGTGAGACCCTTGCGTAGCTTAGCCTTTTCGATGATTTGGTCGATCAGCTCGGCGTTGTTCTTGTTTTCGTCGGCAAACCGCAGGGTTTCCATGATTTCTTCGTGATTGATAAATTCCTCAGCCTTGAGGGATTTGGGGTCGTAAACAGCCATTTTTATTCTCCTTCTATATTTGACCGGCAATCGGCTTGTCGCTGTAATCGCCTCTGTCGGTAACGATTTGATATCCTATTGAGCGCATACGCTCAGCCAGACAGCGAACACATTCCGCGGCTTCGTCGCCTGTGCATATTTTATTGTCGTAAATTGCGTAATCCTTGCGGTGCTCTGCGGGGGAGAGGTTGGGCATAACGACGTTCGCTCCGTGTAAAATCCCCATCTCCCTGCCCTTGGGGTGGATCGTTCCGAGAGCAGTGGTCGAGGGCAGCAGCACGCGGGGATTCATCAGCCTGATTATCGAAAGCAGCGTCAGGGTAAGTTCAAGACTGCCCTGAGAATCGTCCCTGAACTGCGTGTCCCTGTGGGGGATAAACGGACCGATGCCGCACATCTGCGGCGCGAGCCTTTTGATAAAGAGCAGGTCGTCGGCGAGGTTTTCCGTGGTCTGGAACGGAGAGCCGACCATGAAGCCCGCTCCCGTCTGGAAGCCGATTTCCTTAAGCTTGTACAAAAGCTCCTTCCTGTAGGCTCCGCTCATGCCGTCGGGGTGAAGCTTGGCGTAATGGGCTTCATCGGCGGTTTCGTGGCGCAGAAGATACCTGTCCGCGCCCGCGTCAAAGAGCTTTTTGAAGCTTTCCTCTCCGCGCTCGCCCAGCGAAAGGGTTATCGCACAGCCGGGGTAACGCTCTTTGATTTTGCGAACAATGCCGCACATCCGCTCGTCGGTGTAGTAACCGTCCTCGCCGCCCTGCAAAACGAAGGTGCGGAAGCCGAGAGAATTGCCCGTTTCGCAGCAGGAGAGGATCTGTTCCTCTGTCAGGCGGTAGCGAACGGCGTTTTTGTTTGAGCGGCGCAGACCGCAGTAATAGCAGTCGTTTTTGCAGTAGGAGGAAATCTCGATAAGCCCTCGGATGAATATTTTGTTCCCGAACTGCCTGAGAGAAGCTTCCTGAGCGGCTTTTCGCAGCACTTCGCGCCCGCTTTCGGTTATGTTGTTCAGCAGAAAAACAAGCTCGTCCCGTCCGGCGTTCTGCGTGGTTTTCAGTTTTTCAATTACAGATAATTCGTTCATCATTTTTTTGAATATGCCGTTTTAACGGTGACTCCGGCAAGCCTGCCCAGCCTGCCCGATATGTTGTTGATGACGTTTTGTTCGGCGTCAACCGCAACGCTTATGATGCTTATATTTTTTTCGCGGTAGGGTATTCCCATTCTGCCGATGATGTGACCGGCTGCCGAATGGAGTATTTCATTTATCGACGGCACGCGCTCGGGTTCCTCGACGATTATGCTGATTACCGCCACGCGCGTGTTTTCTGGTGGTCGCTGTTCCATGTTGTTCCTTTCGGGTCATAGTAAAAAATTACGGCGGTGAAAAGCTCACCGCCGTTAAAAGCATAGCCTGAGCACCCGCGCAAAACGGGCGTCGGTGCAACGGTCTCGGCGTCAATAAAATTTCCGCCTTGAGCTTGCGTGAATATTCGGTTTTGACAACTTTGAGCTTAGAAGGTTCCGCTGCTGTGACCGTCGCGCGACGGACTTGACGAGCCGCCCCCGCTGTTGCTGTCTGATTTTATAACGTGGACAGTGGTGTGAGTGGTCACGAAGTCATCCGCTACATCAGTCAAATCGACGCTGCTGTTCGCGGAAAGATCGTAGGTGCCTGTTGTGCCCATGTGTTTATATTTTGATTTGGTTACGAAGAAAATTATCAAACCGACAATTATGCCCGCCAAAGCGATGAAAATGCCGTACTTTTTCAGCGACAGGAGCAGCTTGTTGGTTTTGCCCATATCGTAAACCTTTTGGGCTTTGGCAATAAACACCTGCGACGCGCCGTACATATCGCCCATGTTCAGATAGGGCTTCATGGCTGACTTGATGTCCTCGTAACGGCTTGCGTCGCCCGCAAAATAGCTCTTTACATCGCCGTAAGAAAGAATATTTCGGTTGTTTGTCCCCATGTCGATAACAAGCATTATCGCGTTGTCCTTAAAGTTTTGGGACTCATAATACTGATCGTACTGCGACACCATGTTATCGGCGGAAACGCCTTTGGTAGAGGTGTGGATAATAAACTGCCAGCCGGTTTTTTCGCCTGCGGCTTTAAGCTCGTTGATAAGCTCCTGTGCCTGAGCTTCGGTGAAAACCGCCGCGTCGTCTGTGAGTGCGTAGGTATCTCCTACGGAATTGGTTCCTACAGAAGCTGCGGCGGTCGTGCTGCTTGCCGCTGCGGTGGATTCCTCCGTTGCAAAAACGGGGTATACCGCCGCGATAATGATCAGCAGCACAACGGCAAGAGCCGAGATTTTTACTGTGTACTTCTTAATCATATAAACAGCATACCTCCCAACACTCCCAAAACAAATATCAGAACCGCCACGATCGCGCAGAACGCAGCTAACTTTCCTGTGGATACGGGCAGCTGACCGTAAGCCTTGCCTGTCTGACCGTTTATGGCGAACGGGATCAGCTCGCCGTTGAAGTTATAGGTCATCAGCCATACGGGCAGAAGGTTGTAGCTGTACGCCGCGAGGTCGGTTTTTTCGTTAAAGCTTTCGGTCGTGATCACGTCGTAGCCTTCCATCGTGTTTTTCAGAACCTGCTCGGCGTAGTCGTGCATTTTCTTTTCGAGCACAGGCTCGACGTCCTTCTTGTCGAGGTCGCGCTTTTCCGCCTGGAAGCCCGAAAGATAGCTCATGGCGAAGGGCTGCGCCTTTGTGAGATCGAAGGGGTGAACGCTTTGAAGCATTTCTCTGCTTTCGCTTTTAAGCGCGCGTTCAAAAACATTTTTAATAATTACATTTCCGCCGCGAACAACATGGAAGATCCTTGTTTCGGTGTATTCCTTGTTGCCGCTGCGCCAGGTGCGGATTTTTTTGCCCGTAGCGGTGAGGTGAGCCGTTTTCTGCTCGTCTGCGAACCAGTACGGAAAGTAAACTCCGTTGAGCTTTTCAACCTGCGATTCGCTTGTAACGCCCTTGGGCAAAAACTTCTTTTTGCCGCACATCGCAAGAAACCGCTCGGTTGCTTTTTCCTTTGAAAGCTCAAAGGGGATAACCTTGTCAGGGTTGAACTCGCCCGAAAGACGGCTTCCGAGAACGACGGGGTTGTAGCAGTAGAAGCAGGTGGTGGCGGCTGTGGTGGAGGTGGTTACGACCTCCGCGCCGCAGCTCGGACAGGTGTAAGAGACGGGATATTCCTCCTCCGTGCTTTGACCCTGCGCCTGAGCCTGCTGCTTTGCCTGCTCCGCGTTCTTTACGTCGCGCTCGTCGTAGGTTTCGCGCTTCTCTTTTTCTTCATTCATCTGCTGCACTTGGGCGGGCTTAAACTCGCCGAGGCAGTAGTCGCAGCAAAAAAGCTGCTTGTCGGGATTAAAGGTTAACGGTCCGTCGCAATTCGGACACTTATAATTCATAGTAGCCATATGGTCGCTCCTATTGTATTACGGGTAACATCGGTAACGCAAAAAAATTTACGATGTTTTTTCACTGCATGGCAACCTCGCAGGGCGAGCAGTGCTCGCCCCTGCAATTCAAGGCTGCATTTATGACAGCGATTATTATTACGGATAAATCTTATTGCTTTGTTCCGCATTCGGGGCAGAACTTCTGACCCTCGGTGAGCTGAGCGCCGCAGTTGCCGCAGAAGCGCTTTTTGGGAGCTGCGGGCTTGGGGCTGCCGCACTCGGAGCAGAACTTGCCGGAGTTGACCGCTCCGCAGGAACACGTCCAGCCGCCTGCGGGAGCCGCCTGCTGCTGAGGAGCCTGCTGCTGTTGCTGCTGGGGCTGCTGCTGATAGCCCTGCTGGTTCTGGGAAACATACTGGGGATTCTGCATATAGCCGCCCAGCACGTTGCCGCCCATGTTCTGAGCCATGCCCATTCCGAGGAACGCGTTCATCGCGCCGCCCTCGTTGTGGCCTGCCGCGTTGATGCCCTCGGCAATGTTCTTAGCCATGTAAGCCTGCTGGTTCGCGCCGTCGCGGAGGAAGCTGACGGAAGCGCCCATTGCAGCGCGCTCGTTGATTATCTTCTGGCTCTCGTCGCTGTAGGACGGCATAGCCATGGAAACTCTGAACACCTCAAAGCCGCGCGCTTCGTTCCAGTCATCGTCGAGCGCGTCGCGCATATACTTCGCCATTTCCTTTGCCTTGGAGGTGATGAAGCTTATGCGGTTGCCGTCGGCGGAATACTGGTTGAACGCCGAGCCGAGCTCGGTAACGAATTCCTCGTTATACTGTCTGATGAATTCGCCCGCAAAATCAAGCTTTTTGTTTCCCGTTACGTTGGCGGTGGGGATAACCTGCTGATAGAACTTGAAGGGGTCGGTGATCTTGATAGAGTATGAGCCGTGAAGCTTCATAAACAGCTCCGCCTCATAGAAGCTGTCGTAGTACTGAACGGGGTTTGTCGTGCCGAATTTCAGGTTTTTGATTTCTTTGAGGTTGATGTAGAAAACGTGCTGTGACTGCGAGGGAACTCCGCCGTACATGATACGCTTAAAGCTCTCTTTGATCGAGTCGCCGAACTGTCCGTTGAACAGCGAAGGCATGGAGCTGTTGTCAACCTTGAAGTAGCCGGGCTCGGCGGTGTAGTCAACGATTTTGCCGCCGTCCACCAAAATCATCATCTGCTCGTCGTAGACGTGGATGATAGATCCGTTTGAAACAATGTTGGATGAACCCTTTTTATTCTGGCTTTTGCCGTTCTGCGTGATAAGCTGACCGGGTGCAAAAACGGTTTGCTCACCGATGTCCGACGGCTCAATGACTTCAAGCCATGTGTCGGCAAGGCCGCCCTTTACAGCGTTTATCGTCGCTCTGATAATACCCATAGTGATTTCTCCTTTTTCATTAGTATGGTTTTACGGGCTTTGTGCACATTTTGAGGAAAAACGAAGCCCGTTTCAGTGCGGTTTATTAACCCATATTAATAATAATATTTTTTTGACAAAAAAGCAAGCCTTTTTTGTGTATTATTCAATCCGAGGTCGGCAGCGTGACGCTGCACCCAATCCGCGGTCGGCTGAGCCGACAATCAGTCCGCGCCTCGCGCCGTTGATTTATTTAAGGGTTTTGTGCACGCGTTTTAAGTTCGCTGTGGGGAAACGTTTTGACAGGGGCAATACGACCATACGGTTAACAGCATATTTATCCAGCATTGCACGTTATGACGCGGCGTTGAAGGAAGGCTTATTTATATTGAAGTTATTAATAGCCGCCCTGCCCCGTCGTGGCAACGACCGGTCGCGTGATGCGACAATCAGTCCGCGCCTCAAACGTTTAGCATTAACTTTACCATTCGCGCCCGCGTTATGATGCGGCGTTAACGGAAGGGTATCTTTAAATGACGCTGTCCAAAGCCGCCGAAAGCGCCCACCGGCGCTTACGGTTTTTCCTTTGTCAAAAATTCAATGCTTCTTTCAATGGAGTCTATCGAGGTGCCCCAGTCCTGACCCTTGCTGCGGTAGTCGAACATGGTTACAAAGTGAGAAATGTCCTTTTTGAGCGATTCAAGGTAACTTTTTACAAGCGCGAGCGTGTCGGCGTGGAACTCGGGAAGCAGCTTTGCCGGAACGCCGCCCTTTGCCGACGCTGCCGACATAATAAAGCGGTAGTGGTTGAGGCAGATGAACGGCTGATCGCGGAAGGTTTGGCGGAACTCGCCGCCCTTTGCCCACTCGACGAACACCGTAGCCATCAGGTGGAGCATATCAGCCTCAACGCGGTCGCAGACATAGCATGAGTTGAGCATGGTGTTGAGCGCTTCAAGCTGCTTTTTGTCGGGCTTGCCGGCTTTTTTGGGCATGAAGTTTTCAAGTATCTCCTGCAAATGGCTTTCGAGAATGAGCGCGTTCGGCAGCTTTTGTCCTACCTGAGTCATTCTTGAAAAATGGCGGTGGCAGAATCCGCGCTTGTTTGTTTCAATGCGAACGCTCGGCTCCATCATCGCGTCGCCCGTGACAAACTCGCAGTATTGCTGTTCAAGCATGGATTCCATTCGGCAAAGCGGACAGCCGTCCTTCGGCGCGAACAGGTCGTTGATCGGTATTGTAACAATGGTTTCTTTCATTTTAGGCTCAGCTCCGTTTCATAAAGTGATAAATTTTGTGCTATTTTTCCATAAAATAAAAATAACGCGAAAAAAATACTGACAAATTAATTATAGCATATTATCGCAAAATATGCTATAATATTTTAAAATTATACAAATTTGTGCCGATATGCCGATACAAATTACTACGGGGTTATTATGCTTGTTTTTTCTGACGTGACCGATCTTGATCTTGCCGAAACGCTCGACTGCGGGCAGAGCTTCCGCTGGACTTTGCAGCCCGACGGTTCCTTCGCGGGCGTGGCTTACGGCAGGAGCGTCAGAGTCAGATTGGACGGCGATACTCTTTATATAGACGGCGCGGAGGAGTGCGACAGGGAGCTTTGGAGCAGCTATTTTGATTTGTCGGAGGATTACGGAAGGATCCGCGACGAAATCAGCCGAATCCATCCCGTGCTGCGCGAGGCGGCGGCTTACGCCCCCGGCATCCGCGTGCTGCGGCAGGAGCCTTATGAAGCTCTCTGCACGTTCATTATTTCTCAAAACAACAACATCAAGCGCATCAAGGGCATTGTTCAGCGGCTCTGCGACAGCTTCGGAGAGCCTTTGCCCGACGGCAGCCGCGCCTTTCCCACCGTTGAAGCCATGAGCTGCCTGACGGTTGAGGATCTGGCTCCGCTGAGAGCGGGCTTCCGCGCGAGATACTTGACAGACGCCGCGAAAAAGGTTCACTCGGGCGAGGTTGACCTTGAGCTTTGCCGAACGGCTGAATACGGCAGAGCGCGCGCCGAGCTGATGAAAATCACGGGCGTAGGCCTCAAGGTCGCCGACTGTACGCTTCTGTTCGGAATGCACCGCGTAGAGGCGTTCCCGGTTGACGTTTGGATGAAGCGCGCAATGGAGCGGCTGTTCCCGGGAATGACTCCCGATGATTTCGGCGATCATGCCGGAATTGCCCAGCAATATATATTCCACTACAGCCGAATGCACCCGGAAATATTTTGAAACGATTATATTTGTGAATTAGCGACAAATGTTTTCAGGATATTTGTGCATATCGCTAAATGTATTGTAATATCTCACAAAAAAGCCCCGAAATTTTTTACTGAAAAAAATTTCCATGTTAATTGCGAGTTTTGTTTGTGTATGGTATAATTATGCCAGATAGTAGGCTTTCAGCCTTAAATCGGAAAATACTTTATAGAAGAGGAGTAATTAACAATGAGAGCAGTAAAAAGAACCGTTTCCGTTTTGCTTTCTCTGGTGCTTGTACTCGGCATGGTAACAGTGGGCATCAGCGCAGCAAGTGCGGCAACAACCAACAAAGTTACCGTAACATCAAATATCGGAGCCAACGGCAATATCCAGTACACTCCCGGTGTTACTCAGCAGGTTACAGTGACATTCCAGCTTAAGACAACCTACAGAGTAATCAGCACCCAGGGCGTTGTTACTTTCGATCCCGCTGTACTCAAGGTTGCGTCTTCAAACACAGCAGCAACATTTGCACCCCTCATGAGAGACGGTCTCCAGGTCAACCTTAACAAGACCGACGGCAGGATCCCGTTCAATGCTTCCAATCCTACCGCTTACAATTTCAGATACAGTCTTAAAAATTATGTATGCGTAGTATTTGACGTTATCGGTTCAGGCGATACCACCGTTAACCTCGAGGTTTCAAACCTCACCTGCACAAAGCTTAACTCCGGCACTGCCGAGTCAAGTGAACAAGACGCTGATATCATTGACACCGCAGCCGGCGTTGATAAGAACTCGTTTTACGAGGGCGGTCTTGAGCTTTCCAAAACTCCCGAGGATGAGGAGCTTGATCCTGCCGACTTTATCAAAGGTAAAGCCTTGAACTATCAGGGCAAGGTTGGTTTGAGAATCGGATTTATCGTTCCCGACGCATATTCCGGACACAACCTCCACGCTACTTTGACTTCTGATTTCAGCAACCAAATCGTTGAAATTCCTTACGATTCAACAACTTGGAGCAGTAAAGACAAGAGATATTGGTCTGATTTCTATCTCCTCCGTTCAATCGATGCGGCAAGCCCTGTTCATATCACCGTATATGACGGCAACGATGTTCTTGTAACTCAGGATTACTGCGCTGCGGATTATGTTAAGGCTGCGCTTGCAAGCTCATCGATCAGCCAGTTGGAAAAGGATTTGGCTATCGCGTATGTTGATTTTGCTTCAAAAGCTCAGATTTATTTCAATCACAACACCAGCCATCTTGCGAACGAAGGCATCACCTACACAGCTCCCACTGTAACGGCAGATGATATTACAGACGATATCTATCAGTGCCCCGACCTCACCGCTTACGGTCTCGGCAAAGCTTCTTATTCGCTGATTCTTGACGCTGATTCAGCAATCAGATCTATGTTTGTTCTTAACAACGAGACCACACTCAAAGCAACAACAGTTAAGGTCAACGGCGTAATTACTGATTATCAAAAATCGAGCGGAAATGCTTACTATGACATTGGTAACCTTGCTTCCAACGCGCTCGGAAACAGACAGAAGATTTCATTCGCCAAGTCCGGCTCCACAGCTTATTACAACATAAATGCCTACTATGTAGCAAAGAGAATCCTTGCGTCAACAAGCACCAATCAGAAATATAAAAACCTTGCAGGTGCTCTTTACACCTACGGCAAGGCATCGGTAGCTCGTTTCGGCGTTGCAAGCTGATTGAGGGTGGATTAAATAAGATTTAATTTATTTAAATTTTCACTTTGGTATACCAAGTAAAGGAGGTGCATTCAGTTGACATATACAAAGGCTCAGATGGAGGTTATCGAACTCAAGGCTGAGGATGTAGTTCTTACAAGCTGCCAAACACTCACAGAACCTGTAGACTAATCGAAAGTTGCTTCCAAAAAGACCTGTCGGCTATACGCCGGCAGGTTTTTTTGGGTCGTTGCCACGACGGGGCAGTGCGCCTATTGAACAAATGATATAAAATAAACCTTCCTTCAACGGCGCGGTCAAACGCGTGCGGTGAAGGAAGGATTTTTTGTAACGTTAGAAGCGCGAACTGATTGTCGGCTCAGCCGACCGGCGCGGTCGTTGCCACGACGGGGCGGGGCGCCTATTGAAAACACGATAAAATAAAAACCTTCCCTCAACGGCGCGGTCTGACGCGGGTGTTGAAGGAAGGTTTTTTGTGTTGTTTAGATGCGCGGACTGCCCTCCCGTGGCAACGGGCTATCCTGCGGCAACGGGCTATCCTGCGGCAACGGGATACCGTAAAAACACCGCGCGTTTTCTGCGGTCATATCAAGCAGCTCCTGAACGGTCAATCCGCGCAGGGCTGCTATTTTTTCTGCCGCGTACACTATCATGGAGCTGTCGCACCGCTTGCCCCTGAACGGAACGGGAGCCATATAAGGCGCGTCGGTTTCGAGCAGCAGGCGGTCGAGCGGTATCTCCGAGGCGACCTCAACGCTCTGACGCGCGTTTTTGAACGTCACCACTCCGCCGAGGCTTACATAACTGCCGAGCCGAACCGCCTCGCGCATAAGCTCAACGCTGCCCGAAAAGCAGTGAACAAGAGCCTTCGGTCGGTATTTGCGAAGCAGAGCGAACACGTCGCCGTGCGCCTCTCTGTCGTGAACCACTATCGGCATTTTCAAGTCGAGTGATAATTGTATCTGTTCCTCGAAAACCCTCTGTTGAAGCGGGCGCGGGATATCCCAGTGATAGTCAAGCCCCGTTTCGCCTATCGCGACGACCTTCGGGTGACGGGTAAGCTCCGCGATGCGATCAAGGTAATCCCCGGGCATATCTTCAAGGTTTTCCGGGTGAAAGCCCACAGCCGCGTAAAAATACGGATACTTTTCCGCAATTTCGATCGCTTTTGCGGCGGATTTTAAATCTACCGCATTGTTTACCACGCCGCACACGCCCTTTTGCGGAAGCTCCGCGAGCACCTGTTCGCGATCCTCGTCGAACCAGCCGTCGTCATAGTGCGCGTGCGCGTCAAATATATTTTCAAACCGCGTCATAACGGTCAAGAGATTTTCCAGCCTGCGGGCATGGAGTCGTCAACAACTACGACCTTGAGCTGTTCGTTCTCGCCCTCGCCCGTGAACGCGGAGAGGATCATGCCGTGGCTTTCGATTCCGCAGAGCTTGACGGGCTTCAGATTAGAAACAAACAAAATCTTCTTGCCGATAAGCTCGTCGGGGGAGTAATATTTTGCGATGCCGCTTACGATAACGCGCTCGTCCGCTCCGTCAAAAATGCTGAATTTGAGCAGCTTTTTGGACTTCTTCACCTTTTCGCAGGCTTTGACCTCGCCTACGCGGATATCGCATTTCGCAAAATCGTCAATGCCGATCTGCGCGGTGTTTGCAAGCTCCTCGCGAAGAGCCTTGACCTCCTCGTTCTCGCCGCTGTTGCTTTTGATTATCGAATTGAGCTCATCTATCTCCTTTTCAACGTCGATTCTGGGGAAGAGCGCCGCGCCCTTCTTAACGGTGACATTTGCAGGCAGAACATTGAACTTGTCCGCGGTGTCGTAGCAGGCGCACTTTTCGCACGCGCCTATCTGTTCAAGGGCGGCGGACATGGTGGTGGGCATGAACGCGGAAAGCAGCGTCGCGACGATGCGCACGGTGTCGAGCAGGTTGTAAAGAACGGTCGCGAGCCTTGCGCGGTTAGCCTCGTCCTTGGCGAGTATCCACGGAGTCGTCTCGTCGATATACTTGTTGGCGCGTGAAACGACCTTGAAAATCTCGATGAGCGCGTTTTGAAGCTGAGTTTTGTCTATAAATTCATCGACCTTCGCTCTGAGGGCGGTCGCATCGGCGATGAGCTCGTCGTCAAATTCTCCGCTTTCGCGTTCCTCGGGCAAAGTGCCGCCGAAGTATTTCTCGACCATTGCAACGGTGCGCGAAACAAGGTTGCCCAGACCGTTCGCGAGGTCGGAGTTGATTCTGTTTATCATGATCTCGTTGGAGAAGGAGCTGTCGGAGCCGAGCGCCATCTCGCGGAGAATGTGGTAGCGGATCGCGTCAGCGCCGTAACGCTTGCCGAGCACTAACGGGTCGATCACGTTGCCGAGCGACTTGGACATCTTCTGACCGTTAAAGGTGATCCAGCCGTGGACTGCAAGGTGCTTTGGCAGCGGAAGCTCAAGAGCCATGAGCATTGCGGGCCAGATTATGGCGTGAAAGCGCATGATATCCTTTGCGACCATGTGAACGTCGGCGGGCCAGTAGCGGTCGTAATCGTCGTATTTTTCGTTAAGATAGCCGAGCGCGGTTATATAGTTTGAAAGCGCGTCTATCCACACATAAACGACGTGCTTTTCGTCGAAGGTGACGGGGATTCCCCACTTGAAGCTTGTGCGCGACACGCACAGATCCTCAAGCCCCGGCTTGATAAAGTTGTTTACAAGCTCAGTTGCGCGGGTTTTGGGGCGAAGGTAGTCGGTTTCGGTCAGCAGCTTTTCGAGCCTGTCGGCAAAGGGAGACATTTTGAGGAAGTAAGCCTCCTCCTTTGCCTCCTGGACTTCTCTGCCGCACTCGGGGCATTTGCCGTCAACAAGCTGGCTTTCCGTCCAGAAGCTCTCGCAGGGCGTGCAGTATTTGCCCTTGTACTCGCCCTTGTAGATGTAGCCGCGGTCGTAGAGCTCTTTGAAGATCTTCTTCACGCTCTCGATGTGGTAGTCGTCGGTGGTGCGGATGTAGCGGTCGTAGCTTATATTCATAAATTTCCAAAGACCCTTGAAAATCTCGGAGATCTCATCGACATACGCCTTGGGAGTAACGCCCTTCTCAGCCGCTTTCTGCTCGATTTTCTGACCGTGCTCATCGGTTCCGGTCAAAAACATCACGTCATAGCCCTGCATTCTTTTGTAGCGCGCGATAGAGTCGCAGGCGACGGTGGTGTAGCAATGTCCGATATGCGGATTGCCGGACGGATAGTAAATCGGTGTGGTGATGTAAAAATGTTTTTTCTCACACATATTTTGTCCTCCTTCGGCTTAACAGCCTTAATAATATATTTTATCCCCTATTATAGCAAATATTTCCGCCGTTTTCAAGTGGGGGAAAATATCATAATTGCCGTATAATTTTGCCTGAATTACAAAATAAATAAAAAAGGTGATTGTTTTTTGTCAAATTGTGTATTATAATAAAATTTATGTTTAAAAAAGCGCGATGTCGTTTGGCTTGGGAGATCGCGCTCAGCTCGGAAGGGTCACGTATGAACAATAAAAACGGTGAAAAACAAAACAGCAATTCACTTGCGGCGTATCTTTCGCCGCTTGCGGTTTGGGCGCTCGCCTTCGGCTGCTCTGTCGGCTGGGGCTCGTTCGTTATGCCCGGAACCACGTTTTTGCCTTTTGCGGGACCTGTGGGAACGGCGCTCGGTCTGCTTGCAGGCGCGGCGATAATGGCGCTTATTGGCTATAACTACAGCTATTTGATGAAGCGTTATCCCGGGGCGGGCGGAGCGTATTCCTACGCGAAAAAAACGCTCGGCTTCGACCACGGCTTTTTGTGCGCGTGGATGCTGATCCTTACATATATAGCCATTATCTGGGCGAATTCGACTGCGCTATCGCTTATCGTCCGCTATCTTTTCGGGGATATTTTCTGCTTTGGCTTTTCGTATGAAATAGCAGGATACACCATTTATTTCGGCGAGGTTCTGCTTTCGACGTCGGTTTTGGCGGCGACGGGCTTGATCTGCGCGTTCAGCCGCAAAATAACGAAGCGCGTTCAAATCGTGTGCGCCGTGCTGCTTTTCGTCGGCGTTGCAGTGTGCTTTGCCGCTGTAGCGGTTCACAACGGCGGCTTTGAAAAGCTTCTTCCCGCGTTTGCGCCCGAGGGCAATCCCGCTGCGCAGGTTTTGGGTATCGTTATCCTCGCTCCGTGGGCTTTCATCGGCTTTGAGTCGATTTCACATTCCTCCGGCGAGTTTAAGTTCTCGACGAAAAAATCGCTTCCGATCATGCTTGCGGCGCTCTTGACAGGCGCTCTTACATATATATTGCTGACGCTCTGCGCGGCTATGGCTGTGCCCGACGGCTACGCGGACTGGGGCGAATACATCTCGGCGCTCGCCGGCATTGACGGCGTAAAGGGGCTGCCGACGTTTTATGCCGCGCGCGAGGCCATGGGCAACGCGGGGCTTGCGATTTTGGCTGTGTCCGCCTTTTGCGGCATCGTTACGGGACTTATCGCGAATTATGTAGCGCTCAGCCGTTTGTTCCACAGCATGGCGGCGGACGGCATGGCGCACAAGCGGCTCGGAAAGCTTTCAAAGGACAAGATCCCGTCATTCGCGGTGCTCTGCGTCGCGGGCGTTTCGTGCTTTATCCCAATGCTTGGCAGAACCGCGATAGGCTGGATAGTTGACGTCACAACGATCGGCGCGAGTCTGGTTTACGCCTACACCTCAATTTCAGCGTTTGTTCAGGGCGGAAGAGAGCACGACAGGCGCGCGAGGATATTCGGAGCCGCGGGAACGGTTTTGGCGGTGATTTTCGCGGTGTTCTATCTGCTGCCGAATTTCTGGTCGAAAAACCGCCTTGCGACCGAATCTTATCTCATTCTCATCATCTGGAGCCTTATGGGTATGGTGGTGTTCCGCGCTCTTATTAACAGGGACAGGCGGCGCAAGCTCGGAAAGAGCGAGATCGTATGGATAATTCTGCTCGTGCTTGTTTTGGTCGTGTCGCTCGTTTGGATACATCAGATAACCGTTGACGAGGCGAAGGTGATCTCCCGTGATATAAGCTCCTTCCAAGAGGGAAAGGCGCAGGAGGCGGGACTCGCTCCCGACAACGGGCTTGTCCGCTCCGCAAGCGAATATATGACCGATCGGGTGTATGATTTCGCAGATAAGCTGATGAAAAACGTGTTGGTGCAGATAGGGTTGGTTTTATGTGCGCTGTTGGTTATTTTCTCGATTTTCACCATTATAAAAAGGCGCGAAAGGCATATTGAGGCGGAACGGATTTTAGCGGAGGAAAGCAGCAAGGCGAAAAGCGAGTTCCTATCGAATATGAGCCACGATTTACGCACGCCGATGAACGCCGTAACGGGCTACACCGCGCTTGCGCTCAGGGACGAGGAGCTGCCCGATCACCTGCGCGTCTATCTTGAAAAAATCAACATTTCGGGCAGACAGCTTTTGGCGCTTATAAACGATATACTCGACATGAGCAGGATAGAAAGCGGCAAAACAGAGCTTGACAACGCGCCCGCCGACCTGATCGAGATAATCGACGACGCGAGAAGCGTGTTCTCGCACCCAATGGAGGAAAAGGGTCTGCGATTCACAGCCGACTGTTCAAGGGTGAGCGACAGATATGTTATCTGCGACAGGAACCGCCTGAACAGGATCTTGCTCAATCTGCTGTCAAACGCCTGCAAGTTCACTCCGTCGGGTGGCTCGGTGTCGCTTGTACTCGAACAGACGGGAGCGGAAAACGGAGAAGGCTTCTACACCCTGCGCACAGCCGACACGGGAATCGGCATGAGCGAGGAATTTGCGGCTAAGATTTTCGAGGCGTTTGAGCGCGAGAATACCCGAACGGTCAGGCAGATACAGGGCACGGGTCTCGGCATGAGCATTACAAAGAGCTTGGTTGACCTTATGGGCGGCACCATCTCTCTCAAAACCGAGAAGGACAAGGGCACCGAGTTTACCATAAGGCTGAAATTTGAGATAACCTCCGCAGATGAGCTTGCTTCCAGCAGCCGAGGATCGGAAAAGCCCGACTTCAGCGGTAAAAAGCTTTTGCTCGCGGAGGATAACCCGATAAACCGTGAGATCGCCGTAATGTTTCTCACCCAGGAGGGCTTTGAGGTGGATACTGCCGAAAACGGCAAACAGGCGGTTGAAATGCTTGAAGCGGCAGCCGACGACGAATACTGTGCGGTGCTTATGGATGTGCAGATGCCCGTGATGAACGGCTATGAGGCGAGCCGCGCGATCCGCGCAGCGGACGGCAAAAAGTCGTATATACCGATCATAGCCTTAACAGCCAACAACTTTGATGACGACCGCCGCAGTGCGCGGGAGGCAGGCATGAACGCCCACGTAGCCAAGCCGTTTAAGCCCGAGGAGCTTATTGCGGTCATCGCTTCGTTTTTGTGATCGGCGTTTCTGCTATTCGGAGATATATTCGGATATATACGGATATATCGGATCCATCGGAGATATTTTCGGAGCCATCGGAGATTCCGAAAGATCGTATATATCGGAGCTATCGAAATATATCGGAGATAAATACTATTCGGAGACATTCTGTCGGGTACGGAATTGCCCCGTGAATGTGCTGCCTGCAAAAACAAACAACGGAGAAAGATATGGAAACCTTTTTACATTCAGGTGCGCAGCGGCGCAGAGTTTTGGTGGTTGACGACGAGTTTATCAACCGCGAGCTGCTCGGCGCGATCCTCTCTCAGAATTACGAAGTGGTTTACGCCGAAAACGGCAGACAGGCGATTGAGCTTATGCGCTCGGAGGAGCCGGCGTTTTCGCTTGTGCTGCTCGATTTGATGATGCCGCTTATAAACGGCTTTGAGCTGCTCGAAATGCGCAAAACGGACGAGCAGCTAAAGGCTTCTCCCGTTATCGTGATAACCTCGGAAAAGAAAGCCGAGGTCAAGAGCATTCGCATGGGCGCGGCGGATTTTATAGCCAAGCCTTACGATATGCCCGACGTTATACTCGCCCGTTGCGAGCGCGTCATAGAGCTTAACGAGGATCGCAGCATTATCCGTGACACCGAGAGAGACGCGCTCACGGGGCTGTATTCGCGCGAATACTTTTTTGAGTATGTGCGCAAGCTCGTTCCGAGAATGAAAAATGAAATGGACGCGGTTGTGCTGAATATCGACCGTTTCAGCTTTATCCGTGAGCTTTTCGGCAGGCAGGAGGGCGACAGGGTTTTGTCAGCCGCCGCGTACCTCATAGAAAAAAGACTGCTTAACGGGCGCGGTATCGCGTGCAGAAGAGGGACGGATTCCTTCTGCGCCTACTGCGAGCGCCGCGTCGATTATGAAAAGCTGCTGCGCGACATAAACAAAGAGCTTGCGCAGCGGTGCAATGTGAAAAGCGTGCATATGCGGGCGGGCATTTATCCGTGCGACGACAGCGTTTCTCATGCCGAGCTGTGGTTTGACCGCGCGAAAACCGCCTGCGATCGGGTAAGGGGCGATTACAACCGCTGCACCGAGCTTTACAGCCGCGAGATGCACGAGCGCTCGGTCTTTCAAGAAAGACTTATCGCTGATGTTGACAAGGCTATCAAGGAAAGGCAGTTTACGGTGTTTTATCAGCCCAAGTACCGTGTTCAGGGCAGCCGACCCGAGCTGACGAGCGCCGAGGCTCTTGTCCGCTGGAAGCACCCCGAACTGGGAATGATAAGCCCTGCCGATTTTATCCCGCTGTTTGAGGAAAACGGGCTTATATGCCGCGTTGACCGTTTTGTGTGGCGCGAGGCGGCGTCGCAGATAAAGCAGTGGAAGGAGCAATACAGCTTCGATCTGCCCGTATCGGTGAACGTGTCGAGGGTCGATGTATATGACGAGAGGCTTGAAGGCAGGCTGACGGATATTTTGGAGGAGTTCGGTTTGTCTGCCGACGAGTTTATGCCCGAGATAACCGAGTCGGCTTACGCAGACAACGGAGACAGGCTGATCGGGCTGATAACCTCGTTGCGCTCAAAGGGCTTTAAAATAGAAATGGACGATTTCGGATCGGGCTATTCCTCGCTGAATATGCTGACCTCGATCCCGATAGACGTGCTGAAAATGGATATGAAGTTTGTGCGGAATATGCTCCGCGACGAAAAAAGCCGGCTGCTTGTGGGGCTTGTAATTGATATAGCGAGGTTTTTGAAGGTTCCCGTCGTTGCGGAGGGCGTTGAGGAGCAGGAACAGCTTGACGCGCTGAGAGATATGGGCTGCGAGATCGTTCAGGGCTATTATTTTTCGGCGCCCGTGCCGCCCGGTCGGTTCGCGGAGCTTATAGAAAAAGAAATAAAAGAACGGAGCAATAGAGGGGTTGCGGCATATGATAACAATTGAAAAGCTGAATCGATTCGGCGCGGATACGGAAGAGGGCTTGGCGCGGTGCTGCGGCAGCGAGGCGCTTTATCTCAGGCTCGTGAAAATGGCAGCGGACGAGAAAAGCTTCGATAAGCTGACCCGCGCGGCGAATGAAAAGAATTACAAAGAGGCGTTTGAGGCGGCTCACTCGCTGAAGGGCGTGCTCGGAAATCTGTCGCTTACTCCGCTTTATGATAAGGTGTGCGAGATAACCGAGCTGCTGAGAGCGGGCGAGGACGCGGATTACGCCGCGCTCACGGCTGAGATAAACGGCTTGAGGGAAGAGCTGCGCGCGCTTTGCGCGGACTGATACGCCGCTGCGACGGAGGATACTATGAACAGACTTAGAGCAAAAAAACAAACGGGCATGGTTGCGTCGCTGATTTGCGTTATTGCCGCGTGTATTGCGCTTAACCTTTTGGGAAAAAGCATAAACGATATGATCGGCTTGCCTCTGTATATAGATAATATCGGCACTCTGCTGTCGGCTCTGATCGGCGGATATGTCCCGTGTATCACGGTGGGCTTCCTGACGAATATAATCGGCGGATTTACGAACGAGTACACCGCATATTACTGTGTTATCAGCGTTTTTATCGCTGTTGCGGCGGTGAATTTTGTAAACAGGAAAATGCTGACGCGGTTTCCACACGTTATCGTCGCGGTGATAACCTTCGCGTTTCTGGGCGGAGTCGCAGGCGGTCTTGTTACGCTGATGATCAACGGTTTCAGCTTCGGCGAGGGAGTCGCTGTGGATTTTGCGGAAAAAATAAGCAGCGCCGTTTCGCTCGGCTATATCCCGTCCAACTTCATTTCATGCTTTTTGATCGACTTGGCAGACAAAGCGCTCGTTACGGCGATCGCTCTCCTGATATACAAGCCGATCCCGCGCAGGCTGCTCAACTATCTAAAAACCCAGAGCTGGTATTATATGACCGTTTTTGAAAAGGGGAGCGCACAGGGGCGCAGAAGAATGTCGCTGCGAATAAAGGTGACGCTTCTCGTGGCGGTTTCAACGACTATGGTCGCGGCTACGGCTATCGGCGTCAGCATTGTTCAGTACCGCGATTCCGCGATAGAGCGGTATGAGGAGCAGGGACAATACGCCGCACGTCTTATAGCGGAAAAAATCGACAGGAAAAAGCTTGCGGGCTACATGGAGCAGGGCAGAAGCGCTCCCGGCTATACCGAGGCGGAGGAAATGCTTGAAAGCATACGCGACTCGTCGCCCGAAATAAAGTTTATTTATATATATCAGGTCACGGATAAGGGGTGCCGCGTTGTGTTCGACCTCGATACGGAAGATGTTGAGGCTGACGAAGCGGGCGAGCTTATCGAGTACGACGACACTATCGAAAAATACGCAGAGCTGTTTTTAAAGGGAGAGGCTGTTCCCACGGATATCACCGACGACAAATATGGCTGGCTCGTGTCGGTTTATGAGCCGATACGCGACGCCTCGGGAAAGGCGGTCTGCTATATGGGCGTCGATATGTCAATGGATAAGCTTCGCTCCGAGGCTTACGCTTTTCTTTCAAGGATAATTTCGCTGTTTATCGGATTTTTGATCGTTATTCGCACCTACGCGGTCTGGCTTGCCGACCGCAAGATCATCGCGCCGATAAATAAAATAGCCTACGCCGCGGAAAGAGTTGCCTTTGACACTCCGCAGGCGCGCGCCGAAAGCATTGAAATGCTTGAAATGCTCGATATCGACACAGGCGACGAAATCGAACACCTTTATCACGCCTACAAGGGAGCCACTGCCGACACTGCGCGGTATATCGACGAGGTTCAGAAAAAAAGCGGACAGATCGCAAAGCTTCAAAACGGTCTTGTGCTTGTGCTCGCCGACATGGTTGAAAGCCGCGACAAATGCACGGGCGACCATGTGCGCAAAACCGCAGCCTATTCCGAGATAATCCTGCGCCAAATGCAGAAAGAGGGGATTTACGCCGATCAGCTCAGCGAGGAATTCATCAGCGAGGTCGTAAATTCGGCGCCTCTCCACGACGTCGGCAAAATCACGGTTTCCGACGCTATTCTTAACAAGCCGGGCAAGCTGACCGACGAAGAATTCAACGCGATGAAGAGCCACACCACAGAGGGCGGAAAAATAATAGATAAGGCTATCACGCTTGTCAGCGAGGAGTCGGGCTTTCTTACCGAGGCGAGGAATATGGCGGCGTGCCACCACGAAAAGTGGAACGGCAAGGGCTATCCCAACGGAGTTTCGGGCGAGGATATTCCGCTGTCTGCGCGAGTTATGGCGGTTGCCGACGTGTTTGACGCGCTTGTGTCGCGCCGAAGCTACAAGGAGCCGTTCACTGTGGAAAAGGCGTTTGATATAATCCGCAATGACGCCGGCACGCACTTTGATCCGCTGGTCGTACAGGCATTTCTTGACGCCGAGGACGAGGTGCGGCGAACTGCGGCAATGAATATGGACATTTGACAAGCGTGACGCTTGACCTATAACGTTAATCTGATTTTGAAATGATTCTGAAATATAAATAACAAACGTAACCGGTAGGGGCGACATTGCTCGCCTGTACGCAAGAGGTTTGTTTTAGCTGAGATTTTAGCAGGAAAACACGTTTTCCGGCGACACAATTCGACGTAATCAAACGTATATTCGCAGGCGACCGCCGGTTGTCCCTACAACTTTTCTGATAATATGAACCTTTATTATAATTGCTTTTCGGAAAAATATTTTTTGAAATATTTAAAAATATATTGATTTTTTCGGAAAGATATGATAGAATATGCAAAATAAGAAAAAGGGCAAACCCGTCGAAAGGCGGCGACGCAAAGCTCTGGTGTCTAATTAGTATTCTAAACGACCGACCGGCTGCATAAGCTTAGCACTGCGGTGCACGGCTTGGCAGCCGATTTTTTAGTGTTCCGCAGCTTTTGGTTTCGCGACCATCAAACCGAAAAATGCAAACACCCCGAATAAAAAATTCATTTAGAAAATATGATACTATTTTCAATTAAAACGTTTTCAAACAGATGTTAAAGACTTTTATTTGATAATAGTATGAAAGGATGATCACCGTGAAAAAAATTATTTCTGCGTCGCTTGCCGCTCTCCTCGCGCTGACAGCGTTTCCGCTGACGGCTTTCGCAGAGGGCGAAGAGTCTGCTCAGGCTCTTTTGATAAATGAAGACGGCAGCTACACGATCGACCGAACTCACAACGCCGCGCAGCCCGTTGACATCAGCGGAGCAAGGGCGATCGTAAAGCTTTCATCAGCCGAGATCGCGGCGGCAGGCCGTTCCGCGATAAAGGTTGAAAACAACTCCGACGTTACCTTTGTGCTTGACGGCTTCAGCAACATCAGCGGCGACAGCAGCGAGTTTTCCTGCGGTATCGAGGTCGCGTTCGGCTCCAAGGTTTCGTTTGAGGGCGAAGGCACGCTCAACGTCACCGGAGGTAAATACGGCGCGGCTATCGGCTCTTACGGAACCTCTATCAATATCCCCGAGGATGAGCGAGTAAAGGTCGGCGAAATCACGATAAACAGCGGCAATATCAACGCGTTTGCCGGAGCAAGAGGCGCGGGCATCGGCGCGGGCTATCACGTGAACGGCAACCTTATCACGATCAACGGCGGCGTTGTCCACGCCTACGGCAAGGAGTGCGGCGCGGGCATCGGCTGCGGCTACGGCACAAGCGGCGGAGCTATCGGCGTTGCGGCTGTCGGCGAGTATGACTCCGGCAAAATCGTCATCAACGGCGGCGAGATCTACGCCGCGACCTCGGAAAATCAGAGCTTTGACTACAGCGACCTCGCGGCGCTCAACGCTCAGGATCCCGGCACCTTTGCGGCGGGTATCGGCGGCGGCTACGGCGCTTCCGCTTCATCAATCGAGATCAACGGCGGCAAGGTCTTTGCGATCGGCTCCTGCGGCGGTGCGGGCATCGGCGCGGGCAGAGGCACCAGCAAGGCGGCTCAGTACAATCAGGACGCTTACAAAGTTAATGTTAAAATCGGCGGCAATGCCGAAGTTACCGCTATATCGGCAACAAGCAGAAGCAACGAGCTCAACAGCGGCGGCGCTGCTATCGGCAGCGGACGCGGCAGCCACACAGGCGGCAATATCGAGCTCACAGGCAACGCCAAGGTCACGGCTGTTTCAGCCACAGGCGCGAGCGCGATCGGCGCAAGCAAGCAGAAATCTCCCGTTGACGGCGCAATACCCGTCGCGGAGTCGATCGTGATCGGCGACAACGTTGATTTGTACGCAGCGACCGCCGGAACCTACGCGGTTGACAGGGACGCCAAGTCACTTTCGATCAGCCCCGACTATTTCGGCAGCTCCGACAGACATTTCTTCGGTGAGAGCGCCGTCGCTATCGCGGACGTTTCAAGCGTAAAGGTCGAGAGCCCCAAGGGTGAGAAGATGTACACCGCTCCCACCGGCTCGGTATCCCTTTGGTCGAGGATCGCTCCCGTCAAGGACGACGGGGATCAGCCCGTCAAAAAGTCTTCACTCGGCATCGTAACTCCGCTCGCTATGGCAGTCCGCTTTGAGGACGGCAACGTTTACTACACCGGCGACACGGTTGAAATCGAGATCGGCAAGGACTATCACTTCCAGATGTGCTGCGTTGACTGGAGCACAAGAGATACCAACGGCGAGAAGAAGATCCACAAGCCCTACGAGGTGTTCACGCCCGAGCACGGCATTTATTCCGACGAGGGTATCGGACTCGCGGGCACAGTTGTTTACACCGTGCGCGTATCCGACAAAACAAACGAGCGCAGCTACGACCCCGAAACAAAGACCTTTGTTTTGCCCTACGGCGACAGAGTTCTGAGAACGGACGTCAACAAGTGCTTCATGGCGTATCGCTTCCATTTTGCGAATGGTGATTACAACAAGCAGACCGGTATTGACAACGTGGTTTACGACACGGGCAAGGAGCACGAGAACACTCTTGAGGATTTCCAATACAACAAGCCCTTAGAGTCACTCTCCGTCAACCTGCCTCTCGGCTCGACCGTCACCGCCAAGGCGTACCGGAACTATCAGTTCATCGCTCAGGCTGACGTGTTCGTTGAGATCGATTCCGAGAATCCCGACCGCTGCTACACGGATTACACCTGGCCGTATTAAGGACGTATTAAGGACAAAAACGATTGAGTTCGGATAATACTGATGTTCAATAAATCCCTCATTTGCAGAGGTTGCCTTATAACGTGTATTACGGAACCTCTAAAAATTCCCTTTAATGATACTCAGTATAAACCCGAATAAAAGTTACCGAAAATATTCCTTGACCCGGCGGCTGTCGGGTCAGGGAATTTCTGATAAAGGGGAAGTTTTATGAAAAAAACAATCAGTAAAATTTTACCGGCATTTTGCGCGGTCATTCTTTTGGCGGCGGGGCTCACAGGCTGCGGCAGCGACCCCAACGTTAAGCAGGAAAGCGGTTCATCACAGGCTTACAAGGTGAGCGACACAAGCGCAAGCTCGGAAACCGAAAAAAGCGGCTTTCACTCCTACGGCAGCGGCAAAACCGACCCCGTGACCGTGAACGGCGTCAAGGTTGACGTTTGCGCCTTTGCGCTGAGAAGCTATGAGCTCGCTTATATGATGGCTCAGAAAAATTTCAACTCCGTAAAGGATATCCCGGTCGATGTGATCACGCAGTACGGCTTTGCCCATACGCTGTGTGAAAACCTGAACGAAACTAACAATCACTCAATGCAGTACCGCACCGCGTCCGAGGAGGATATCAAAAAGGTGCTCAAAGAGCATTTCGGAACGGACGATATCGAAATAACGAAGTCGGTGCTCTACAACCCCGAAAAAAAGATTTTCGAGATGTGGATGCCCGAATACGGAACGAATATTTACTACACGATCGACGCGGTGAACGTCGAGGGAAATAAGGCGGAGATAACGACCACATTCTATAACGAGCTAAAGCGCGAAACCATGCTCGGAAGAACCGTGATAACCGCTGAGGTGAAGGATGGAGCGCCTGTTATCGCCGCGCTTAAAACGGAGTAAAAGCAATGGAAGAAAAAATAAAACAGCTTGAATCGGAAAACGCCCGTCTGCGCGACGCTCTTAAAAAAATAACGGAGCACTGCGAGGCCGCTTTGCGAGTCACCGAAGAAATAAAGGATCTGCTCGAAAAAGACAAGGCGGCAGAGGACGCACACGTGACCGACGAGGACGTTAAAAACCTCCTCAAAAAATATTCAAGACTTTAGGGAACCTCTAAAAATTCCCTACCGCGCATAAGCACGGAATCTTCACGGCATAAAATTGCCAAAGCTCCTTGAAATACGTCAGTATTCCTGCGGAGCTTTGACAATATTCTGCCATAAATCTTCCGCACTTCTGCACGACATTGAATTATTGGAGATTCCCTTTAGGGAACCTCCAAATTTCTGCACGACATCACAACACTGAATTATCAGAGATTCCTCAATAGACGGCGGCGATTATGAATAAGAAAACCACGATCAGAGAAAAATTGAATAACAAAAACACCAAGGGCAGCGTGCTTCCGCTTTTGGGCGTTTCGCTTATAATTTTCGCGCTGACTGTGGCGGTGTATTTCGCGGCAGATTACGTGGCGCAAAGCTATGCGTCGGACGATATGCTCTCAAACTGGAACTACACCTACACCGAAAGGGCGGGAGCCTCGCCGTCGGGCGAGCTTCGCGTGTTCAACGCACAGAACCCGATCATCACCGAAAGAAGCGTGCGCAAGAACAGCATTTATCTTGTGAATACCATTGACGCGTCGGATCACGACAGGACAATAACTATAATGACCGATTTCTCGCCCGCGAAAATAAAGCTCAACGGCAAATTGGTTTATGACAACCAATTCGATAAAGAGAGCTATGTAGGCAACTGCTACAACGCCCTTGTTATCCCGAAATCGACCCATGAGCAAACTATCGAGGTGTTTTTGAAGCTGCCGTTTTCGGTGCGCTTCGAGGCTCATCTTTCCGATAACGCCGACCCCGCCGTTGCGCCCTCGTATGTGTTCATACTCGGCTGCATCATCGCGGCGGCAGGACTTATCTCAATAATCGTGTTCGCTGTCATGTCGCTGATAAAGCGGCGGCTGTTCCGCTCTGTGGCGGTGGGCGCGGTGGTGTTTTTTGCGGGCGTCGTATTGGCTCTCAACTCACTGCCCGAGGTAACCTATCTGCTTAACGATCCGATTTGGTTCAAGCTGACGCTGCTCCCCGTTCACCTTACGTTTATGGTGACTCTCGCGTTCCTGAACAGGCTGTTCAAGGAGAGAAAAAAGACTGCCGTTGCAATACTTTTGGCGTCAGGGCTTTCCGTTCTGGCAGTCTTGCCAGCGCCCGACCCGACCTTTATCAAGGCGGCGTTGGCTGCAATGTGCCTACTGTGCCTCCTTGCCTCGCTCTACACGGCAAAAGCGGCGGCGGCTCAGCTCGAACGCAGAACACAGTATTCCGTCGCGGTGTTTGTAATGAGCGCTTATTACACGATGATGATGCTGCTCGCGGGCATATTCCTCATGGCGCGTCAGCCTGTGCTCTACCGCTACACCATCGCGGTCCCGACACTTGTGATAGCCTGCGTAATGGAATACATTTATATAACAGATTACAGGTTCAAGCTCAAGAACAGCAAGCTGCAAAGCGAGACCTCGCGCTACGGGGAAATGGTGGACAATGTTTCGCTGCTTATCCGCGATTTGCTCTGCTGTGACGATCCCGAACGGTTTTACGAAACGGCGGTGCAGGAGATCTATGATCTGCTCGTCAAATTCAACGAGAAAAACGCCGGTGCGCGTTACTGCGCGGCGGTCAAAACCGAAAACGGCTATGTCGAAAAGCTGAACAGCGGCATAGAGGGCTGCGACTACGGGCTGATCGAGAAGAACAGTCTACGCAGCGGCAAAAAATGCCTGTTCGCCGAAACATATTTTGAATTTGTTCTCGGAGATGAAAACGGCGTGGGAGCGGTGTTCCACTTTGAGAACATCTCCGGCGGAATGGATATGTTCTTTGTCTGTATGCTTGAAGCGGCCTACTGCGGACTTGAAACAACATATGAAAACACGGTGTCCGGCAAGCGGACACGCGATATCAATATAATTTTTGAGGAGCTTGCGGGCAACGCCGAGCTTGACAACGGCTGTCCCGAGGAGCATTTGGAGAATATCAGCCGTTATGTTTACGAGCTGTGCCTGAGAATGGGGCTGCCCCGCGAGGACGCGGAGAGAATATCAGTGGCGTCAAAGCTCCATGACCTCGGCAAGATCGCCGTTCCGAAGTATATCATTCACAAGCAGGGGCTTCTCAGCGAGGACGAGCGCGTTATTGTCAACAGCCACACAAAGTTCGGCTACACCATACTGTCGGCTTACGACGACAATCCGCTCATAGCTACGGCAGCCGAGATAGCGCGTTACCACCATGAGCGCTACGACGGCTCGGGAACGAACGGGCTCAGCGGAGAGGAAATCCCCTTTGCCGCGCGGCTTGTGACGGTGTGCGACGTTTACGACGCGCTTGTTTCGGAGCGCGAATATAAAAAAGCGTGGACGCAAAAAGAAGCCCGCGCATATTTGACAGATAACAAGGGCAAGATTTTTGACCCGGAAATTACCGACGCTTTTTTGGCGTACCTCGATGAAAGCGGGGACGCGGAAGCAGGGCAGGGATAAATATGTCTACTAAAAAAAAGAAAAAAGCCTTTGCCGCGCCCGTAACGGAGGAAGAAAAAGCCTTTGACGAGCAGCAGCAGACCAGGCGTAATAAATTAACGGCTTTTTGCAAGCGACTGAAATGGTATCACATTCTGGCGGCGGTCGTCGTGCTGCTTATAATCTCTTTCTTCGTCGGCTGGCACATCATGCCGAAGAAGGATCTGAATATAGTTGTGCTCGACAAAACCGTTCTCTCCTACTCCGAGGATGAGGATATCATCAAGGAGAACATTTACCGAAAGCACCAAGGACTTTTCTGGGTGCTCAACCGCGAGCGCTATGTCAAGGAGGACGGC
>JBGUPW010000191.1:0-2682 GCA_045130495.1 Ruminococcus sp. | reverse complement strand
AATAACGACCTTTCCGTCTTCTGCGTAGATTTCGACAGCATCGGTTGGGGTGATTCCCGCCTCAATAAGCGCCTCAACGGGCAATGTGATAAAAACATGGGGCTGTGCTGTTACTGAAATAATTTTCATTAAACTTTACTCTCCTTCAAAATTTTAGTGTAATTGTCAAACTTCCCAGCGTCGTCAAAAAGAGTCAGCTGTTGCGGTTGATTTTTGACGCGCTCAAATAAGTCATAGTTTGCAATCAGTAATTCCTTGAATTCTTTTCCTGCCTCATAACGCTGAGCCATTGAATGAGGGCGGGAAAACGCAAAAATGTTATAATCCTTATATATGTCCCGTGTCTCAAAGCAATCATTGTATGAAACTAAACAAAATCCTTTGATAGCGCTAAGCACCTCAAATAACCGCAAATGGTCTTCTTCTCCAAAGCCCTCATACATCCCTTCTGTGAAATAGTATGGCGGATCAAGATAGAAAAACGTATCCTCGCGGTCGTAATGGCGAATGAGGGTTTCAAAATCCTGATTCTCAATTACTACATCTGATAAACGCCTACCGGCTTGCTGTATCAACGGGAACAGTTTTCGGATATCAAACGGCTGTGAGGCAAAGGACTTTCCGCTGCTTGCATAGCTGTATCGAAGCAATTTCAGATACATTGCCGCCCGGCGCACATCATAATCGTGAGCTATACTCAGGCGAAGCTCAATGAGCTGTTCTGCATACTCCGGCGGCATCATTTTCCTTGTTAATTCAATTTCTTCCTCAAGATATTTATCTTTCAGTTCTTCATCTTTGAAAAACTTTTTCAGAGTTTCAAATTCCTCTCTGGAATTGAGATTGCAAATACCTAACTCCTGAATCAGTGCCATTGTACGAACCTTCATGCAACGGAACAAATTGACAAGATTGCGGTCAATATCGTTATATACTTCAAAGTTGTCAATTGTCGGCTTGCCGAGCAGTACACTGCCTGATCCACCGAAAACGTCTACAAACCTGTTATAGCGAAGCGGAAACAGGTTGCATATAATGTGCAGGAGCGACGTTTTATTTCCTACACGTGATACCGGTGTTCTGATTTGGATCCCTCGTTTCAGAGGGTATCAATCCCCGCGACGCTTCGGACGGTATCATTCGCCGCGGGGTTTGCGATTGATACCCTTTATTTTTAGTTCTTATCGAGAATTATTCATGTTCTCGACGATGTTGCGGAGTCTGCGAATTTCCGCTTCATACTTATTGACCCGGTGGATGGACAGGCAACACATCAGAAATACTCCAAGACAGCAGCCTACCATCATGCCCAGGATAAACCAGAGAATTCCCATGACTAACTCATCCCTTCCGAAACTGTTTCGCCTTTGATTGCGGCGAACTTGATTTCAAGTCCCAGCAAAACATCCTCAACAGACTTATCCGTATAGCCGCACAAGGTATTGGCGACAAGTTCTTCCAGCTCGCGCAATTCTTCAACGGTCAAAGGAAGAACAGTTGTACTGCCTTGCTCGGTGACGTCAAATCTGTCGGGATGCTGACGGTATTCCTTATACTTTTCAAGGGAGAGCTTCTCATAGAATTCTCCGAAACCGACACCGTCCATTCGGCTCTTGTCTGATACGGCAACGGCGCACCACTGACGGCACGCTTCGTCGAGCAGACCATATTTTTGCTTGAACTTCTGCAAACTTACAATCATATATTCTTCATCCTTTTCTTTAGTGATTTTACATATTCAAATCGAAATCTTCGTCGTCCTCGGGAAGTGAAGCGTTTTGCACCGCGTCTTCGCCGAGTGACAAAAGAATCTGATTGAACTGCTCTGTGTCAAAACAATCCACAATACCAAAATCGGCGCAGAGCTGCTCATACTTTGCAACATCTACGCCGTCTGTATCGAAGCTATCATTCAATTGCAGCCACGCCTTTCCCTTATCCCAATTCACGCAGAGAGAGGTGGGATAACCGCCCGTTCTGTCGCATTGGAAGTCCGGTGACACATACACGTCGCTGTCGTTCAGCCGCTCAATCCAGCTGACGAAATCCTCATATCTCACAATGACATACCTTGCCCTTCGTCGAAATCCTCGCTCTCCGAACCGTCGGTGATGTTGACGTAATCGCCGATCACACCGAGGGCTTCGTCATAACTGCCTGAGCTCATCACCTTATCGAGCATTTCATTTGCTTCCATTCTCATGCCGTTTTGCTTGAGGGTTTGCGCCGCTTTTCCGGCAAGGTGAAAGATATTGCCCGACTCTCCAATCAGGGCGCAGTCGGGCTTTACTCTCTCGCCGAGGTATCCGCCCAACTCGTTCGGTACATAGTCAGAAAGCCATGTGCCGCCGAACTGACTGTGAGTAGAGAGTCTCCACACAGCAAGTTTACCTGTGTCAAGCTGCACATCGGGATTGAAGGGAAACAGCAGGCAGGTCACACCGTTATTCTGAAAACGGAACACATCTGAAAACTTTGTATCGTCAAGCAGAATTCTGCTTTCTCTCAACATGTCATTGATACCGTCAATCCACTCCTGCGGATCGCCGCCGCAGCCCTGAAATACAATACCTTCGGTTTTCTTCATTCGCCGAAGATCGTTAATTGAGATATCTCTTACGCTCATAAATTCATTCCTCCAATCGGTGCAAAATCATCGTTGATGTCCTCAGTGAAATCCCT